>JAZRJF010000090.1:0-71348 GCA_045645665.1 Lachnospiraceae bacterium | reverse complement strand
GGTCGACGCAAATGTCATCATTTTCTCGCGTATCAAAGAAGAACTCGCAACCGGTAAGACGGTTCGCTCGTCCATTAAGCTCGGCTATAACAAGGCGCTTTCGTCCATTATTGATGGTAATGTTACAACCTTGATTGCCGCGGCAGTGCTGTACTTCCTTGGCTCGGGCGTTATTAAGGGCTTTGCAACGACACTCGCAATCGGTATTATCGTATCGTTGTTTACGGCACTTTTGATTACGAAGCTTGTAATGCAGTGCTTCTTTAACCTCGGTGCGGACAAGCCTGCCATGTATGGTGTGGCAAAGCCGGTGAAAAGAATTCCCTTTATCAATCATAGCAAAAAGTATTTGATTGCTTCGTTGTCAATCATTGTGCTGTGCGTTGTAATGCTGTTTGTGAATAAGGCAACGATCGGTACTCCACTGAACTACGGATTGGATTTCGTCGGAGGTTCGTCCGTACAGATTACGTTCCCCGACAAGCTCCCGACAAATGCTGAGATAGAGCGTTTTGTTTACGATACCATCGGAGAGACGGCATCTGTATCAGAGGTAAAGGGAAGCAACGCACTTATCGTTAAGACTAAGGCGTTTTTGGACGACGAAGGTACACTCAACGATCTTAAGAAGGCCTTGAAGAATACCTATAATGTAGAGGAATCCTCTATTGAGACAGAGACAATCAGCGGTTCTGTAAGTGATCGAATGAAGTCGGGCGCTATCATTGCGGTGCTTGTTTCGACTGCATGTATGCTTCTTTACATTTGGATTCGATTCAAGAATCTGGCCTTTGCGGCAAGCGCGGTCATTCCGCTCGTACACGATGTTTTAGTAGTTCTTTGTGTATACGCATTGGCGCGTATTTCAGTGGACAATACCTTTATTGCCTGCATGTTGACGATTGTAGGTTATAGTATCAATGCAACGATTGTAGTGTTTGACCGTATTCGAGAGAATATGGCTGAGAAGCAGAAGAAGGATACGCTTGCGGATGTGGTAAACGATAGTATTTCGCAGACGCTTACGCGAAGCATCAACACTTCTTTTACGACGTTGTTGACGGTTGTTATATTGATTATTCTCGGAGTGGAGTCGATTCGAGTATTTGCGATTCCGCTTACCGTCGGATTGATTTGCGGTACGTATTCTTCCGTATGCATTGCGGGAAGCTTGTGGCATTTCTTTGCCGTACGAGCAGAGCGTAAAGAAAAAGCGGCAGAGTAACGTACGGCGGAGCAGAATATGGCATGGACAGGAGTTGGCGCATGAGACACTATGAAGAAAAATGGATGGTGCGCAATAAGCCGGGCAATGTGTCCGAGCTTGTAGACGTGTTTGGGATTACCCCTGCATTTGCAAGGCTCTTGTGGAACCGTGGCTTGTGCAGTGTTGAGCAGGTCTCAAACTATCTGCATCCCGATTCCGGCATGCTACCGAAAGGAGAGCTGTTGCCGGATGCGCAGCTCTTTTATCGCATTTTAAAGCAAAAGCAAAGGGATAAAGTTAGAATTCGCGTAATCGGTGATTATGATGTAGATGGTGTTACGGCGACGTACGTGATGCTGGATGCTCTCGGAAAGCTTGGCATTTCCGCGGATTATCGAATTCCGGATCGTGTTGCCGACGGCTATGGAATCAGCAATGCGATGGTGGAAGAGTGTGTTCGAGACGAAATTGACACCATCATTACGGTAGATAACGGTATTGCGGCAAATGAGCAGATTGCACTTGCAAAGCGATACGGCTTGACGGTGCTTGTTACGGACCACCATGAGCCACAGGAGGAGTTGCCTCCTGCGGATGCCATTGTGAATCCGAAGCGCAAGGACGCAACGCCCGTGATGGCTAATCTGTGCGGTGCGGTAGTAGCCGGTCTTTTGATGGATATGGTGCTTTCCCTTGAAGGCATGCCGGGGTATTTCATGCACCGGATTGAGATTATGGCCCTTGCTACCGTATGCGATGTCATGGAGCTTTCCGGTGAGAGCAGAACGATTGTAAGATGTGCTTTGAATAAGCCGGTTGATAGATGGAATTTCGGACTTCGTACGTTGATTGATGTATGCGGTCTGCAGAATGATGTGCGAGTATATACACTCGGGTTTGTTATCGGGCCTTGCATTAATGCACTTGGCCGTATGGAGACGGCGGACGCCGGTGTCGAGCTTCTGTTAACAGAGGATGCAGTTAAGGCAAATGCGTATAGTGAACGCATGGTTGCCGTCAATGAAGTTCGTAAGGAGCAGACGGAACAAAATCTAAAGAAGGCTTTCGATACCATTCGAGAGCTCGGAGAACAACCGGACGATGTACTGCTAGTGCCTATTCCGGATTGTCATGAAAGCCTGGCGGGTATAATTGCGGGTAGAATTCGTGAGCAATACCATCGTCCCACGATTGTGATTACAAAGACGGACTCACCCGATGGTATATGGAAGGGTTCTGCGCGAAGTATCGAAGCGTATTCGATTTTTGCCGGACTATCGCATTGTGCAGAGCATTTGCTTAAGTTCGGTGGTCACGAAATGGCTGCGGGTCTTACCGTATGCGAAGACGAGATTGCTACGCTGCGCCAAATGCTCAACAACGATTTTCGTACGAGCGGTGCGAGCATCGTTAAGACAATGCACATTGACTTAGTTATGACGTTTTCCCAGCTTGCCATGCCGTTTGTACAAGAGCTGTCGATGATGGAGCCACTCGGAAAAGGAAACGCAAAGCCGTTGCTTGCAACGAGAGCGGTGACGCTAGTGCGTATGTCTTACATCGGACGTGTGAAGAAATATTTGAAATTCGTCCTGCGTGATTCGGAAGGCGTGACTTTCACTGCACTTTGGTTTCGAGAAGCCGATGAGCTTGTGGATGAATTTCGACGAGCATGGGGCGAGGAAGCATGCAAAGAAGCATTTGCCGGCAGAGGAACTCGTCAGATGAACATTTTGTATTCTGCTGAGATATCGGAATACCGTAACGTAAAAGAGGTACAATTGTTTTTAGAGAGTATGCAGTTGCTGTAGATAGCATCGGCGTTTTAGAGGTGGAGCATGATGAGGCGATGTCTGATATTCGGTGCAGGAGATAGCTGCACTCGCAATCGAATCACGGAAATCCGCGACGGGGATTTGGTCATTGCGGCAGATGGCGGTTATGCGTGGACGCAGCAGGAAGCAATTCCGGTTCAGATTGTAATGGGAGACATGGATTCCTTGACGAGCATTGCACCACCGGAAAAATGCATGCGTTTTCCCGTGGAAAAGGACGACACGGATATGGGCCTTGCTGTTGAGGAAGGACGACGCTTCGGCTGTAAGGAATATTATCTTTACGGTGGAACCGGGGGGCGTGCTGATCACACGATGGCAAATTATCAGCTGCTCGTTAGTCTTGCCCGTAACGGTGAACGAGGATATTTGGTCGATAATCGGATGACTGCAACGGCGATTACGTCCGGAACGATTCGCATTTGCGGAAAAGAAGGTGCTGTGCTTTCTGTATTTTCGGTTGACAATGAGTCTACGGGTGTGACGCTTGCCGGACTCAAATATTCGATACGGGAAGCTACGCTTACGAATTCACATGCGCTTGGTGTGAGCAATGCGTTTACCGCAGAGACTGCCGTCATTGAAGTGAAAAAAGGCACCCTCCTAATCATAGGAGAGTACCTTCCAAGCGATGTACAGTGATTTGTGACGCCACCTTATCAGCTCGTTGCTTGCTGCTTGATGGTTTTTAAAACTTTCTTCATTGCAGGCACTAGTAAGAGGACAATGGTAATGACCATCTCGGTTCCGACGAACGACATATTATACACAATCGGATAGAGGAAGGAAATGACCTTCGGAAAGTTGTCCGGCATGAATTCCATCCAGTAGATGTAGCCACCGATGATGTGAAAGATGCCTCGGCCGAGTGCGCCGACAATATAACCGATTATCATGCCGTTCTTATGGTTTTTGAACAAGCCGGACAGACCGAGCGCGGTGAATGCGAGAAAATAATCGCATGCCACCTGGAACGGTGCCAAAATGTACGGCTCCTGAAGGAATTGCATGATGCTATAGGCAAATGCGCAGGACAGGCCGACTCTGAGCCCATAACAATAGCCTATGTAGCTGATGAAGAACATGCTCAAAAGCGTTACGGAGCCACCGTATGGCATCGGCAGGATCTTGATAAAGGACGTAACAAAAGCAAGTGCAATGCAAAGCGCACAGCACACAAGCTGTTTCGTGTTAGCGAAGCGTTTTGTGTTGTTACGTGATCTGATTGCGGTGGCAAGAAGAAATGCCACAATAATGAGTGCGACGAACAGGACGTAGCCTGCGGTTGTGGGATAGTAGTATCCGTCACTTTGATAAAAGAACATAAAAAAACCTCCTGACGTGAATACTTTTCCCAGGGGGTTGAAGAAAAATCGCTTCCTTACGCCGGCATTAACCGGATCAAGTGATGAGGGTCGATATCAATGGATATCTCTCAGCAAAGGCGCCCCTAGCAAAAATATAAATTTTGATATTCGTACTATACCGCTTTGGTGCGATGTTGTCAACTATAAATTTTTAAAGATTCGGAGGTACATAACATGCTGTTAATCGGCGGACATTTGGTAGACCCGTCAACCGGACGTGATGAGATTTGCGATATTCGCATTGTTCAAGGCGTTGTTGACGAGATTGGTCAGAATCTTAAGGCAAATGCGGGAGAAGAGGTCAAGGACATTACCGGACGCTACGTATTTCCGGGCTTTGTGGATTTGCATGTGCATTTTCGTGATCCCGGTTTGACTTATAAGGAAACTCTTGCGACGGGTAGCATGGCTGCTGCGGCCGGTGGTTATACCGCGGTATGTCCGATGCCGAATACTTTACCGTCTACCGACAGTGCCGAGAAGATTGCAGACCTTCTTTTGAGAGCACAGACCGAGTCGCCGATTCACATTCTTCCGATCAGTGCGGTTACCATCGGCCAGGAGGGAAATGAGCTGGTAGATATCGCAGCGGTGAGCGAAGCGGGAGCATACGGTATTTCCGAGGACGGCAAGTCGGTTATGAATGTAAGTCTATATCGTGAAGCTCTTGAGGAAGCAGCGAAGCAGGACGTATTGGTGCTTGCGCACTGTGAGGATAAGCAGCTTGTTGCAAACGGAGTAATCAACGAAGGACCGAAGTCTGCGGAGTTTGGTTTGCCGGGCATTTCGAATAGTGTAGAGGATATTATTACGGCAAGAGACATTTTATTGGCCGGTGAGACCGGCGCCAGACTGCATCTTTGTCACTGCTCTACGAGAGGAAGTGTTGAGTTACTGGCACTCGGAAAGAAGCTTGGTTATGATGTGACCGGTGAGGTATGCCCGCACCATTTTGTTCTTTGTGATGAGGATATCGAGGAAAATGACAGTAGATTTAAGATGAATCCGCCGCTTCGTGCGAAGGAGGACGTCAGCGCATTGATCGAGGCACTGCGAGAGGGAATTCTCGATTGCATTTCCACGGACCATGCGCCACACGGAGAGGAAGAAAAGTCGGGAGGCTTTATCGGAACGCCATTTGGTATTGTCGGTTCCGAGACGGCATTTTCCCTCGGATATACCTACCTTGTACGAACCGGAGAGCTTTCGCTTATGCGATTGATTGAGTGCATGAGCACAAATCCTGCGAAGATTCTAGGATTCCCGGGCGGAACTTTGCGCGAGGGAGCGGCTGCGGATCTTACAATTGCCGAGCTCGATACGGAATATCTCATTGATAAGGATGCATTTTTGTCAAAGGGAAGAAATACACCGTTCCATGGATATCGTGTATATGGCCAAATCGAGTACACCTACGTAGGTGGAAAGCAAGTATACGCGAAACGTGCATGATAGCATTGCATTTTGATTTGTTTGCGGAAAATATGCAAAAAGTGAAGTTGCACTACTAGTATTTGTGTTCGTTCTGTGATACAATATGTTGTGCGAACAAATGAAATGATGAACAGATACTGCTTGACAGGGTTTCTGTAGCAAGGAGGAACGATGATTCAAAAACTGATTGCGAACATTCAAAAGACCGGCGCTCCGATTGTAGTAGGACTTGATCCGATGCTTTCTTTTGTGCCTGAGTGGATTACGAGAAAAGCCTATGCTGAGTACGGACAGACTCTCGAAGGTGCTGCAGAAGCGATTTGGCGATTCAACAAGGGCATTATTGATGCGATTTATGAGTTGATTCCCTGTGTAAAGCCGCAGATTGCTATGTATGAGCAGTTCGGTATTCCCGGATTGGTTGCATATAAGAAGACGGTGGATTATTGTAAGTCTAAGGGCTTGGTAGTCATCGGCGATGTGAAGAGAGGAGATATCGGTTCTACCTCCGCTGCATACGCAACCGCACATCTCGGTACGATTAAGGTGGGCGAGAACGAGTATGCACCGTTTGACGAAGATTTCGCTACAGTGAATCCTTACCTCGGTACGGACGGAATTAAGCCGTTTATCGATGTTTGTAATCAAAATGACAAGGGTATCTTTGTTCTTGTAAAGACTTCTAATCCTTCCAGCGGAGAGTTCCAGGATCGTCAGGTGGACGGAAAGGCACTCTACGAGTTGGTAGGCGAGATGGTTCATACTTGGGGTCTGGACTCCATGGATGGTTCCTATAGTAATGTAGGCGCGGTTGTCGGCGCAACGTATCCTGAGATGGGCAAGGTGCTCCGTGATGTTATGCCGAATGCATATATTCTTGTGCCGGGCTACGGTGCACAGGGAGGCAAGGCAGAGGATTTGGCTCCGTACTTCAATAAGGACGGGCTTGGTGCTATCGTAAATTCCTCTCGTGGCATTATCGCAGCATACATGAAGGGCAAGCATGAGAATCCCGGTGGATTCAACTATGCAGAGTCTTCTCGTCGTGCAGTTCTCGATATGATTGAGGATATTCGCACCGCAGTGAAGCTTTGATATTTATCATTGACAACTTAGAAACCGTATTGGGACTGCTGCAGTTGCGGCGGTCCCTTTTTTGTGTTTCGGAAACACCGGCATCGCATTTTATTCGCTTTTGTGAAATGCAATTCGCAGACTTACTACGGTAAGTATTCCGAGTATAAGAGTAGGCACGATAATGCCTTTATAGGTGGAATACCATTGCTCGACTGAGCTCCAGTGCTGTCCGAGTTTATAGCCGGCACCGATCAATATGGTGTTCCATAAAGTGATTCCGATGAGAGAAGAAAAGAGGAAGGTAATGCAGTCCATCTTCAATGCGCCTGCGACAAATGCGATGTAGGTTCTGCATAAGGGCACCATGCGTAGCACTCCGACTGTATACGGGCCGTATTTTTCGAAGTAATCCTTCGAACGCTGTATGCCTCCACCTGCCTTGGGATAACGAGTCGTCAACTTATGTAGTATCGGCTGGCCGCCGATGAGTCCGAGATAGTAGCAAAGATATGTTCCGATTAGTCCGGCACAGACACTCAGCGGAACGATTAACAAAAACGGATACCGCATGGATGCCGCAAATGCGCCCGCCAACGGAAGGACGATTTCGCTTGATACCGGAAAACAAGCGTATTCCAAAAGAATCAACACAAGCATTGCCCAGATGCCGTATTGAGAGAAAAGTTCTTC
Organism: Lachnospiraceae bacterium; assembly: GCA_045645665.1. Classification (GTDB taxonomy): domain Bacteria; phylum Bacillota; class Clostridia; order Lachnospirales; family Lachnospiraceae; genus ISDg. The sequence goes on along the minus strand of JAZRJF010000090.1, from coordinate 63,738 downwards.
GAGAAAACCCATGAGAAAGGCCTTTTTTCCTTAAGCATATGTCTCGGGGACGATTCCTATGTAATTTATCTTCGCGTAAGAGCGTAAAAGGCTTGAAAAATGCTGTTACATTCGTTACAATAGGTGAGAATGATTTGAATAGGAGGCATCATAGTATGAATCATTATGATCCGAAGCAGATAGAAAAGAAGTGGCAGGATATATGGGACGAGGAGAAAGCATTTGAAGTAGGCAAGGACTATACGAAGCCGAAGTACTATGCATTGGTTGAGTTTCCTTATCCGTCAGGACAAGGCCTTCACGTAGGACATCCCAGACCGTATACCGCCTTGGATATTGTAGCAAGAAAGCGCAGACTCCAGGGTTACAATGTATTGTATCCGATGGGATGGGATGCATTTGGCTTGCCTACCGAGAATTACGCAATCAAGAACAAGATTCATCCGAAGACCGTTACGGAGAACAATGTAGGACGTTTCAAGAGTCAGCTGAAGAGCCTCGGCTATTCCTTCGATTGGAGCAGAGAGGTAAATACGACGGACCCGAATTATTATAAGTGGACGCAGTGGATTTTCCTGAAGCTCTTCAAGAAGGGCTTGGCTTACAAGGCAGAGATGCCGATCAACTGGTGTACTTCCTGTAAGGTCGGTCTGGCGAATGAGGAAGTAGTTAACGGCGTTTGCGAGCGTTGCGGTAGCGAAGTAGTTCGTCGCGTTAAGAGCCAGTGGATGCTTAAGATTACGGAGTATGCACAGAAGCTGATCGATGATTTGGATGATGTAGATTACATCGAGCGTGTAAAGGTTTCTCAGAAGAATTGGATCGGTCGTTCCGAAGGTGCTGAGGTGGATTTCAAGCTTGCCGGCTTGGATGAGACGCTGACCGTATATACGACACGTCCCGATACGTTGTTCGGAGCAACCTACATGGTTATCTCCCCCGAGCATCCGATTATCGATAAGTATAAAGACCGTCTGAGCAATTACGATGAGATCGTGGCATATCGTCAGATGGCTGCGAGAAAGTCCGATTTTGAGCGTACTGAGCTTGCTAAGGATAAGACCGGTGTATTGTTGGATGGCATTCGTGCAATCGATCCGGTCAATGACAAAGAGATTCCGATTTGGATCAGTGATTATGTACTGATGTCTTATGGTACCGGTGCTATTATGGCGGTACCCGCGCACGATGAGCGTGACTGGGAATTCGCTAAGAAGTTTGGTCTTCCGATTATCGAGGTTGTTGCCGGTGGTAATGTAGAAGAGGCTGCTTATACGGATGTTGCAACCGGTATGATGGTGAACTCCGGATTCCTGAATGGTTTGGAGGTTTCCGAGGCTAAAAAGGCGATTATTGATTGGCTTGCGGACAAGGGCGTAGGACATCGCAAGGTAAATTACAAGCTCCGTGATTGGGTGTTCTCTCGTCAGAGATACTGGGGTGAGCCGATTCCGATTATCAAGTGTCCTTGCTGCGGTTATGTTCCGCTTGAGGAGAGCGAGCTTCCGTTGTTGCTTCCCGAGGTAGCTAGCTACGAGCCTACCGATACCGGTGAGTCTCCGCTTTCCACTATGCGTGAGTGGGTTGAGGTGCCTTGTCCGAAATGTGGTGCGAAGGCAGAACGCGAGACCGATACGATGCCTCAGTGGGCAGGTTCCTCTTGGTATTTCCTTCGTTATATCGATCCGGATAACAGTGAAGCATTTGCAAGCAAGGAAGCCCTTGATTATTGGATGCCCGTAGATTGGTACAACGGCGGTATGGAGCATACGACATTGCATTTGCTCTATTCTCGTTTCTGGCATAAGTTCTTGTACGATGAGGGCTTTGTAAATACGAAGGAGCCTTATCAGAAGCGTACCTCACATGGTATGATTCTCGGTGAGGATAACCAGAAGATGAGTAAGTCTCGTGGTAACGTTATCAATCCCGACGATATCATCAATGAATTCGGTGCCGATACACTTCGTACGTATGAGATGTTCATCGGAGCATTTGACTTGGCTGCTTCTTGGAGCCAGACCGGTGTACAGGGCTGTCGTCGATTCCTCGATCGTGTATGGAAGCTGCAGGAGCTTATGAACGACGATGAGAACTACAGCAAGGCGTTGGAAATCAAGATGCATCAGACCATCAAGAAGGTATCCGAGGACTTCGAGAATCTGAAGTTTAACACAGCTATTGCAGCGATGATGTCCATGGTTAATGAGTTCTATCGCGTGAATAGCATTACAAAGGGCGAATATCGTACTTTGATTATGCTGTTGAATCCGGTAGCACCTCACCTTACCGAGGAGCTTTGGGAGATGTACGGTAACGGCGGACGTGCTTATCAGCAGTCCTGGCCGACCTACGAAGAGGCTAAGACGGTAGAGAGCGAAGTGGAGATTGCAGTTCAGATTAACGGCAAGGTTAAGGCGACTCTTATGGTTGGTAAAGACGATGACCAGGCAACCGTAAAAGAGAAGCTTAGTGCAAATGCTACTGTAATGGCACTTCTCGATGGCAAGAATATCGTGAAAGAGATTTACGTAAAGGGCAGAATCTACAACATTGTAGTGAAGTAAGTCGACCCGGCGTAGAATCGATTACTCTCGAATGAACACAAGAAGCAGAGCGAACCGAGTAAGGTTTGTTCTGCTTCTTTTTTTGCTACTTATTTTCCGGCTTTCTTGAGAAGCCCGTCGAGGCGAATTTTCTCTTCGGACGACATGGATTCCTTCAAAAGCTCAATCATCAATGTGGCTTCCTCCGGAGATAACACGAGTTTACGTTGCTTCATTGTCTTTTGGGTGTTCATAAATACGGCCATAAGCTGTTGCTTTGTCATTCCTTCCTTCATACTTTCTGCGAACTCAATGAGAATCGCTTTCTTTTCCTCGGAAATTCCGTCAAGACGTTTGTCATTTAGCCAATCATGCTTCATAGCTACATCCGTTCTTTGTTATACGCCTATGCATATGCGGGATAAGTGAGGCTTATGACTGGACGGTTTGAGAGTTATTCGCGGCTTAAGCCTATACTGTGTGCCTTATATAGATGCTTCGTTCATTTCCATCATCATTTTGAACATCTCGAGATTGCTTTGTTGCTCGGGCGTTAGAAAATGCGATAGAAAGTCAAAGGAATCGCCGCCGGAGGCAGAGGCTGCAGCTTGAGCGTTGAGCATTTGCATCATCGATTCGAAGAATTGCATTTGCTGTAAGACGTTTTTCTCTTCCGGATTGCAAATGCTTTGTAAGGTATCGAAATACGAGAGACGATCATCGATCAGGCTGGCGCCAGGTGGCGGAAAGGGTGTGCTACGAAGGGACATGACAGAACCGACGAGCTCGTTGTATGCAAGATATAAGCGAAGCATCGGCTGCAAGCCGGGATGCAGGAACGGAACAGTGGCTTTCAAAATAGTAAATTCGTGTGGTGACATGAAAAATCCCCTGTTCAACATATTCTATAGTATCATATGTTGGACAGGGGAGATAATGCATGGTTTTTATCACTTAGTTCGGATATTGAAAATGCTCTTCCGTAAAGTCGGACAGTACATCCTCAAGAAAATGCTTTGCAATGTAGCGAGCCATCGGAAGATTCATGTCGAGATAGTTGCCACAGCAGATCGCGGAAGCACCGGGTACTTCGTCTTCGAAGTCTGCAATAAAGGTGAACATCTCACGCATCAAATCGAGAATGTCGAGCGAGGAATAATCTCCGGCGAGCAGAAGATAGCAGCCGGTTCTACAGCCCATCGGTCCGAAATAAACGACCTTGGAACCGAATTGTTCGTGGTTGCGAAGGAATGTCGCAGCGAGATGTTCAATCGTGTGAAGCTCGGCGGTGTTGATTACCGGTTCGAAATTCGGTCTCGTAAGGCGGATGTCAAAGGTTGTGATAATCGTATCGTTCCAAGCGTCCTTTCTGGATACGTAGACACCGGGAAGTAATTTCATATGGTCAATTGTAAAGCTTGCAATCGGTTTCATGATTCCTCCTTTTGTGGGAAGCGGTCTAAATTCCGGGCATACGTCCGTGATCTGCTAAGTACTTTTTAGGACTTACCCCTTTGTATTTCTTAAAGCATCGAATGAAGTAATTCAAATCGTTGAAGCCGCAATCGTATGCAATCTCAGTGACGGAAAGCTTCGTCATAATGAGCTTCTCACAAGCATTATCAATACGATAGTTGTTCAAATAATCGATAGGCGTTTTGTCGGTCAAAGCCTTAAAATAACGACAGAAGTATTTCGGTGACATGCCGGCTTGCTGGGACAACGCATCAAGTGTAATAGGCTTATCGTAGTTGTCGGTAATGTATTGAAAGACATTCTTGATGGCGTTCGTTCTTTGCAGATTCGGAAGCGTATCGTCGCCAACGGCGGTAAAATAGCGTCTATTCTTATAGAGTGCAATGATCAGATATACCAAACCGGATACAATGAGTTCAAGCTGCTCCGTCGGCTCCAAGAATGAGGAGAACAGTCTTTCAAATAATTGAAGAGCTTCTTTGTCCTCTCTCGGGACTTGCGGAACGATCTGATATTTGCCTTCAAAATATCCTGCAAGGTGCATACGAACAATCTGTGATGAACGGAAAAACTTATCGAACTCGAGAACGAGACATTCGTATACACAGTCGGTAGGATCTGTGCTATGTAGTGCGCCGCCGTTTACAATGAAGAAGTCTCCGCCATGGCCGATATATTCATCGGAGTCGATTGTGACGCGAAGCTCTCCGGAGATGACGTGAATAAGCTCTAATTCGTTATGCCAGTGATGTGTATTGACGTAATGCGGTTTGCCGGGCTCAAAGTGATGAAAATCGAACGGAAATTGTTCGCTACCTCTTTGGCGATTTTCCTTATAATCGAGTAGTTTCATAGTCTGTCCTCCCTATTCGTTCGAACGTGATTTTCATATGATAATCCGTATGAAAAAGTCGCACTTATTCGATGTATTAGTGAATTTAGTACTATAATACGTGATTATAGCACAAGATTATCTTACTTACAATAGGTATAATAGAAGAAACAAAAGGAATAAGATTTTTTATATCCTGCGCGTGATAAGAGGGAGGGCCGCATGACGGCCTTCATGAATTAGCTGATTTTCGTTTCACATACACACAATCACATCAAAGGAAAAGGGCAGCGTAAGCTGCTCTTTTTCTTTGTCCGAATGTCAGACAGTTTTACAGCTGCCGGTTCGTATATAAAAAACAAACCCCGTCCACATAGCATGGACGGGGTCTTTTTTGTATTCGTATGTGGTTAATTACTTAACCTTTGCCCACTCGTCGAGATAGTAGTTCTCATTCTCCTCACCGAGATAGATGAAGGTGTGGCAACGATCGGTAATATCCGTGCCGGGGAATGCAATTACGCTGTTGCGGATATCTTCGTCCTCAATGAGATCCTTTGCCGGCACATTCGGAGTAGAGTATGTGATTTCATTGAAATTCTTTAAAGCGATTTCAGGGTCGCACATAAAGTCAATCCATTTTTCCGCTGCAGATACGTTCTTAGCATTTGCGGGGATAACCCAGCTGTCAATCCAAATATTCGAGCCTTCCTCGGGAACAACGTACACGAGATCGGAGTTTTCACGCTGTGTATAAATCGCTTCACCGGAGTAGATAACACCGAGAGCGGCTTCATTTCCAACCATCTTATCACGTACCTGGTCTACAACGTAAGCCTGTACCAACGGATACTGAGACTGAAGGAGAGCGGTAGCCTCTCCGATTTCGTCTTTATTGGTTGTGTTGATGCTGTAGCCGAGATAGGAAAGAGCAACCATGTAAGCGTCACGTACGCTGTTGATCATCAAAATGTTTCCACTGTATTTCTCATCGAAAAGAGAAGCCCAACTCGTAATCTCTTCGTCAACCATTGTCTTATTGTAGAGGATGCCTACGGTTCCCCAGCAGTAAGGTACGCTGTAAAGGTTACCGGGGTCGAATTCCTCCGAGCTCTTAAAGTAGCTTTCGCCGATGTTCTTGAGGTTGGGAATGTTATCCTTGTTAAGCTCCTGCAAGAAATCATCTGCGATCATACGAGCGATCATGTAGTCGGAAGGGCAGAGAACGTCATACGTTACAGAGCCGGTCTTTACCTTTGCATACATTTCTTCGTTGGACTCGAACTCGGAATATACGACTTCGATATCGTACTTTTCTTCGAATTCTTCGATTACTTCGGGATCGATATACTCGCCCCAGTTGTATACTACGAGCTGCTCACGCTTCTTGCCGCAGCCGGTCAGGGCAAGTACCATAAGTACGCCCAGCAGTACCAATACAGATGCTTTGATTCTTTTCATGTTGTTACCTCCGAATTTGGTTACGATTTTTTGTGTCATTTTGCGTTCTCGTAATGAGAATCAAAAGAATGATAATCACTCCGAACATAATGGTGGAAAGCGCGTAAATCTCCGGCTTGATACCTTTACGTTGCATCGAGTAGATTACGGTGGAAAGGGTGTTGATGCCCGGGCTGGTCGTGAACCAGGTGATGATAAAGTCATCGAGTGACATCGTAAATGCGAGCATAAAGCCGGATACGATACCGGGGAAAATCTCAGGCAATACAACCTTTCGAAATGCATAGCTCGGTGTTGCTCCGAGGTCGAGAGCCGCTTCGTAGTTACTACGGCTCATTTGTTTTATCTTCGGTGTTACACTCAGTATGACATAAGGAATACTGAATGTTATGTGCGACAGAAGGATACTTCCGAAGCCAAGTCGAATGCCGGTAGCGATGAACAACAGCATCAAAGAGATAGCGGTTACGATATCGGCATTTAGCATAGGGATGTTTGTGACTCCCATATAGAAGGCCTTGGGGACCTTGCGCATCTTATTGATAGCAAATGCTGCGGCTGTTCCGATGATCGTCGCAATGAGCGAGGCCAGAAGAGCAATCATGAGCGTTGTAAACAGCGCCTGCATAATTTCTTCGTTTTGAAACAGCTTTGAATACCAGTCCAAGGTGAAGCCGCCCCAGCGATTTCGGAATTTGGACTTGTTAAAGGACAGCACTACCAACACGAGTATCGGTGCATAGAGAAACAATATAACCAGACCGATATATATCTTTTTGGAGAGATTCTTTACGGTTACCATAGATTCGTTCCCTCCGAGCTCTTATCGAATTTGGCTACAAAGGCCATGCTGATGATGATAAATACCATCAAGACGAGTGACAGACCGGAGCCTGCATTCCAGTCGTAGTAGTAAAGGAACTGTCGCTCGATGAAATTACCGATCAAATTCAACTTGCCACCACCGAGAATCTCGGAAATTGCGAAGGTAGTCAACGAGGGGATGAATACCATCGTGATACCGCTGATGATTCCGGGAACACTGAGCGGAAGTGTAATGCGCATAAAGGTCTGAAACGAATTCGCGCCGAGGTCCTTGGATGCCTGCACAAGGCTGTTATCAATCTTTGCAAGAGAGTTGTAGATCGGCAGAATCATAAACGGCAGAAAGTCGTATACCATTCCGACTACAACAGCAACCGGCGTGTTGATAATATGTAGTGTGGGCAAACCGAGAGCACTCAAAATCGTATTCAATATACCGTTGTTTTCGAGAATCGTCATCCACGCGATAGTACGCAGAAGGAAATTGATCCACATCGGCAAAATGAACAGCATAACAATTAAGCTTTGATTTTTTACCTGCATGGACTTCAGTATCATCGCCAGCGGGTAGGCAATCAGCAAGCAAACAATCGTACTGTATAAGGAAAGCTTCAAGGATAACAGTAAGGCGTCGCGATAAATCGGATCGGTTATCATCTTAACATTTTCGAAGGAAAATGAGCCATCCTTTGCAGTCAGACCGTAATAAATTACGATGACGAGAGGAATCAGTATAAATGCGACCATCCATATCGTATATGGACCGGATAGGAGGGCATTGTACCGAAAGCTCTTTTTCGAACTATTAGTCTTCAATTTGTACAGCCTCCTCGTCTTCGGATTCCGGTACATTCATAATGTGAATGTCAAATGGATCAACGTGGATACCAACCTCTGCACCTACGGGACAAAGGTCTGTGGAGTGAACGAGCCATTCGAAGCCGCCGGCCTGAACCTCCATCTCATAATGAACACCCTTGAAAATCAGTGAAGTTACTACACCGCGAATCGAGCCGGCTTCCGGAGCAACCAAGTCGATATCCTCGGGACGAATGACTACGTCTACTTCGCGATTGTTTCCGAAGCCTACGTCAACACAAGGGAAGTTTGCACCTAAGATACGTACCAGCTTGTCCTCTACGAAAGTACTGCGGATAATATTACTTTCACCGATAAAGTCGGCAACGAATGCGTTCGAGGGCTCGTTGTAAATCATCTCGGGAGTGCCGATCTGCTGGATGTAACCCTGGTTCATAACGACGATCGTATCGGACATTGTAAGTGCCTCTTCCTGATCGTGTGTTACATATATGAAGGTAATACCAAGCTCATTCTTCAGACGGATGAGCTCGTATTGCATGTCCTGACGGAGCTTCAAATCCAAAGCGCCGAGAGGCTCGTCGAGCAGAAGAACCTTCGGCTCATTTACAATCGCACGTGCGATGGCGATACGCTGCTGCTGACCACCGGAAAGGGAGTCGGGCATACGAGAGCCGAAGCCGTCCAAATTTACAAGCTTAAGTGCGTAAGCAACTTTGTCTTTGATGTATTCCTTGGATTTGTTCTTAATCTTGAGGCCAAATGCGATGTTCTCCGCAATCGTCATATGAGGGAACAGCGCGTATTTCTGAAATACGGTATTCAACTGACGCTTGTTCGGAGGAACATTTGTAATGTCCTTACCATCGAAAAATACAGTACCCTTGTCAGGCTGTTCAAATCCGCCGATGAGACGAAGAGTAGTCGTTTTTCCGCAACCGGAGGGGCCTAACAATGTCAAAAATTCATTCTCACGGATATAGAGATTCAAGTCGTCAAGTACAACCGTGCCGTCATAGGACTTCGTAATGTTTTGCAGGTTAATCAATTTATTATCTATCATAGTCGTGTCTCCAATGCGATGAAATGCGTTATCGTTAAGGCCGTTTGTTAGAAGCTCGGCGGGGTGGAAACCCACAGAAGCTTAGCGCCTTGAGCGCCTGCTGAAATGTAGTGCGTCTTGCTTGAGGTGAAATAGAAGGACTCGCCTTTTTTCAGCTTGTACTGCTTGTTGCCCATGTGCAAAATCGCATTGCCGCTTAGCATGTAGCCGAATTCCTCACCCTCATGAGGGTTGTCCGGATAAGTAGACCCATGCGGCTCTAAGGTGAGTAGGATCGGTTCCATCATGTTCTTCTGAGCGTTCGGTATAATCCACTCGATTCGGTTATGTAGCTCGCTGTCGTACTTTTCAAAGTAATCGCTTTTCGGGAATACCAGCTGTTCCTTTGAGGTGTTCGAGAAGAATTCCTCAAGGTTCGTACCCAAGCATTGTAGGATGTCAACAAGGGTAGCAATCGACGGGGAAGTGAGGTCTCTTTCCAGCTGTGAGATAAAGCCCTTCGACAATTCCGCCCTGTCTGCCAGTTCCTCCTGTGTAAGTCCTTTTTGAACTCGTAATTCTTTGATTTTTTCACCGATCATCATAATATTCGTCACCTTCCTTGCGGTAAACAAGAAGTTTAGTAAATGTAAACAAGCCTATTATACGCCGAAATAGAATTATGTCAAGTGTCAATAAACAAAAAGTTTATTCTTACTAAACATTTTTCAATAGAAAAGGGGCGGTTTCCCGCCCCGGCTGTTTTGCTATGCGATTAGCATCCGCAACCACAGCTGTTGTTGGAGTAATTGTTGCCGCAGCCGATGCCGTTTCCGCCACCGCAGAAGCTGAGCAAAAGGATGATCCAGAGGATGGAGCAGCAGTCGCCGTCACCACATCCGAAGCCATTACCGCCACCGAAATTGTTTCCGCCGTTACCGCAGAAGAAGAGAAGAAGGATGATCCACAGGCAGCTGTTGTTACCGCCGTTAGACATACCGTAGCTATTGCCACAGCCGCAAGAATTAGAAATACAATCACTCATAAGTGTTCCTCCATTTGGGGTGCTTTGTTATATCATATGATTTGCCGCATTTTTTGTTACATAGACTCAAAATCTTTTGTTTTGAAAAAAAGGGGTTTCATTTTGTTGTTTCCTTGTTATAATATTGGACGGGCATTGATAGCGGAAAGGAGCTCGTATGGAGTTTTGTAAGGTTACTAGAGACGATGCGGCATGGATGATGCCGTATTTGCTCGGTTCAAATAAATACGCTTGTGAGTACACGGAGTTCACCTTCTTCACATGGATGTGCGAATATGGTGCTGAGGCGTGTCTGCAGGATGATGTGTTATACATTCGCATGAATTCAAACGGAAGACAGCATTATTGGTTTCCGCTCAGGACGAATGCACCGTGTGGCTATGAGGAGCTAAATGTATTGCGTTCCTACGTAGGTAACAATGTATTGACATTTTCGTCGTTGTCGGAAGCGGAGGCGGAATATATTAAGGAGCATTTCCCGGAGGCGGAGACTCGGTACACAGAGGATTTTTGTGACTATCTCTATTCGGCAGCCGATATGCGAAGCTTTGCCGGAAGACGCTTCAGCAAAAAGCGCAACCATTTGCATCAGTATGTAAACGAATACGGTGAGCCGGTCTTTTGTCGTATCGATGCGGAGAACATCGGTGAGGTGAGAGCCTTTTACAACAAGTTTGTAGAGCAGTCTGCACCGACAGCGCATTTTGAGCGAATGGAGCATGAGTCTGTTTTGTATGCGCTTGATAACTACGAGAGCTTTGATTTTGTCGGCGGCTTCTTGAAAGTGGACGGTAAGGTTGTCGGTTTTTCGATAGGAGAGTATGTTAGAGATTGCCTATGCATTCATATTGAGAAGGCGGATACTTCGTACAAGGGAGTGTATGCAACGCTGGTAAGATGCTTTGCGGAGGCATTTGCGCAGGACATGGTATATATTAACCGTGAAGAGGACATGGGCGATTTGGGACTCAGACATTCCAAGCAGTCATACAATCCGGTGATGCTATTGAAAAAATTCAATGCACGCATACCGGCTTCGAACTAATTCTCTTGACTTTTGGATTACGACTGTATACAATAATACAGGATCGACGAGTAATCATGCGAGTAATCGGAGGGATTAAAGTGGACGAAAAGTTATTTGACAATGAAAATACGGACAAATATTCGTTGCGAGGAATGGTTTTCACCAAGATTCGTGAGGATATTCTCTCCGGTAAGTATGTTAAGAATGAGGAGCTGAAGGAGATTTCCATCGGACAGGAGCTTGGTGTCAGCAGAACTCCGGTTCGTGAAGCGCTTAGACAGCTTGAGCTTGAGGGATTGGTTCGAATTGTTCCGAACAAGGGTGCTTATGTTGCCGGTATTACAAACGAAGATATTCATGATATCTATGTAATTCGTTCGTATCTGGAGGGCTTGTGTGCTCGTTGGGCTTGTGAGCATATTACACAGGAGCAGATTGACGAGATTGAGGAGACGATATATCTCTCGGAGTTTCACGTGAAGAAGCAGCACTACGATCAGATTGTGGAGCTGGATTCGAGATTCCATGAGTTGCTTTATGCGGCATCGGGAAGTAAGATTCTCGGACATTTGCTTCGCGATTATCATCAGTATGTACATAGCGTAAGAAAGGTTACCTTGGCTGAGCCTGCGCGTGCGGCGAATTCCAATGCCGAGCACAGTGCGATTCTCGAGGCGATTCGTAATCACGACGCGGACAAGGCGGAGACGCTTGCGCATGAGCACATTATTAAGACGATTCAGAATATCAATCTGCATAACCTTGTGCAGTAGCATAGCAGGCTCGTGTTGTTACACAAAAACTGTGTGCAGTGACGAGAAGCAGTACATATAAATAATATAAGCGGACCGGTTACCTGTCGTATGACAGTGCTGCGGTCCGCATTTTTTATGGTTTGGATTACTCCTGTAGAGCCTCCCACGCAGTCATGGCGTCGAGGAGCTTCTCTTCAAGAGAGCTTTGTTCTTCAGCCAGCTTTCCGAGTTCGTAGGAGTTGGTACAGATTTCGGGTCTTTGCATCTCGTCCTCAATCTCACGAATACGAGTTTCGTATCGATCGATGTCTCGCTCCAGCTGTGCAAGCTGATTTTGTAGCTTTCTGCGCTTTGCTTGCTGTTCCTTTTGCTCCATCCAGTCGAGCTTTGCCTCCGTCTGTACATTCGAAGTCGAGCTTGTGGTCTGTGCCACGGCTCCGAACAGAGCGGCTTCCATGCGTTCACGCTGTTCGAGATATTGATCGTAATTGCCGTCGTAGGAGACAAGCGTCTTGTGCGTAAGGTCTAGGATGCGAGTTGCAGTCTGATTCACAAAATAACGGTCGTGAGAGACGTACAACACAGTTCCGGTATATGCCCGGATAGCCTCTTCGAGAATTTCCTTGCTGTCGATGTCCAAATGGTTGGTCGGCTCGTCGAGTATGAGGAAATTCGAATGAGAAAGCATGAGCTTTGCCAAGGAAACGCGTCCACGCTCGCCACCGCTCAGTGCTTTAATTTGCTTATATACATCGTCACCGGTGAACAAAAATGCCGCAAGAGTGGAGCGAATCTGTGTGTTGTTCATGTCCGGGTACGTATCCTGAAGCTCTTCGAAGATGGTTTTGTCATCCGCAAGATTTTGCTGCTCCTGGTCGTAGTAACCGGTCTCTACTTTAGCGCCGTAGCGAATGTCGCCCGAATCGTAGGGGAGCATTCCTCTTAATATCTTAAGAAGCGTCGTCTTTCCGGTTCCGTTGTCGCCGAGGATTGCAACCTTTTCACCGCGGCGAATTAAGAAGGATACATCCTGAAGCAGTGCATTTGTACCGAAGGACTTAGACACACGGTCTAAGGTGAGGACATCATTTCCGCTTCGAATGCAAGGTGTGAGCTGCAGCGACATGCTCGGAGCATCCTCGGCAGGAGCGTCTACGAGCTCCATGCGGTTCAAAAGCTTCTCGCGACTTTCCGCACGTTTGATGGATTTTTCGCGGTTGAAGGAGCGAAGACGATCGATGACTTCCTGCTGATGCTTGATTTCTCTTTGTTGATTCTCGTAGCGTCTGCGAAGCGACTCGCGAAGCTGTGCCTTTTTCTCGTAAAATGCATCGTAATTGCCGAGAAACATCTGAGAACGGCCGTTCTCCAGCTCGATGACTCGATTGACGATACGATTCAAAAAATAACGGTCATGCGATACAATCAGTACGCTTCCTTTATAGTTCATGAGATACGTCTCGAGCCATGCAATGCTAGCGAGATCCAAATGGTTCGTCGGCTCGTCAAGCAGTATCAAATCCGGAGAGGAAAGCAAAAGCTTAGCCAGTGCTACGCGCGTCTTCTCGCCACCGGAAAGAGTGGCTACCGGAGTAGCAAAGGCTTCCTCGCCGAAGCCGAGTCCCTTCAGGACGCCGACAACCTCGGAACGATAGGCATAACCGTTCTCCATCTCAAACTGATGTGTTGCACGGTGGTATTCTTTATAAGCATTTTCGAGCGCATCGCCTTCGAGGTGCTTCATGTCTTCCTCGAGTCTGCGCATCTTACGCTCCAGATCCATAATATGAGCTTTCATCGAGAGCACTTCGTCATAGATGGTGCGCTCGCTGCTCAGCTCCTGGTGCTGTGACAAATAACCGATGGTCGTGTCCTTGCTGAGGATGACGTTGCCGGAATCACTCTGTAGCTGACCGATGATGATCTTTAAAAGAGTCGTCTTTCCCGTGCCGTTTCTTCCGATGAGAGCGGCTTTGTCGTGCTCGTTCATGTGGAAGGAAACGTCCTGCAGGACATTTTCTTCGGAAAATGCTTTGGATATATTGTTAACTGATAGAATCATATGTTCTCCTGATCCGGCGACGGTAAAATGGATAAGCTAAGCGTGTGTCGCCCTTCGTAATTATAACGGCTTCGTTGACTTTTGGCAACTGTATGCTATAATATTTTAAGATTGTTGAGCAATATCCGCTTAGTCGCGGAAGAACGGAGGGAGTATGCAGCAAGGCTTTTATCGAATTGCGGGAGCAGCGGAAGTACGCGAGCTTGAGCGCGTAGCGATGGACGAGCTGGGGATACCACAGCTGTTGCTCATGGAACATGCGGCGCTTAGTGTGGCGCAGGAAATTCCTTCGGGAGCTAAGGTGCTGATTCTTTCGGGAGGCGGCTGCAACGGGGCGGATGCGCTGGCTTGTGCGCGCATTTTGTTGCGTAAGGGCTGCAAAGTTGATATTGTACGTGATTTGGCCGGTCGGAATTGCGACGAATGGGAGGCGCAGTGGAATTACCTTACGCCGTATATTCGGGATAGCAAGGTTTATTCCTTTGCCGAGGGAACCTTTTCACTTTCGGAGGAATACGATTATCTTGTAGACGGTGTGTTCGGCATTGGCTTGAACCGAGAGATATCGAGCGAGCTACAAGGTTTGTTTGAGCAAATCAATGAGAGCAAGCATCGTCCGCGAGTCATAGCAGTGGATGTTCCCTCGGGTATCAACGCGACGACGGGAGCAGTCATGGGCGCGGCTTTGGTTGCAGATGTAACGGTCACGTTTTCCGTGCTGAAGACCGGCTTGGTATTGTATCCTGGACGCATGTACGCCGGAGTTGTAAAGACCGTGGATATCGGAATTCCGATGGGAGCTCTGCAGTCTGATGTTGTGACATTGAATGACGAATTGTCATCGTGGTTACCGAAACGAAATCCCGTAGGCAACAAAGGTACCTTTGGGAAGGTGTTGATTCATGCGGGAAGTGAGGATATGCCGGGGGCTGCGGTTTTGTGCTCTAGGGCTTGCTATCGAAGCGGTGCCGGCTTAGTGAAGGTCGTTAGTGATTCCTCTTGCCTTAAGCTTGTGAAGGAACGCGTGCCGGAAGCTGTGTGCGAAGCAACCGAAGCGGCTTTGTCGGACGACGCGAAGCACCATGCATTTTCCGTAACGATTGCCGGTCCGGGAATCGGAATGTCTGATGTGGCGTCTCGTCGATTAGATGCGTCGATGGCGCAAGGTACACGCCGAGTACTGGATGCGGATGCACTGAATCTGTTGGCGTCTCGACTGGATGCGCTGACAAAGGAGCCGCAGGACAGAGTGGAGCGATTAAATGAGTGGCTCAGGGAAGACACCATCATCACACCGCATCCACTTGAGCTGTCTCGTCTGTTGGCGATTCCTTTGAAGAACTTGCAGGACGAACGGTTTACTACTTTAGAGTGGCTAAAGGAGCGCATACATTTTGTCCTTGTATGGAAGGATGCCTGCACGGCGGTAATCGGTAATCGGACAATTTATTTGAATACAACGGGAAATGATGCGATGGCCACGGCGGGTAGCGGAGATGTGCTTGCCGGAGTTTGCGGAGCATTTGCCGCAGTGGAAGAGGATTGCTTTTTGGCAGCCTGCAAGGCAGTGAATGTGCACGGCAGACTCGGGGATGTGTGTCGCGCGACGTATGGAGCCTATTCGACAATGGCGTCGGATATGGTAGATATGCTATCTGAAGTACTTCAATAATCCATAAGAATACTCACGCTGAAACTGGGAATAATACAGGAAAACAGTATGGAGTGTGAGAATCTTGAACGTTGTAAGAGGCGATATATTTTACGCTGATTTGCGGCCGGTAATCGGTTCGGAGCAGGGCGGTGTCAGACCGGTGCTCGTCATTCAAAATGACCTTGGAAACCGTTACAGTCCGACCGTAATCTGCGCTGCAATCACATCTAAATTGAACAAAGCAAAATTGCCGACGCATATTGAAATCTCGTCAAAGGATTATGATATCGTGCGTGATTCGGTCATTTTGCTGGAACAGATTCGTACGATTGATAAGAAACGGTTATCCGATAAAGTGTGCCATCTTGGAAAGGAAACGATGGAGCAGGTCAATCGGGCACTGATCGTCAGCATGGCCTTGGATACATAATCCGGGTGATATGAGGTTTACGGATGAAGATAACGATACTATGTGTAGGAAAGATAAAAGAGCGCTATTTTGTAGATGCAATCGGTGAATATACGAAGAGACTTTCTCGCTATGCACAGCTTCAGATTGTAGAGGTTCAGGACGAGAAGACTCCGGATGGTGCATCAGAGGCCGAAGAACGAAAGATACTTCAGATTGAGGGCGAGCGTTTGCTGAAGCATATGCAGGGAGATGCCTATCGCATTGCACTTGCCATTGACGGCACGATGCTGGACTCGGTGGAGCTCTCAAAGAAGATCGAAAGGCTGAACGTAACCGGCGTAAGCCATATTCAGTTCATCATCGGCGGGTCGCTCGGCTTAAGCAGTGAGGTGCTAAAGCAAGCGGATTGGAAGCTGAGCTTTTCTAAGATGACATTTCCGCACCAGCTGATGCGCGTCATCTTGCTGGAGCAGATATACCGTGCATTTCGCATACGGAACAATGAACCGTATCATAAATAGGGTGCTATACATATGAGGTGATGGAAAATTGGAGTACGAAGTAAGACTGGCTATGGATGATGATATTGCTCCGGCGCTTGATTTGGCATGGCGGATGTTTGTTAAGTATGATTCGCAGGATTATGGCGCCACGCATACAGAACGTATGCGAAAGGCAATTGAAGATAGACTAAAAGATTTAAGTATTTATTCTCAACGCTTGATGGTGGTTACATTAGTTGATGGTAAAGTTGTAGGAATGTTAGAGACATACGGTACAAACAGAATTTCTTTACTGTTTGTCGAGAGTGAGTATCAACGCAAAGGAATAGCGACAGCGATGATGAGTAAAATAGCCGGCGAGTTAAAAATGAAAGGCTATGATAAGATCGTATTGAATTCATCGCCATATGGTTTGCCATTTTATAAACATTTTGGCTTTACCGTTGAAGAGCAAGAGAAGAATGTAGATACTCCATGGAAAACACCTATGTCATATACTCTATGAGATATGCAGTTCTCTAAAGAGTTTACGATATACTTGAATTGGGGAATAGAAAGGGGAAGCGAATGAGGTATAAAGCCATTTTTTTTGATCGCGATGGCACGCTTACATATTTCTGCCGAGAAAAAGAGCTTTGGAGAAATCAGATAATCAGCCAATGGAGTGGCATCCCCTTTGAATTGTCCTATGATAAAATGATGAATATCTTTAGCCTCGCCAGTGAAGGGAAAAGGCCATGGTATAACAATGTTGATGAGGAAAAAGAGTTTTTTAAACGGTATTATCGTTATTTGCTTATAGGTGAAGGCGTGGAAGAGGATTTGGAATGTCGGGCCAAATTATTGTTCGATGAATTATGGTGTAATGGAGATCGTGTGTTGTTTCCGGAAACCGTGGAGGTATTAGAGTATTTTTATGAGAACGGATACAAAATGGGTGTTATAAGCGACACCTCACCGTCACTCGAATACACTTTGCAACAGTTAGGAATTGCGAAATACTTCACTTCCTTTACCGCAAGCTCTTTAGTAGGCGCCGGAAAACCCAGCCCGATTATTTTTAATGCTGCACTTGCCGCTCAAGGCGTTTCGGCACAGGAAAGTTTATATGTAGATGACTATAAAGTGGAGGCTGATGGTGCAAGGGAACAAGGCTTTACATCGTTCTTAATAGATCGAAGCGGTAATGATACGGATAAATGGAGCATTCAGAGTTTGAAACAGTTAATTGATTTCGTAGAGAGTTTAGAAAACTGTTGATGATGAAAGAAGGAACTTGTGCAATATACTTCAATAGGTAAAACAGTTCGAATGGAATTCAGTGAATCGAGGAGGGTAGGTCATGAGATTTCGACCTTGTATTGATATACATAACGGACAAGTGAAGCAGATTGTCGGCGGAAGTCTGACCGATGTCGGGGATTCCGCGAAGGAGAATTTCGTTTCGCAGATCGGCGCTGCGGATTATGCAAAGCGCTATGCGGCAGACGGTTTGACCGGCGGACACGTCATTTTGCTCAATGGCAAGGACAGTCCGTATTACGAGCAGACGAAGCAGGAGGCGCTTTCTGCGCTAAGAGCTTACCCGGGTGGTCTGCAGGTCGGCGGTGGCATTACCGCGGAAAATGCTTCGGAATTTCTCGATGCGGGCGCTTCTCATGTCATCGTTACGTCGTATGTGTTCCGCGACGGAATGCTTTCTTACGACAGACTGAATCGCCTGTGTGAAGCAGTGGGAAAGGAGCATATTGTTCTCGATCTGAGCTGTAGAAAAAAAGACGATGCGTATTACATAGTGACCGATCGCTGGCAGCGTTTCACACAGATGACGGTTGACGAGCAGCTGCTTCGTCACTTGGAAGAGTATTGTGACGAGTTTTTGATTCATGCAGTGGATGTAGAAGGAAAAGCAAGCGGCATCGAAGGAGAGCTGATAAAGATCCTTTCGACGTATGACGGGGTGCCGCTCACCTATGCCGGAGGAATTCATTCGTACGATGCAATTCGCGAGGTGGAGAGACTCGGAGGCGGGAAGATTGACTATACAATCGGCAGTGCACTGGATCTGTTCGGAGGGCATTTGTCTTACGAGCGTCTGGTGAAGGGCAATTAAAATGAGCACATATGCGGGCAATTCGTCGCGGCATATGTGCTCTTATTATTGCAGTCTTTAGAACGGTGCCTGTCTTAGTGGGACGGCGTCTGCGTCGGTGTCGTTTCGTACTTTTTGAGCAAATCGTCGATGTCCTGCTGATTGTTGATCACGGAGTTGAAGGAGAGCGGGTAGCGCTTTCCCTTGGACTCCACAAATCGATATGCAATCATGAAGGTCGTCTCGTCGAAATTGGTGAAATACTTCTCGTTAATCTTGCGAATGACCATGTCGAGCGGAAGATTTTTGTTCGAGCAGACGTCGGAGAAGATCTGGTCAAATGCTTGGAATGCGATCTGTTCTTGCATTGCGAAATCAGAGGAAATCGTCTGCACCTGGAATGCATGCAAGTAAACCTTCAACCAAGAATTCGTGGTTGCGAACCAAGAATAAATCGTATCATAGCTACGGTTCATATAGCAGAGTTCACGTGCCCAATCGGTAGAGAGATATGTAGCAGCCACAATACGGTTCATCTCACCGTCTGTCAGGGAAAGGTCATAGCGCTTGTTGAATCTGGAGATGATTTTAAGTCGCTTAGTGTGAGAGGACGGCAAGCCAAAGGAGTTGACAGCGTTAGTATTGCTACGAGTCGTATTTGCATTTGCCGAAGTGTAAGCGGAGTTCGAAGCGGTTCTGCGAACGGTGTCGTCGGTAAAGCTCATCTGAGCAATGTCGTCGATGTTCGAAGCTCCCTTGCGTTTCATGTCTGATTTTTTATTGTTCTTTGAAGATTTTCTGATTATGCTTAGAATAAACAATATCGGAATCAATGCACCGGAACTGCCGAATATCATAATGGCCATGAAAGTCAAAAACGGATGATTAATCATTCCGGCAAAACCTTCGTCCTTTACGGTTTTGATTAATTTGCTCAGTAGCTTAAAGAACAATGATATGAAAATGAACACAACAAAAAATGGCACAGTAGTTTCCCTCCCTTTCGACAATCGCATTATACATGATTCTTTCCTATCTTTCAATGCTATACTTAGTGTTTTCGCTAAAACAGACTTGAATTCTCGGCTCAATGGTGTATAATGAAAAAAATGTGAAGCAAATTAAGCGAGAGTATTACCGCCACGCGGTAGAATGGGAGGTTTTCCAATGCTGGATTTAAAATTTTTAAGAGAGAATCCCGAGCTTGTTAAGCAGAATATCCGTAACAAATTTCAGGATCACAAGCTTGCGCTTGTAGACGAGGTTATCGTTTTGGACAAGGAGAGTCGTCAGACACAGCAGGAGGCGGATCAGCTTCGTGCGGATCGTAATCGTATCTCTAAGTCTATCGGTGGCCTGATGGCTAAGGGACAGAGAGAAGAAGCAGAGAAGATGAAGCAGCAGGTTGCCGAGTCGTCTGCAAGATTGGCTGAGCTTGAGGTAAAGGAAGCAGAGCTCTCTGAGAAGATTAAGAATATTATGATGGTCATTCCGAACATCATTGACCCGAGCGTTCCTATTGGTAAGGATGATTCCGAGAACGTAGAGTTGATTCGTTTCGGTGAGCCGGTAGTTCCGGATTTTGAGATTCCGTATCACACGGAGATTATGGAGCGCTTTAGCGGCATCGATCTTGACAGTGCAAGAAAGGTTGCAGGTAATGGCTTCTATTATTTGATGGGCGATATTGCTCGTTTGCATTCCGCAGTAATCAGCTATGCACGCGATTTCATGATTGAGCGTGGCTTTACTTACTGCATTCCGCCGTTCATGATTCGTAGCGAGGTAGTAACCGGCGTTATGAGCTTTGCCGAGATGGAGTCTATGATGTACAAGATCGAGGGTGAGGATTTGTACTTGATCGGTACGAGTGAGCACTCGATGATCGGTAAGTTTATCGATACGATCAACAAGGAAGAGAATTTGCCTTATACGCTGACAAGCTATTCCCCTTGCTTCCGTAAGGAGAAGGGTGCACACGGCATCGAAGAGCGTGGAGTATATCGTATTCACCAGTTTGAGAAGCAGGAGATGGTTGTCATCTGTAAGCCTGAGGAGAGCATGGACTGGTATGAGAAGCTGTGGAAGAACACGGTTGACTTGTTCCGCTCCTTGGATATTCCGGTACGTACTCTTGAGTGCTGTTCCGGTGACCTTGCAGACCTTAAGGTAAAGAGCTGTGACGTTGAGGCATGGTCTCCGAGACAGAAAAAGTACTTCGAGGTTGGTAGCTGCTCGAATCTCGGTGACGCACAGGCAAGAAGACTTAAGATTCGTGTTGTAGGCGAGGGTGGTAAGTACTTTGCTCATACCTTGAACAACACCGTAGTTGCTCCGCCTCGTATGCTCATTGCATTTTTGGAGAACAACCTGCAGGCAGATGGTTCCGTTCGCATTCCCGAGGCACTTCGTCCTTATATGGGTGGACAGACCGAGCTTCGCTAAAGGAATATACAAACATATAACGTCCAAGTGGAGAATATGCTTTGGAAGATACAGAGGATACATTCGTATGTATTCGGGCATAGACAATTTCGTTGTGGGAAAGAGGTAACGTTATGAAAGAAGCTTTGGTGAGTTCGCTGTACAGCGATTTGGATAAGACATTGGCGAAGAACCTGTTGCTGAACTGCACATATCCGTGGGAGGCTTTGCCCGGAATCCACGACATGATTCTTGCGGTAGGTGCGACTCTTGATTTGGAGGAGTACGATTATCCCGCGGAAAATGTATGGATTGCTAAGGATGCGAAGGTGGCGCCTACGGCGTACATTAACGGTCCTTGCATCATCGGTCATGGTGCGGAGATTCGTCATTGCGCATTTATCCGCGGCAATGCGTTGATTGGTGACGGCGCGGTGGTAGGCAATTCTACCGAGCTCAAGAATGTAATTCTGTTCGACAAGGTTCAGGTTCCGCATTATAACTATGTGGGCGATTCCATTTTGGGCTATCGCGCACATATGGGTGCAGGCTCGATTACGTCTAACGTCAAGTCCGACAAGACGCTCGTAGTTGTAAAATGCGGTGAGAATCGCATTGAAACCGGCCTGAAGAAGTTCGGTGCCATGGTAGGCGACCTCGTAGAGGTTGGCTGTGGTTCGATTTTGAATCCCGGAACCGTAGTAGGAGCGAATAGCAACATCTATCCGCTGAGCAGTGTTCGTGGTGTTGTTCCGGCAGGCAGCATCTACAAGAAGCAAGGCGAGGTTGTTGAGAAGCAGTAATCGCATTTGCACAATAGAATAACAGACATAAAAATGCACAGTCAGTTTTCCGGGCTCACTTGGTAGGAGGGCGATGGATTCCGACTGTGCTGTTTTTATTATTTGCAATTGTTAAGTGCTTCATTAATCTGTGCGTACAGATCGTGATAACGAACGTTCTTCGCTTCAAACTTGAGCGGAACAGCGTACAAGCAGAGCGGGATTTCCTGATTCTCGAATACGATTGGCTCGTTGTTGTGGCTTGCGATGCGCTCACAAACCGCATTTGCATAAGCCTCATCCTCACTTGCGGTTAGCATTACGAACTCGTCGCCGCCGATGCGGAATACGATGTCGTCCTCGCCGGCTTCGTTCTGCATACGTCTCATAGACTCTACGATAGCCATGTCACCCGCAACAACGGAAATTTCGTTGATCGGTACCAGATGCTTGATGTCGCAGCATACAAAATAGCAGTTCTTTCTCTGAACGAAAAGGTCATACAATTCGCTGATGTCAATGTTTCTACGTGTACTCATAAGATTGCCTCCTTCGGTTATAGGCGGCTGTAGTCTCGGGAACAGCTCCATGTATTGATGATTGGAGCGAAACTCGGACGGATTGCAAAACCATACACTGCGAAATGCGCGAGTAAAGGATTCGTTCGTGCTGTAGCCGACAGCGAGAGAGATGTCCAGTAGGCTGAACTCGTTGTCGTGAATCAACAGCTTAGCGGCAAGCATCATGCGGCGTTTGATGAGATATTCTCGTATGCCGATGTTGCTTACGTTGCGGAAGATCTTTTCCAACGCGGATTTTGAGCAAAAGCAGGCATCTGCCACGTCGGAAGTACGGATGTCTTCCTGCAGATTGCTTTCGATGTAGTCCAGTGCGGTTGCAAGAATCTCGAGCTTGTTCAAGACTCGGCCTCCTTTCTGTTGAATTGGTTCAAATGTAAGCTTCATCTGTGTGGTGTGTGTGAAACTTCATTTGATTGGTTAATGATTGATATAGAAGCGCTTCTTGATTCTAATATATCAAGTCAATGGGGCATTTTCTTGACTTTTTGAGTACAAATGCATATCAGTCCTTCAACGTCCAAACCTTCAGCTCGTTATACGGCTCACAGCGGAACAGACCGACCTTCTCAATCTTAGCGACAAATGGGCTGAATTCCTCACGCACAATGTCAAATGCTCTGTCCAAAGCCTCGGGAGTCAGCTTTACGGCAAGTCCCGCATGGGGAACCCAGCTGCCCGGTAGATATCTTCCTCGGTTGCCGACCTCGGCATAGGGGAGGAGATGCTCGTTGGCAATCCTGCACGCATTGATCAAATAATCCGTCACAACGGGAGCAAGGAAGATAACAAGCGGATTGAATACACCGATGGAAGCAAATGCGACGTTATCACTTCTAAGCTCGTCCGCAACATGCTCCATTTCGGAAAGCAGAGCGGCTTCGTTGTCACTTATAAGGGCTGAAATCGTGATATGCGGCGGAATCTTTTCTCGGTTCATGTAATCACAGCCGGTTTCTTCGGCGATGCGGTCCATTATGTGCTGCATTTTCTTATGAGATTCCTCGTCAAAATAAAGGATTACGGCATAGTCGTTCATCTTTTCACCTCGCTGCTTTTTATCGATTATACCGATTGCACGTAAACCTGTCAATAAATCAAAAAAAGAAGGATGACCGAAGCCATCCTTCTCTTAAATGTCTAAATGCTTGAATTAGAACTTGCCAGCCTCTGCAGCTTCCTGAATAGCAACTGCAACAGCAACAGTCATACCAACCATCGGGTTGTTACCTGCACCGATAAGACCCATCATCTCAACGTGAGCCGGAACGGAAGAGGAACCTGCGAACTGAGCATCGCTATGCATACGACCCATCGTATCGGTCATACCGTAGGAAGCAGGACCTGCTGCCATGTTATCGGGATGAAGGGTACGACCCGTACCACCACCGGAAGCAACGGAGAAGTACTTCTTACCAGCCTCCATACGCTCCTTCTTGTAGGTACCTGCAACGGGATGCTGGAAACGAGTCGGGTTGGTGGAGTTACCGGTGATGGAGATATCAACGTTCTCCTTCCACATGATAGCAACACCCTCGGTTACGTCGTTAGCACCGTAGCAGTTAACCTTGGAACGAAGACCTTCGGAGTAAGACTTACGGAATACTTCCTTAACCTCGCCGGTAGCATAGTCCATCTCGGTCTCAACGAACGTAAAGCCGTTGATACGGGAAATGATCTGAGCTGCGTCCTTACCAAGACCGTTCAAAATAACGCGAAGGGGCTTCTTACGTACCTTGTTTGCCTTCTCAGCGATACCGATAGCACCTTCAGCAGCAGCGAAGGACTCGTGACCTGCAAGGAATGCGAAACACTCGGTCTCTTCCTCAAGGAGCATCTTACCGAGGTTACCATGTCCGAGACCAACCTTACGCTGATCAGCAACGGAACCCGGGATACAGAAAGCCTGAAGACCTTCACCGATTGCAGCAGCAGCGTCAGCAGCCATTCTGCAGTTCTTCTTAATAGCGATAGCAGCACCTACGATGTAAGCCCAGCAAGCGTTCTCGAAACAGATCGGCTGAATCTTCTTAACCTGATCATATACGTTAAGGCCTGCGTCCTTCGTAATCTTTTCTGCCTCTTCGATGGAGGAGATGCCATAGCTGTTCAATACGGAATTGATCTTGTCAATTCTTCTTTCATATGATTCAAATAATGCCATTGTCGTTTCCTCCTATTACTTAATCTCTTCGTCAGTTCTGGGATCGATGATCTTCACAGCATCAGCAACACGACCATACTGACCGCAAGCCTTCTCGTAAGCGGTGTTCGGATCGTCGCCCTTCTTAATGAAGTCGGACATCTTGCCGAGAGATACGAACTTGTAACCGATAATTTCGTTGTCGGCATCAAGAGCGATACCGGTAACGTAACCCTCAGCCATCTCAAGGTAACGAGGACCCTTCTTGAGAGTACCGTACATCGTACCTACCTGGCTGCGGAGACCCTTACCAAGGTCCTCAAGACCTGCACCGATCGGAAGACCGTCTTCGGAAAATGCACTCTGAGAACGACCGTATACGATCTGAAGGAAGAGCTCTCTCATAGCGGTGTTGATAGCGTCACAAACGAGGTCTGTGTTCAATGCCTCAAGAACCGTTCTTCCGGGAAGAATCTCGGATGCCATAGCAGCAGAGTGAGTCATACCGGAGCAACCGATAGTCTCAACGAGAGCTTCCTGAATAATACCTTCCTTAATGTTCAGGGTCAATTTGCAGGCACCCTGCTGAGGAGCACACCAGCCAATACCGTGAGTAAGACCGGAGATGTCACTTACCTGTGTAGCCTTAACCCATTTTGCTTCTTCCGGGATAGGAGCGGCGCCATGACGCACACCCTGAGCTACAGTACACATTTTTTCTACTTCATGAGAATAAATCATACGAGTAATACTCCTTTCATCTGATAAGAATATATCGAATGTATTGTAGCATACTTAAAATCAAAATACTACACAAAAATTCGTGAATAAACAAGGAATTTTGCATTTGGAAGTAGATATTCCGGCCTCCATGTGATACAATATAATGTGGTAAGTTATAATGCAGTGTAATTTGTCGTGTTGCATAGCATATCGACAATGCAGATAAAAGGAATCGTATATTTTGTGATCGGTGAGGGATTATGAAGGATAAGATAGATTTGCAAGTGGCACAATTTGAAGAGATTGATTTCACTAAGTCATGGGCTTCGACTGTGGGTGGCGATGCTGTTAGGGATGAATTTTTCATTTCCTCCGGCGGTAGCATACTCGAGCCTGAGCAGATGGCTATTATTGTTGCGTCCGAAACAGACCCGGACGATTTGGGATTGGATCCGAATATGGTTCCGCTTGAGGATCCGAATAAGGCGTTGGAAGAGAATACGGAGATGGTTTCGGACGAGCTTGAGGAAGCCGTTGAGGATGAGCTGTCCGAGATGGTTTCGGAGGACGCTCCCGTTGCTTCCGAGATTACGTATTCCAGCATTGAAGACAACGGAACCGTTTCCGTGACATACGAAAGCACCGGAACGGAAGAGACGGTACTTCCCGATGATGAGCTGGCTGAGGTAATCGCTAAGATTTCCGAGCTGTCCGAGAACACTATGGCATTTTCCATATGTGAAGAGGCCTATGCAGAGTTGGAAGAGTCTGAGGTCTATGAAAATGTGGAGAAGGTTGCAGAGACTGAATATGTTGCAGAGCCTGAATATATCGCAGAGTCGGAATGTGTCGCAGAGGTAACGGGGGAAGCGGTATTTGACGAGTCCTTAGAAGCCGTGCAGGATGAGCTTGTAGAAGCGGTAATGTCCGAGCTTGTGGTAGAAGCGATGGAGTGTTCGCAGGAATTTGCTCCGGAGCTGATGTATGAGGCAGAGGATATCGAGGAGCAGGCATTTGAATATCAAACGGACGAAGAATCGGACGGTGTTGTTGAAGTGTCGCAAATCGATAATGATTGCGTCGAGGAAGAGCCTGTTGATGTGGCAGAAGAGCAGCCACAGGAAGTGCAGCCACAGGAAGAGCAATCACAAGAAGAGGAAGTGCAGTCCGGCGCAGTTGTAATTTCATTTCGCGAGAAGAAGAGATTACAAAAGGAACAGAAAGAGCAAGAGCTTCTGGACGAAAAGCTCAGACGTGAGGCAGAATTTCAAAAGCAATTGATTGAGTCGGAGGACGAGGCTTTGAAGAAGCTTCGTAAGCATCGTGTGTCCAGCTCGATTTTAAATGCAATTACGATGGTCTCCAGTGCGGTATTCTTTATTTGCCTTCTTGAGATCAGTTGGTATTACATTAAGAGCTTCCAGTATCAGCAGGATATGAATCAGCTCCTGGATGGTATGCAGGGAGGTATTGCCGGAGACATCATGGAAGAATCTCCTCTTACGCAGGATAACGGTGATATCTTAATCTTTCCGGATGAGGGCGATTATGTGATTATGGAGAGCACTACCAAGTTCGACAAAGAGGTTGGTGATGTGTGGCTGTCCAAGTACCAGTATCTTTCCCAGATGAATCCGGATTGTATCGGTTACATCGAGATTCCCAATAGTCCGATTTCTCTTCCGGTTATGTTTACGCCGGACGATTACGACAAGTATTTGTATAAGAACTTCAGCGGAGAGAAGGAGACAAGAGGAACGCCGTTCTTGGATGCGGCGACGAAGATCGGAAAGAGCCAAAACTATATCATTTATGCGCATAATATGGCCGATGACATGGCATTTGGATCGCTTGACAAGTATCTTAGCAAGAGCTACTACAAAGAGAATAAGTATATCTATTTTAATACCGCGGTGAGTGAGGGTATTTACGAAATCATGGCCGTGTGTAAGACGAAGATTTTTTATAAGACCGACGAATGCTTTAAGTACTACAAGTACGGCGGTGAGCTTACTAAGGATGAGTTTAAGACCTATGTAAGCGAAGTTAAGAAGATGTCAGAGTACAATACCGGTGTGGACGCAAAATGGGGAGATGAATTGATTACGCTTTCCACTTGTAATAAGTATACCGAAAATGGACGTCTGATTGTTGTAGCAAAGAGAATCAAATAATCAATTTGGCAAAGGCAGAAGATATGGGAATTAGGATTATACGTCCGAAGGTGGACGAATTTCGCCGTATCCTTGTCATAAGCGATATACATGGGAACTACGAGGTGTTTCACAGCCTCCTGCAAAAGCTCCGTTACACGAGAAATGACATATTAGTGCTTCTCGGTAACCTTGTGGAGCGCGGGCCGGAGAGCCTTAGGACACTTCGCTATGTAATCGAGCTTAGTAAGACGAATCCGGTGTATACATTAATGGGTGATGTGGACCCGATATGTCGTGAAATCATGCGCAATGACCGCAATCAAGAGCTGCTGCGCTATGCTATGAATACGAAGCATTCTCTTGTCGCAGACATGTGCCGTGAGGCAGGAATTCCGTTGCGACTGAATACCAACATGCTGCTCGTAAAGCAGTCGCTTCGAGTGATTTATCAGCAGGAGCTGGAGTTTTTGATGAATCTCCCGCATCTGATGGAGCTCCCGAATTTCATATTTGCGCACGCTCAGATTTTGCCCGGCGCGTTGGAGGAACTGTCCCCGGCAGAGGTAATTCGCGGCGATGCATTTTTGAACAAGGGCTTTTCCTTCGAAAAATACGTTGTGGTAGGACATTGGCCGGTACTTTTATACGATTCGCAAAAGAGAGATGCCAATCCGATTATTAACCGAAACAGAAAAATAATCTCCATCAACGGAGGTATTTCGAGAAAGAGGGATGGTCAGCTAAATGCATTGATTATTCCGAACAGCAATTCTTTCGACTTTAAAACGGAATATGAGGACGGCTTGCCGAAGGGAAGAGTATTGAACAGCCAGTTTGCAGGTGAGTTCCGCAATACGATCTGTTGGCCGGACAATCAGGTGAAGCCACTTCGTTATTCCGGAGATTTTGTATATTGCAGACACGAATCCAGCAACAGTAACTTTTGGATTCCGAAGAGCTTTTTGTCCGAGCGAGATGGCATTTGGCGAACAGAGGATGTTACGGACTATCAGTTGAAGGTTACCTATGAGGATGTGGTTTCGGTTGTGGAGGACACAAGCAGAGGATATCTCGTAAAGAAGGATGGTATCACCGGCTGGTACTATGGCATGCTCGAGTTTGATGGCGTATAGATTGCGGCGTATTCATTGTGTTTCGTGGATTACGGCGTATAGAATATTGTAGGTAGGCGAGATTTATGGACAATGCAATGCTCCTGGCGAACCAGGTGACAATTATGTTTCTTATGATTGCGGTAGGCTATGTGCTTTACCGCATTCATATGGTATCGGGGCAGACAACCGATCAGATGACGAAGATTTTGTTCTATATCGTTACACCGGCTGTGCTCATACAGACGTATCAGGTGGATTATACTAAGGAAGGCGCAATGAAGCTTTTGCTGGCATTTGGCCTATCGGCAATTGCCATGGCAATCGGAATTGCCGTGTCTTATTTGGTACGAATCAAGAAAAATCCCGAGTCGTGGGATGTGGAGCAGTTTGCGGTATGCTTTTCGAATACCGGCTTTATGGGAATCCCGCTTGTTACGGCGATTCTCGGAGTGTCCGGAATCTTTTATAGCAACACGTATATGATGGTGTTTCAGTTCATGTGCTGGACATTTGGTTTGGCGCTTATGCGCAAGGCTGCCGGTACAAAGCTTCAGCCGAAGGAATTGCTTAAGACGATTCTAAATCCGACTGTGCTCTGCATCATCTTCGGAATCGCGATGTATTTTCTTCAAATTCGACTTCCGAAGCAGGTTGGCTCGGCACTGGATTATTTGGCAAGCATGAATACGCCGCTTGCTATGCTTGTATCCGGTATGTGCATGGCACGTGTGAATTTGTTGAAGGCCGTGATTCGAATCAAAAACTATTTGATTTTGTTTTTGAAGCTCTTAGTGATTCCGGTGTTGATTATCCTTGCATTTCGCTATCTGCCGGGCTCCGATGAGATTAAGTTGGCGATTCTTATCGTGGCTTCGTGCCCGACGGCAACGAATACAATGCTGTTTGCTAATCTTAACGGCAGAGATGTCGATACAGCCTCCTCGCTGTTCACGCTGAGTACGTTGTGTAGCATTTTAACCCTTCCGTTAGTCATTCTGCTGTACTCGATATTGGGCTGATATCGTACGTTTACTTGACGGATGTCGTTGCTTGACACATTTCGAATAAGAGATCAACAAACCATTGCTATGGCTGTGCTGTGGCAATGGTTTTTCTATGTTTGGAATAGATGGCAGCCTGTATTTTGCACCAAATGAGTCATGCTTCATACAATGCTAATAGAAAGGCTTATACTACGAAAGGAATCGAGTATGAACGGATTTAGCATGTGCAATGGTATGGTTTATACAGTGAAAGCGGGAGATACGCTATATGCGATCGGAAAGCAATTCGGCGTACCGGTATGGTTGCTTTTGCAGGCGAACCCCGGCATTGATATCTACAACATCATGGTCGGCTCGAAGCTTTGCATTCCGGTTGTTTGTAACTGCGATGGAGGCAACCGTCCGCCTATGAGACCGCCGGTGAATCGACCGATGCCGAGAGACAATGACGAGTGGATGGAATTTGACCGCGATTGAGAAAAAAGAATTGTCAATCAAGCATTTATCGAGTATACTATATCAAAATGCCCTGAAGGACTGTACGAGTCCCGTCAGAGTAAGGGTACGATACGAATGGAGTGAACGCCGTCATGGACAAGGAATATACGAATGGTATCATTATTGAAAAGAATGAAATTGCGGAAGGTATCATAGATCTCTGGATTGCGATTCCGGAGATTGCACACAAAGCGATACCCGGACAATTCGTGGCATTTTATTGTGAGGACAGCGCAAGATTGCTTCCCCGTCCGATTAGCATTTGCGACGTCGATGACGATGGCCGAAATCTGCGTCTTGTGTTCCGGGTAGTCGGAGAAGGCACGAAAGAGTTGGCGTCTAAGAAGGTACTTGACAGCATAACCTTAATGGGGCCGCTTGGTAATGGCTACCGCGATCTTGACGGACAGAATTGCATCTTAGTTGGCGGTGGTATCGGAATTCCTCCGATGCTGTATCTTGCAAAGCAACTTGCTCAGCAGGGCAGAACGGTTACGACTGTGCTTGGTTATCGAAGCAATGATACGTTCTTGCTCTCCGAGTTTGAGGCGGTTTCTAAGGTATACATCGCTTCGGATGACGGAAGTGTCGGCACAAAGGGAACGGTGTTGGATGCCATTACGGCAAATGGACTGACCGGTGACCAGATTGCCGCTTGCGGCCCTATGCCAATGTTAAAGGGTCTTGCCGCTTACGGTAGAGAACATGGACTTCGCACATTTCTTTCTTTAGAGGAACGAATGGCCTGCGGTATCGGTGCATGCCTCGGTTGCGTTTGCAAGAGCAAGTCGGTAGATTCTCATACTCATGTGAACAATAAGCGCATTTGTATGGAGGGTCCCGTATTTGATGCAGAGGATTTGGACCTGTAGTTTGATGCAGAGGATTTGACTTAGAACTTGATTACAGATAGAATTACAGCGTGATTCACGCGGAAATGAGGAATGCAATGTTAAATACAGAAGTATGCATGGCCGGGATTACCTTTAAGAACCCCGTGCTGACTGCCTCGGGAACCTTCGGATCCGGTATGGAATACGGCGGATTTATTGATCTTTCCCGTCTTGGCGGTGTTGTAACGAAGGGAGTTGCCATTACACCGTGGGAAGGCAATCCGACACCGAGAATCGCAGAGACCGCAAGCGGCATGCTCAATGCCATCGGACTTCAAAATCCGGGCCTTGACGTGTTTATCGAGCGTGACATTCCGTTCTTGAAGCAGTATGACACGCGCATCATTGTTAATGTATGCGGTAAGACGACGGAGGAATACGTTCGCGCCGTAGAGCGTCTTGCGGAGACGGATGTTGACCTTTTGGAGATCAACATTTCCTGTCCGAATGTAAAGGCGGGCGGTATTGCATTCGGACAAGATCCGGTTATGGTGGAAAAGGTGACGAAGGAGCTGAAGAAGGTGGCGAAGCAGCCGATCTTTATGAAGCTCAGTCCGAACGTAACCGATATTACCGCTACGGCAAAGGCTGCAGAGGCCGGTGGCGCAGACGGTGTATCTCTGATCAATACGTTGACAGGTATGAAGATTGACGTGAATCGTCGTACATTTGCCTTGGCGAATAAGACCGGCGGTTTGTCCGGTCCCGCAATTAAGCCTGTTGCGGTTCGCATGGTATATCAGGTGGCAAATGCGGTGTCTATCCCGATCATCGGCATGGGCGGAATCGCTACGGCTGAGGATGCTCTCGAGTTCTTGATGGCGGGTGCTACAGCTGTGAGTGTCGGAACGGCGAATTTCCACAATCCGTTCGTCACGGTAGAGATTGTAGAGGGCATTAAGGCCTTTATGCAGTCACACAAGGTTGAGAATCTTACGGACCTAATCGGTTGCGTAAAATAAATTACACGAGGTGCACATATGGAACAGTACAAGCAGGAATTTATTGAGTTTATGGTGGATTGTAACGTCTTGAAGTTCGGCGATTTCACCTTGAAGAGTGGCAGAAAGTCCCCGTTCTTTATGAATGCGGGTGCCTATATTACGGGCTCTCAGCTGATGCAGCTCGGCGAGTATTATGCAAAGGCGATTTACGATAAGTACGGCGCTGATTTTGATGTTTTGTTCGGACCGGCATACAAGGGTATTCCGCTTTCCGTAGCAACGGTTATCGCATTTTCCAAGCTGTATGGCAAGGAGATTCGCTATTGCTCCAACCGTAAGGAGGAGAAGGACCACGGCGATGTAGGCATTTTGCTCGGTAGCAAGATTAAGGACGGCGACCGAGTTGTTGTTATCGAGGATGTAACGACCTCCGGCAAGTCCATGGAAGAGACTATTCCGATTGTTAGAGCACAGGGCAATGTCGAGATCATCGGCTTGATGGTGTCTCTCAATCGTTGCGAGCGTGGTAAGGGCACGAAGGGTGCTTTGGATGAGATTAAGGAGTTGTATGGCTTCGAGACCAATGCCATTGTAAGCATGGAAGAGGTTGTAGAGTATCTGTACGGTCGCGAGATCAACGGCAAGGTGCTGATTGACGATGCTATGAAGGCTTCCATTGACGCTTATTATGAGCAGTACGGAGTGAAGTAGTAACGTTTTCGAAACGGAGATAGGGATGCTTAAAACCAGTGATTTTTATTATGATTTGCCCAAGGAGCTGATTGCTCAGGATCCGCTTCTCGATCGTTCCTCCTCTCGGTTGCTAGTCATGAGCAGGGAGACGGGAGACGTAGAGCATAAGGTGTTCTCGGACGTGGTGTCGTACCTGGAGCCCGGAGATTGTCTTGTAATCAATGACACGAAGGTCATTCCGGCAAGATTGTACGGAGAACGTCTGCATCGTACGGATCGCGGCTTTCAGGAGCCGGATACGAAGGGTGCAAGAATCGAAGTGCTTTTGTTAAAGCGCCTCGGTGACGGTACATGGGAGACGCTTGTTAAGCCGGGAAAACGAGCTAGAATCGGAGACCGCATCTCCTTCGGCGATGGCAAGATGATTGCGCATATTGACGATATTCTTCCCGACGGTAACCGAATTGTGTCGTTCTCCTTTGAGGGAATCTTCGAGGAGATATTGGACGAGCTCGGACAGATGCCGTTGCCGCCGTATATTACGCATGAGCTACAGGACAAGAATCGTTATCAGACCGTATATGCAAAGCACGAAGGCTCTGCGGCAGCACCGACGGCAGGGTTGCATTTTACGCCGGATTTGCTTCGTGAGATTGAAGCAAAGGGAGTTCGCATCGCTCACGTGACATTGCACGTCGGACTCGGTACGTTTCGCCCCGTAAAGGAGGAAAATGTACTGGATCACGTCATGCATAATGAGCATTATCAAATTCGCGAAGAGGATGCGAAATTGATTAATACGGCAAAGGACGAGGGCCATCGCGTCATCTGTGTCGGTACTACAAGCTGTCGTACTGTGGAGTCTGTGGCGGATGAGAACGGCCATGTGAAGGCGTGCACCGGAGATACGGAGATCTTCATCTACCCGGGATATCAATTCCGTTGTATGGATGGTTTGATTACGAATTTTCACTTGCCGGAGTCAACGCTGATTATGCTCGTGTCGGCATTTGCGGGCAAGGAGCAAGTAATGCATGCATACGAGGAAGCAGTAAAAGAGCGGTATCGTTTCTTCAGCTTCGGAGATGCCTGCTTGTTTGTGTAGGTAGGAATCGTTGCATATGTCATTAATGCGTATTATATAAGCATGGATATTATAAAAGGTCGCCTATCCGGTTGGATAAGCGACCTTGTTTGTTGTAGTGATATTGTCGTATGTACAAGCTTATCGGTTCTTGTGATAACGTCTCATAAGCTTTTTAGAAAGCGTAGGCTCCGACTTCGGGGCCTGCTTTTTTGTGCGCTGACGTTTCTCTGCGGTGAATACATAGTAGCCGTCGATTTCTTGTACACGAACTCCGCCGAATACGGTTGTCAGCTTGTTTTTGTACCAGTCCAATCGTTTCGTCACCATTACCAGGCGACCGCCGATGGCCAATCGCTTGTAGCTCGTCTCGATAAAATGCTTCGCAACGGAAAAGTCGGTATGATAGGGCGGGTTGCTGAGTATTAGCGTAAAATCCGATTCCGGAATGTTCTCAAAGCCGTTGCTGATACGAATGTCCAGCTCCGGTAATTCGTTGAGCAGAGCATTTTCCTTCGCAAGGGCAATGGCGTCTTCTGAGATATCGCAAAGAATGACACGCTCCGGTGCAAATGCTCGCGCCAGAGAAATGCCTACGATGCCATAGCCGCAGCCTAAGTCGAGGATCTTGTCCTGTGAGGTTGGGCTTATCGTGGACAACATGGCCAACGTTCCGCGGTCAACGGAAGAAGGAGAGAATACTTTGTCGTTCGTTTGAAACCGAAGGCTCTCCTCAAAAAGGTTCGCAAAAATCATAATGACTACTCCAAGGACTCCAGAAAAGCGCTGTTTTTCTGCAACGTGTAACGCATTGCCTCGGTACCGGGAGCGCCGATGGTGTTGCGCTTCTCAACGCAGGTCGTGAGCGAAATGGCTTCGTAGATATCTGCCTGGAATACAGGACTGATGCTCTGGTATTCCTCCAACGTGAGTTCGTCCAAGCTGCAGCCCTTTTCGATGCACAGGAGCACAAGCTGACCGATGATTCCGTGAGCATCACGGAAAGGAACGCCGTTGTTTACAAGGTAATCGGCAGCGTCGGTAGCGTTCGTAAAGCCGCCGGATGCACTTACACGCATATTGTCCTTCAGGAAAGTCGTCGTAGCGAGCATATCGTGGAAGAGAGTGATACAACCCTTTACCGTATCGATTGCGTCAAAGGTGAGCTCCTTGTCCTCCTGCATATCCTTGTTGTACGCAAGCGGAATGCCCTTCATAGTAGTGAGGATGGAGGTAAGAGCACCGTATACGCGACCGGTCTTACCGCGGATAAGCTCTGCGATGTCCGGATTTTTCTTCTGCGGCATAATCGAAGAGCCGGTGGAAAAGGCATCGTCCAACTCGATGAAACGATATTCGTTGGAATTCCAAATGATGAATTCCTCGGAGAAGCGGCTAAGGTGCATCATAATCGTGGACAATGCGGACAAAAGCTCAATGATGTAATCTCTGTCGGATACGGAATCCATGCTGTTCAGCGTCGGGCCGTCAAATGCGAGAAGCTCTGCGCTGTATTCTCTGTCCAAAGGATACGTCGTGCCTGCCAAAGCACCCGCACCGAGAGGGCAAGTGTTCATGCGCTTGTAAATGTCGCAAAGACGCAAGTAGTCACGCTTAAACATCTCCATGTAGGCTCCGAGGTGGTGAGCCAAAGTAACCGGCTGCGCCTTCTGCAAATGCGTAAAGCCGGGCATAATCGTATCAATATGCTCCCCCATGAGAGAGTGTACCGTCTTCATAAGACGAACCAAAAGCTCCTTGAGCTCCGTAATCTCATCTCTGGTGTAGAGCTTCATATCCAAGGCAACCTGGTCGTTGCGGCTTCTTCCGGTGTGGAGCTTCTTTCCGACATCGCCGATTCTCGCAATGAGATTCGCCTCTACAAAGCTATGGATATCCTCCTGGGAATTGTCGATGATCAAAGCGCCGCTTTCAATATCGGCTTCTATGCCCTTGAGCCCCGCAATAATCGCATCGCGCTCTGCGTCCGTGAGAATTCCCTGCTTTGCAAGCATCGTTACGTGAGCAATGCTACCGCGAATATCTTGGTGGTAAAATTTCTGATCAAAGCTGATAGAAGCATTGAAATTATGCACCAGCTGATTTGTCTCTTTTGTAAAACGTCCGCCCCAAAGTTTCATTGGTTGGTATCCTTTCTGTGTATCAAGTTATAGTAATTCATCTGCACTCATGTCATCTATGTACTTGCATTTTCAACGCAATTATTATACACTAAGTAACGTGTGAATTCAATACTGGCGATGTGGATTTATGTGTAATGTATGTTGTAAAGGATGGGAGAACGATTATGAGTGAGAACATAGTTGCTTCAAAACAAAACAGAAAACCGAGAATTTCAATTCCCGACTATCGACTCAGCGAGGAATTGGTAAGCGCAATCAGCCATGGCGTCGGAGCAGGCTTGTCTATAGCTGCCATGGTAATCTGTATTGTAAAGGCTGCGAGCAGTGGCCCGTGGTCTGTTGTGAGTGTATGCATATACGGTTCGATGCTGATTCTGCTGTATATGTCCTCGACGCTGTATCATTCACTTGCGAAGAACCGTGCCAAGAAGGTGTTCCGAGTGCTTGACCATTGTAGCATTTACCTGTTGATTGCGGGAACCTATACGCCGTTTACGCTCGTTCCTTTGCGTGGAGCAGTGGGCTGGGTGCTGTTCGGTGTCATCTGGGCTCTTGCGATTGTCGGAATTGTATTTGATGCCATTCACTTGGATCGATTTGAAAAGCTTGCACTTGTATTGTACATCTTAATGGGCTGGGCGGTTATCGTAACCTTCCCTCAGCTGCGCAGTGCCGTAAGCAAGGAATGCGTTACGATGCTGCTTCTCGGCGGTGTTGTATATACCATCGGTGCGGTACTGTACGTAATCGGCGCAAAGAAGCGTTATTTCCATTCCGTATGGCATTTCTTCGTGCTCGGCGGAAGCATCCTGCATTTCTTTTCGGTGTATTTTTTGTTATAAGGCATCGAACCCGAGAATGCGAGCCGCATTTTCATAACAAATCTTGTTCATCAAGCTTTCCGGTAGCTCCATCTTAAGCAGCGTTTCGTAAGTCGAGCGCTGTGCGAACCACGGAGAGTCGGAGCCGTAGAGGAGTTTGTCCGGATCGTGGCGCAGGAGGATATCCTTACATTGCTCTAACGGTGCGTATTCGTGAGATACGCTGCAGTCGAGATAGACATCCTTGCCGACCAGAAGGCGACTTACGTAGTCTAGCTGTTTCAGTCCGCCGTAATGAGCGAGAATGAAGGTGCCCTTTGTCAGCTTCGGCAATATGCGCGCGATGCGCTCGACGTGAGAGTAGGACACATCCGGAGAAATCGGGTCGAAGCCCGCGTGAATCAATACGGCCAAGCCGCAGTCAAATGCTTCGTTGATGACCGAAACGCTTTCTTCGGCATCGACAAAGATTTTAACGTAATCAAAATGCAACTTAATACCTTTGATACCACCATCCGCGAGGCGCTTAAGCTCACCGCGGATGTCTTCATAATGTGGATGCATAGCGCCGAAGGTGTAGAGGTTGTCTACGCCATTTGCCAAAAGGGCAACGGTGTTGAGCTTCGGAACCTGCGTGGTCTTCGTCGCAACGGGCATCAGTACGGAATAGTCGATGCTTTGCTCCTTCATCGAGACGAGCAAATCGGCAGCGGTTCCGTTAAGTGCGGGCGTGATGCCGCTGACTTCGGACATCATCGGAATTGCGGTCTCTGCCAGTTTCGGCGGAAAAGTGTGTGTATGAAAATCGATAATCATAATGTTCGATACCTCTCAAAATCATATATGTCATATTCGGTAATGCGTTGAAATCACCGGGCTTGCGGAGTAGTGCAATACACGGAAAATTATAGTCCTTGTACCGTATGATTTCAATGCTTTTCTCGTTATATTGTTTGCGATATGCGTTCTGAAACTCAGTGTAAAATTTTCAAAATGTGTTTGCTATGTGAGGACACAACAATCTATGATTTTTTTGTCAATGATGATTGGATTTCCTTGCATTTGCATGAGCGAAATGATATAATCGATTTGTTATAATCTCAAATGAGGAGGCACGATGATGTCAGAGAAGAGAATTATGCTTGGCAACGAAGCAATTGCGCGTGGAGCATGGGAAGCGGGAGTGAAAGTCAGTGCAGCTTATCCCGGAACGCCAAGCACGGAGATTAGTGAGAATATTGTAAAGTATGATGAAATCTATGCAGAATGGTCCCCGAATGAAAAGGTAGCGATGGAAGTGGCTATCGGTGCATCCATGGCGGGCGTACGTGCTATGGCTTCGATGAAGCATGTTGGTGTGAATGTGGCTTCCGATCCGTTGTATACGGCTTCTTACATAGGTGTGAACGGCGGTCTTGTGATTGTTGCCGCTGATGATCCCGGTCTTTATAGTAGTCAGAACGAGCAGGATAGTCGTGCGGTTGCACGTGCTGCGAAGATTCCGGTGCTTGAGCCGTCGGATAGCAATGAAGCTAAGGAGTTTGTGAAGTTTGCTTATCAGTTGAGCGAAGAGTTTGATACTCCGGTTATGCTTCGTACGACGACTCGTCTGTCCCATTCGCAGGGTATTGTAGAGCTTTGCGAGCGTGAAGAGGTTGAGGATAAGCCGTACGAGACGAATGTTCGCAAGAACGTTATGATGCCCGGTAATGCAAAGGTGCGTCATTTGTATGTAGAAGAGCGCGAGAACAGAATGTCCGACGAGGGCGGCGAGTTCCCCGTTAATCGCGTTGAATACAATTCCCCCGGTATCGGTGTCATTACATCCGGTATTCCGTATCAGTATGTGAAGGAAGCGCTTCCGAATGCTTCTGTATTGAAGCTCGGTCTTGTAAATCCGATTCCGAAGAAGCTGATTCGCGAATTTGCTTCTAAGGTTGAGAAGCTCTACATCGTAGAAGAGCTCGATCCGATTATCGAGGAGCAGGTTGCCGCAATGGGAATCCCTTGTGTCGGTAAGGATATCTTCACGGTACAGGGTGAGTACAGCACGAACATGATTCGTAAGGCGGTGCTTCTTGAGGAGCTGGATATTGAAGATGCTGCTCAGGTTCCGGTTCGTCCTCCGATTCTTTGCCCCGGTTGTCCGCATCGCGCAACCTTCCATGCGCTTAAGAAGCTCGGCATTCATGCTGCAGGCGACATCGGCTGTTATACCCTCGGTGCGGTTGCACCTCTCGGCGTAGTAGATACGACCGTATGTATGGGTGCAAGTATCAGCACACTTCACGGTATCGAGAAGGCTAAGGGCTCCGATTATGTTCGCAATTGGGTAGCGGTAATCGGCGATTCGACCTTTATGCACACCGGTATCAATTCGTTGATGAATATGGTATATAACCAGTCCACAGGTACTGTTTTGATTCTTGATAACTCTACGACCGGTATGACAGGTCATCAGGACCATGCCGGAACCGGTAAGACCTTGAAGGGTGACATCGTGAATTCCATTGATGTGGTAGCTGTATGTAAGGCTATGGGCATTGCGAATGTTACGGTTGTGAATCCGTTCGAGCTGAATGAGCTCGAGGCCGTAATCAAGGCTGAGACTGCAAGAGAAGAGCTTAGCGTAGTCATCGTAAAGGCACCTTGCGCATTGCTCAATAAGAAGCGTGTTACGGTCCAGTACGCAGTAAATGCAGACAAATGCAAGAACTGTGGCATGTGTATGAAGCCGGGATGTCCCGCCATTACACGTACCGCAGATAACAAGATTGTTGTGAACGATACGATGTGTAACGGCTGCGGTTTGTGTGCACAGATCTGTAAGTTCGGTGCATTTGAGAAAGTAGAGGTGTAAGACATGGATACAAAGAATATTATGATTGTCGGTGTAGGCGGTCAGGGTACCTTGCTTACCAGCCGTATCCTTGGCGGTATTACACTTGAGGCAGGTTATGATGTAAAGCTTTCCGAGGTGCACGGAATGGCACAGCGTGGAGGTAGCGTAGTTACATTTGTACGTTACGGCGAGAAGGTGAATGAGCCTATCGTGGAAGAGGGTCAGGCAGATGTATTGATTGCATTTGAAAGACTTGAGGCATTGCGCTATGCGCACTTCCTGAAAAAAGGCGGTGTACTCATTGTCAATGATCAGCGTATCGATCCGATGCCCGTTGTAATCGGTGCGGCGGAATATCCGGAAGGCATCATTGAGAAGCTTTCAAAGCGTTATAAGGTTCTTCCGATTGACGCAATGACAGAAGCAAAGAAGCTTGGCAATGCAAAGGCATTTAACACGATTGTACTTGGCTTGGCAGCTAAGCATATGGATTTTTCCTGTGAGGATTGGCTTAGAGTGATTGAACGTACCGTTCCGCCTAAGACGATTGAGCTCAACAAGAAGGCCTTTATGGTCGGCTATGAAATGGAGTAAACACACATCTATGAATATGAACAAGGGACAATATCCCTTCCGCATCGAGACTCACCTTCATACTATGGAGGGGAGTCTTTGTGGAAGTGCGACCGGTGAAGAGCATGCAGTGCTTAGAAAAGCCGAAGGGTATGATACGATAATCGTAACGGATCATTTTTATAGAGGAAATACAAGACCGGACAGATCGCTTCCGTGGGAAGATTTTGTCGAGGAGTATTGCAAGGGCTATGAACATGCCAAGCGAAAGGGCGATGAGATAGGCCTCACCGTGTTGTTTGGAATCGAGGACAATTTTCACGGTGCCGAGTTTCTCATATATGGTGTCGACAAGGACTGGCTTAAGGCGCATCCAGAGCTGAAGCACTGGTCTCCGAGAGAAGAGTACGAAGCGGTTCGTGCGGCCGGCGGCATGATGATTCAAGCCCATCCGTTCCGTGATCGCGGATATTTGGAGGGGATTAGTCTCTATCCCAAATATATCGACGGCGTTGAGGCAATCAATTCCTCGCAGCCGGAATATATGAATCGGCATGCGCAGTGGTTCGCGAAGGAGTACGATTTCCCTGTAACCGCGGGATCGGATATTCACTCCAAATCACCACTGCTCGGCGGCATGCTGACGGAGCGTCGAATTGAGACAATCCAGCAGTATATGGACATGGTTCGAAGCAGACAGGGCTATTGTTTGCTCGAGGTTCATCAATCATAATGAGTTAGAAGTGTCGGAGGATTCATGGAGCGCATTTTACAAGCTATTAAGAGCGGAGAAGAGATTCGTAGCAACCTGTCCGCATTGGCAGAGCATTTGAAAAGTGCTTCCCTTAGCATGCAAGACAGCAGATGTCAAGAGGCGGGGAGGCTGGCAACCTTACAGCTTTCCTGCGAGGATGCAAAGACGAGGAAAAATGCCGCACGCGTTCTTTCCTTGCTAAAGGACGAGAGCTATGTTTCCGAGCTGATGGCAGCGTATCGTAACGAGGATACGTTGTTTGTTCGCCCCGCATACCTTCAGGCACTTAAAGGCTATGATCTTTCGGAATATATCGAAGAGCTGACTGCACGTCGCGAGGAGCTGCTTAAGGAAGATGATCCGGCAAAGCGTAAGCATACGAATGAAGAGTTGTCGGCCTTGGTTGATTGCATCGGTATCGATGTGGTGACGAAGCAAAAATATCAGGGAGATCTGGTAACTTCGGATGTGCTTTTGCTTACGAATCCCTTGTATGCGCAGAAGCTGTACGAGTCTTTGCCTCAGGACAAGAAGCGCGTTGTCGGCGGCGGTGTCTTGACGCATTGCGAAGAGCTTACCGACATCGATTCGAATCGTCTTTATCGTGAGCTGTTATTTGTCGTTCCCGGCCTTGCGACGGTTTCTTCCGACCCTTATGAAATTGCAGCTAAGCTTTCCTCTCATGCGGTATGGAGATACCTCAAGGATAGACACGTCGGCAGTGATTTGTTTTCTTATCGAATTGAGTTGAGAAGCAGTATGGACGAGCGCTCCAAGTCGCTGTTTTTGAAGCGCTTGAACGGAGAGATTTTAAGATGCTCGGCCGGACGTCTCGTCAACAATCCGAGCAATTATCATATTGAATTTCGTCTGCTTGAAAAGAGCGACGGCGGATATCGACTACTGTTGAAGCTGTGCACACGTACGGATTGCCGTTTTGCTTATCGTAGTGAAAGCGTGGCGGCCAGCATTCAACCGGTTGATGCTGCGTTCTGTATGCATGCATTTTCCGAATACTTTTCCGAGGATGCTCAGATTCTCGATCCGTTTTGCGGAGCCGGAACGATGCTCTTAGAGCGTGGCTTGCACTCCAAGGTTAAGATTGCATTCGGAACGGACACCTTCGGTGAGGCAATCGACAAGGCTAGGGCAAATGCGGGACGTACTCGTGTGATGGCGCATTTTATCCAGAGAGATTTCTTTGATTTTCGTCATGAATCTTTGTTTGACGAGATTGTTACGAATATGCCGTTTGATAAAAGCTTTGATGATCAGCCCGTGGCGGATGTCTATCGACAATTTTTTGTGAAGGCGTCAACGCATTTGAAGCAGGGAGGAATCGTACTTATGGTTTCGCATAATCCTGCCTTGGTAAAGCGTTATATGACGGACGATTTTGAGCTTCTTGAGAATGTTAAGTTGAGAGAGAAGCTTTCGATGGAGGCGTTTTTGCTTCGAAAAGTATAGAAGAGGTGGATGCATGTTATTAGGTTCTCATGTCGGTATGAGTGGCAAGGAAATGTTTTTGGGTTCGGTAAGGGAAGCGATTTCCTACGGAGCCGATACGTTCATGGTGTACACCGGTGCCCCTCAGAATACGAGAAGAAAAGCGATTTCCGAGCTTCGTATCGACGAAGGTCTTGCGCTCATGCATGAGCATGGAATCGAAAAGTTTGTTGTACACGCGCCGTATATCATTAATCTCGGCAATTCGGCAAATGCGGATACGTACAAGTTGGCAGTGGATTTTCTTAAGGTCGAGCTCGAGAGAACAGCGGCCATGCACTGCAACACACTCGTGCTTCACCCCGGTTCTCATGTCGGAGAAGGCGTGGACGCCGGAATCGCGCAGATAGTCAAAGGCTTAAATGAAGTGTTATCGGCTGAAGAACCGGTACGAATTGCGCTTGAGACGATGGCCGGCAAGGGAAGTGAGCTCGGAAGTAGCTTTGAAGAGCTTGCGAGAATCTATGATGGAGTTGTTCACAACAATAAGCTTCGCATTTGCATGGATACTTGTCATATGAATGATGCGGGATATCCGGTACGCGAGGATTTTGATTCGGTGATGGAACAGCTGGAACGATATTTTCCGGCAAACCAGGTAGCTTGTATTCATCTAAATGATAGTGTGAATCCACAGGGTGCTGCGAAGGACCGTCATGCGAACATCGGTTTCGGTGAGATCGGCTTTGAGACACTGTGTGGCATTGCGCATCGTGAGGAGTTTGCCAATACGCCGATTATACTGGAGACGCCGTATGTTGCTCGAGAAGGAAGCAAGGTAAGGGAGTTCTCTCCGTATCGTCTGGAACTGCAGATGCTTCGTGACGGAGTATTCGATACAACATTACTCGAACGCATTCGCAAGGAGGCGCTTGGAGAGGCATGAGTACTTTGCGAATACGTCGGGTGTCGGAATATGCAGATTATCCGTTAGAGCTGTTAGAGCCACTGAGAAGACGAAAGATAGAGGCGTGTCGGCTTGATGCGAAAAAGGCAGAGCTTCGTGCGGCCGGTGCATTGCTTCGAGAGACACTGGAAGCGGATGGCTATGTTTCGGAAGGACCGTTGCAACTGGAATACCTTTGTTACGGAAAGCCTTATTTGGAAGACCGAGAA
This sequence comes from Lachnospiraceae bacterium, assembly GCA_045645665.1. Lineage (GTDB taxonomy): Bacteria > Bacillota > Clostridia > Lachnospirales > Lachnospiraceae > ISDg. The sequence continues at coordinate 20,394 of JAZRJF010000090.1, read as the reverse complement.
CGGCATTTCAGCATATCGCACTCCGGAGAGCTGGTTGCTTGCATTGTCGATTGTCGCGAGGTTGGTATCGACATCGAGAAGATACGATCGGTAAATCCGAGGATTGCCGACCGCATTTTGAACGAGGATGAGAAGGCGGAACTTGCTCGGGTACCGGAAGATGAAAGAGACGAAGCCTTGATTTGCATTTGGACAAGAAAAGAGAGTGTCGCAAAATGCCTTGGCGGAGGGATCTTTCGAAATCCGAAGGAGCTTCCGATGGAGGAGTTTGATATTATTACGGAACGACATGGAGATTACTTTGTCTCGATTGCGACGCATAGAATGTAGATACCGAATAGCTAGACGATACGATTGATTGATATGCTGCGCGGTATGATGCGGCTTAGAATGAATGTGTAAGGAGATAAGAGATGGAAGTGTGGTACTACGAGGTTATAAGCATTGACGGAGATTACGCGAATCTGAAGCGTACGGATATTGACTTGGATGATGTAAAGCTTGTTGCAAGAGCATTGCTTCCGGATAACATTCAAGTAGGAAGCCGCTTGAAGTATGAATTCTTTCAGTATGATATTGCAGAGTGATGTTGCTGCGAAAGTGATATTCGGCTTACAGCCGAGTGACATTGCTGCACAAGTGATGTGGAAAAAATAAAGCCTGAGAAGCTAGAACTTCTCAGGCTTTTGTTTGTTCATTTTAACCGGCAGGCTAGTCTCGATAAGAATTAGTTGTTCTTCTCAACCTCAGCCATCTTCATTGCACGAACCTTAAGAGAAAGACCGAAGAGGTTAATGAAGCCCTCTGCATCTCTGTGGTCATACAAATCACCGGTAGTGAAGGAAGCGATGCTCTCGTTGTACAAGGTGTACGGAGAGGTAGTTCCCTGCTTGATGATGTTGCCCTTGTAGAGCTTAAACTGAACTTCACCGGTTACGTACTTCTGAGTGGACTCAACGAATGCCTGAAGTGCCTCGCGAAGAGGTGTAAACCAAGTTCCTTCGTATACTACGTTAGCAAAGCGGTTTGCAATCTCCTTCTTGCAGGAGAGAGTAGCACGGTCAAGAATCAACTCTTCAAGCTGAGTGTGAGCCTCCATAAGGATCGTACCACCGGGAGTCTCATATACACCACGAGACTTCATACCAACGACACGGTTCTCAACGATATCGATGATACCGATGCCGTGTTTTCCGCCGAGTACGTTCAAGTCGCGAATGATATCGGAAGCCTTCTTGCGAACGCCGTTGATTGCAACAGGTGCACCCTCTTCGAACGTAAGGCTAACAACCTCACCTTCCTCGGGAGCCTTCTCCGGAGTTACGGAGAGAACGAGCAAATGGTCGTAATTCGGTGCATTTGCCGGATCCTCGAGCTCAAGACCCTCATGGCTGATGTGCCACAGGTTACGGTCGCGAGAGTAGCTGCTGTCAGCAGAGAACGGAAGGCTGATGCCGTGTGCTTCACAGTACTCAATCTCTGCTTCACGGGAATCCATAGTCCAGTAAGGACTTCTCCAAGCAGCGATAATCTTAAGGTCGGGAGCAAGTGCCTTGATACCAAGCTCGAAACGAACCTGATCGTTACCCTTACCGGTTGCACCGTGGCAAATAGCAGTAGCTCCTTCCTTACGTGCAATCTCAACGAGCTTCTTTGCGATCAAAGGACGTGCCATAGAGGTACCGAGGAGGTACTTGTTCTCGTATACGGCATTTGCCTTAACGCAAGGAATGATGTACTCGTCAGCGAACTCGTCGTTTACATCCAAAATGTATAATTTCTCGGCGCCGGAGTACTTAGCTCTTTCCTCAAGACCGTCCAGCTCGCTGTCCTGACCGCAGTCGATACAGCAGCAGATTACATCGTAATCGTAGTTTTCCTTCAACCAAGGAATGATAGCGGTAGTGTCCAAACCGCCGGAATATGCAAGGACAACTTTTTCTCTCATGATGAAATCCTCCTAAAATGTAAATTTCAAATCGTTACATATGTCATAGATATAAAAATACACCCTATCGTACATAAATTCAAGACCTTTTTCAAAGAATTTTGCGAATGAACAGATTGCATAACGAGAACGTATTCGCTATAATCTATGGGAAACAAATTCGGACAAGGAGTTTGATAGGAATCGGTGCGGGTTCTCCTGTGCTTTGAGACTATATTATATTAAGGGAGACATCGATGAAGCAAAATGCAATCGTATATCTTGCGAGCGCTTCTCCGCGCCGTAAGGATATTCTTTCACAATTGGGTATAAAATTTCAGGTTATTACGAGCGATGCGGATGAGACGTCGTCGATTACGAAGCCGGATGAGCTTGTGATGGAGCTGTCACGCAGAAAGGCTGTAGATGTCGCAGAGAAGCTTTCCGACACGAGCAATTCCGCCTCCTCAAATGCTACTGCCGACAAAAATGCTATGCAGGGTGTTCACGCGTGCGAATTGATCATCGGCTCGGATACCGTTGTGGCAGTGGAAGGTGAGATATTAGGAAAACCGTCCGACAAAGAGGATGCGTTACGCATGATTCGCTTGCTGTCGGGTCGACATCATGAAGTATATACGGGAGTTACGCTTGTTTTTAAGGAAGGAAGCGAGACACGCATAGAGACCTTTTACACGGTGAGCAAGGTGTTTGTTATGGCAATGTCCGATGAGGAGATTGAGTCTTATGTTGACCTCGGAACTTGCTATGATAAGGCCGGTGCATATGCAATACAAGAGGAGTTCGGAAAGTACATCGAGCGCTTTGAAGGCGATTATTATACGATTATCGGACTACCGATGAATGAATTGTACAAAAAGCTAAAGGAAAACGATATTATTTTAGTATAGTATTTGGTATTGCATTTTTTGATTCTCGGTTGTATAATTATAAAAAATCACAATGGATTATGAATATATATTCGCGACGACGTATTATATATGAGGCATAATATAAGGAGGACGACATGATTAAGGTTGGTATTCTCGGTTCGACAGGATATGCGGGACAAGAACTCGTTCGTTTGCTTTTGCAGCACAAGGAAGTTGAGATTGTGTGGTATGGTTCCAGAAGCTATATCGATGAGAAGTTCAGTAGTGTATTCGGCAATATGTTTAAGCTTGTTGAAAATGTATGCTCCGGCGAGAACATGGAGGAGCTTGCTGCACTTGCAGATGTGATCTTTACGGCTACGCCGCAGGGTTATTGCGCATCGCTTGTGAACGATGAAGTGCTTGATCAGGTTAAGATTATCGATTTGAGTGCCGACTATCGTCTGAAAGACGTAGACACGTATGAATCTTGGTACAAGCTTACGCACAAGAGTCCTCAGTACTTGGACGAGGCTGTTTATGGCTTATGTGAGATTAACCGCGAGGACATTAAGAATTGCCGTCTTCTTGCGAATCCCGGTTGCTACACTACATGCTCGATTATGACATTGTATCCGCTTGTTAAGGAAGGCTTGATTGATACAAACAGCATCATTATCGATGCAAAGTCCGGAACGTCCGGAGCGGGAAGAGGAGCTAAGGTTCCGAATCTGTTCTGTGAGGTAAATGAGAACATTAAGGCATACGGCGTTGCAAATCATCGTCACACGCCTGAAATAGAAGACCAGTTGAGTATTGCGGCAGGCAAGCCGGTGTATGTTACATTTACACCGCATCTTGTACCGATGCAAAGAGGCATCCTGGTAACCGCATATGCAAGCTTGCTTCCTTCCGTTACAAAGGAGCAGGTTGAGGAGGCTTACAAGAAGTATTATGAGGATGAGTATTTTGTACGTCTTTTGCCGTACGGAAATTGTCCCGAGACGAAGTGGGTGTCCGGTAGTAACTTCATAGACATCGGCTTTAAGTTTGATGAGCGTACAAATCGTATTGTTATGATGGGCGCACTCGATAACCTTGTTAAGGGTGCCGCAGGTCAGGCAATTCAGAATATGAATCTCATGTTTGGCTTGGATGAAGCAGAGGGCTTGCGCGTAGTACCGATGTTCCCGTAGTGCATTTCGCAGTACATTGGACGCAATTAAGTAATCACGATTTTTGTGAGACTGTAATAAATGGAGGATTGTTATGAGAAAATTCAAAGGCGGAGTTACAACTCCTAAGGGCTTTACCGCAAGTGGTATTTATGCGGGTATCCGTAAGAAAAAGAAGGACATCGCACTGGTTTACAGTGAAGCACCGTGTGTTGCAGGTGCTACCTTTACGACTAATGTAGTGAAGGCCGCTCCGGTTACTTGGGATATCGAGCTTTTACATAATAATAAGGCAAAGCATGCCGTTGTATTGAACAGCGGTATCGCAAATGCTTGTATGGGCGAGCAGGGCGTTCAGGATAACTACCGTATGGCTTTGGCCACTGCAGAAGCACTTGGCGTAGAAGCGGATCAGGTATTCACCGCATCGACCGGTATTATCGGTCAGCCTTTGCCGATGGATGTTGTTGAGAAGGGAATCGCTATGGCCGCAGAGGCACTGTCCGATACCGAAGAGAGTGGTATGATGGCTGCAGAGGCGATTATGACAACCGATACCGTCAGCAAGACCGTTGCTTGCTCCTTTATGGTAGGCGAGGAGAATGAAATCGAGATTCTTCTCGGTGGTATGTCTAAGGGCTCCGGTATGATTCATCCGAATATGGCTACGATGCTCAGCGTTGTAACGACCGATATTGCAATTGACGAAGCACTTCTTCAGGAAGCGGTTTCTCAGGTTGTAAGCGAGACCTTTAATATGATTTCCGTTGACCGCGACACTTCCACGAACGATACCTTTATCGTGTTGGCAAATGGACTTGCAGGCAACGAGAAGGTTACGAAGAAGGATAGTGTTTACGATGAGTTTGTAAAGGCATTGTTCCTTGTATGCAAGGATCTTGCCAAGAAGATGGCAAGAGACGGCGAGGGCGCTACGAAGCTTCTCGAGGTTAAGGTAAAGCATGCGAAGACAAAGCAGGATGCGGTATTGCTTTCGAAGTCCGTCGTATCCTCAAACCTCGTAAAGGCTGCATTTTTCGGTAGCGATGCGAACTGGGGACGTGTACTTTGTGCGATGGGTTATTCCGGTGCACAGTTCAAGCCCGAGCTGGTTGACATTGCAATACGCCATGAGGATGACGAGATTGAGCTCGTTGCAAACGGTATGGCAATCGAGTATTCGGAGGAGATGGCTTCCGAATTGCTCGCAAAGGAAAAGGTTACATTTATCATCGATTGCAAGGACGGCTATGAGCGTGCAACCGCATGGGGCTGTGATTTGACCTATGACTATGTTAAGATTAATGGCGATTATCGCTCATAATTTCGGAGGAATCGAACATGAACAAGGATATGAACCATGTATTGTTGAAGGCGCAGACGTTGATCGAGGCACTTCCGTACATTCAGAAGTTCAACAACAAGATTGTAGTAGTAAAGTACGGCGGAAGCGCAATGCTTGACGAGGAGCTCAAGAGAAATGTAATTAAGGACGTTGCTCTTTTGAAGCTCGTTGGTATGCACCCCGTTATTGTACATGGCGGTGGCAAGGAGATTAGCAAATGGGTATCCTACATGGGTAAGGAGCCGCAGTTTGTAGGCGGTCTTCGTGTTACCGACGAAGAGACGATGGGCGTTGCCGAGATGGTATTGAATAAGGTTAACAAAAGCCTCGTTCAGCTCCTTCAGGAAACGGGCGTAAAGGCAGTAGGTCTTTCCGGAAAGGATGGCGGCATGCTTCTTGTTGAGAAGCTGTTGTTTGAAGGACAGGATATCGGTTTCGTAGGTGACATCAAAGAGGTGAATACGAACATCATCGATACGTTGATTCAAAATGATTACGTTCCCGTGATTGCACCGATCGGTATGGATAAAGATTTCTGCTCCTATAACATCAATGCAGACGATGCCGCATGTGCGATCGCTCAGACGCTTGGCGCTGAGAAGCTTGCATTTTTGACGGATATCGAAGGCGTATACAAGGACAAGGACGATCCGTCCTCTTTGCTTTCCGTACTGACGCTGCAGGACGCAGAGCAGTTGATGGAGGATGGCTATATCGGTGGCGGTATGCTTCCGAAGCTTCGTAATTGTATCGATGCGGTAAAGGGCGGCGTATCCAGAGTTCATATTTTGGACGGTCGTAAGCCTCACTGTCTGTTGCTTGAGTTCTTCACGGCAGAGGGTGTCGGAACCGCAATTGTTGAGGATGAGCACTAAGCTGAAGTCCCACTGAATTTTCAACCAAACGTCTGATGACAGGCGTTTGGTTTCTCATTTTCAAACATAACCTATTAAAGGAGAGAGACTTATGGAAAAGCAGGCATTGATGAACGTAGCCGAGAGTGTGTTAATGCATACCTATAATCGTTATCCTCTTGTACTGGATCGTGGTGAAGGTGTTTATCTGTATGAGACAGACGGAACGAAGTACTTGGATTTCGCGGCCGGTATTGCGGTATTTGCACTCGGTTATTCCAATGAAAAGTACAACGCAGCACTGAAGGAGCAGATTGATAAGCTGCTTCACACCTCCAATTATTATTACAATGAGCCCGCAACCTTTGCGGCAAAGGCTTTTGTAGAAGCGTCCGGAATGGATCGCGTGTTCTTCACGAACAGCGGTACGGAAGCCATTGAGGGTGCGATTAAGCTTGCTCGCAGATATTACTATAACAAGCATGGTGTGGCCGACAGTGAGATCATTGCGATGAATCATTCCTTCCACGGAAGAAGCATGGGCGCATTGTCCGTTACCGGCACGAAGAAGTATCGTGAGCCCTTTGAGCCGTTGATCGGTGGCGTTGTGTTTGCTGAGTACAACAACTATGAGGATGTCATTTCGAAGGTTACCGATAAGACTGCTGCCATTTTGATGGAGCCGGTACAGGGCGAGGGCGGTATCTATCCCGCAAATCCCGAGTTTATCAAGAAGCTTCGCGCATACTGCGATGAGCACGATATCCTTTTGATTTTCGATGAAATTCAGTGCGGTATGGGTAGAACAGGTACGTTCTTTGCTTACCAGGGCTACGATGTATTGCCCGATATCGTAACGAGTGCGAAGGCGCTTGGTTGCGGTGTTCCTGTTGGCGCATTTGCGGCAAAAGAAGCTGTGGCAAATGCTATGGTTCCGGGCGATCACGGTACGACCTACGGTGGCAATCCGTTTGTGTGTAAAGCGGTGGAGACAGTATTCGAGATCTTTGGTGAGATGAATCTTACGGACCACGTAAAGAAGGTCGGTCAATATCTTTGGGATTGTCTTGACAAGATTGTGGAGGAGTATTCCTTCGTCGTATCGCATCGTGGTGTCGGACTCATGCAGGGTCTTGAGTTTTCCGTACCGGTTGGCGATATTGTGCGCAAATGCATGGATAACGGTTGCATTTTGATTGCCGCAGGCACAAATGTCATTCGTTTTGTCCCGCCGTTGGTCATCACGGAGGAGCACGTAGATGAGATGATGGTTGCACTTCGCAAGACGCTTGATTCCGTAAAGCAGTAAGTGACAATGACAGTATAAGCGAATAGAATAAAACAGGTCCCCACATGGAGATACTACCTTTACTATGTATTTGTAATGAGTATTCGGAGGTGCTTCATGTGGGGATTTCTTATTGCCATTTTGTCGGGTACGTTGATGAGCGTGCAAGGAGTGTTTAATACCGGACTTACGAAGCAGAGCAGTATGTGGTCCGCGGCGTCATTTGTTCAATTCACCGGATTTTTGACGTGTTTGGCTATATGGCTGTTTCGCGATCGGACGAATATGTTGAGACTGTTTTCGGTCGATAACAAATGGATGCTGACCGGTGGTATTATCGGCGCTTTTATTACGTTTTCCGTTGTGAAAAGCATTGAAGAGCTGTCGCCTGCGAAAGCAATTCTGACGATTGTAATATCTCAGCTCGTCGTAGCATACGGAATTGAGCTGTTCGGATTATTCGGTGCGGAGAAGGTCGCATTTGAATGGAGAAAAATGATCGGAATTTTGATTGCGCTTGTCGGAATAGTCACATTTCAATGGTAAAATTCACTTGCGCTTTACTGGGTTTTCGATTAAAATAGATGTGTGTGGTTTGCGTATTTGCGGAAAGAAGGCAATATGCATCATGTTATGAAGGTAACCGGGTATGTTCTGTTTGGTGTAACCATACTGATATGCGGCATTTGGGCGTTGTGCTCTTGGAGCCGGGAAGAGGGGTTTGTACTTGAGCGCGAAGAAAAGGCAGAAGAATCAAAAGAAGAAGGGACAGAAGAAAAAGCAGAAGCTTTGGATCCGCCTTCTGAAGTTGGGAATCAAGCTGGGAGTCAAGGCAGTAGTCCTACTGAAGCTGTACAAAAAGTTCCGCGAATTTTCGTCTACGTCTGCGGAGAAGTCCAAAGGCCGGGAGTCTACGAACTCGAGTTGGAAGATAGAATTCAGCAAGCAATAGAAGCCGCGGGTGGCTTTACGGAACAGGCTGCTGTGAATTATCTGAATCTCGCGGATTGGATTGTTGACGGACAACAGATATATGTGCCGACTCTGGATGAGGTTGTGAATCGACCGAGTGAAGAACCGGATGCGTCGCAAGGCAACGGTCAAGAGCTGTTGGTTAACATTAATACGGCCGGCGTGGATGATTTGAGTCGTCTATCCGGTATCGGTGAGCAGCGTGCGAAGGATATTATCACGTATCGTGAGATGAACGGAGCATTTTCCTGCATTGAGGACATCATGAAGGTGTCGGGAATTAAGGAATCTACGTTCAATCGTATCAAAAATCAGATTTGTGTTTGAGAACACGTTTTGGAGGAACGAATGGATAAGAGAGTTCTCGTAGTAGATGATGAGAAGATTATTGTGAAGGGAATTCGCTTCAGTCTGGAGCAGGACGGTATGCAGGTGGACTGCGCGTATGACGGTGAAGAGGCTGTTCGTATGGCTTCCGAGAATGATTACGACATCATTCTTTTGGATCTTATGCTTCCGAAGATGTCCGGCTTTGAGGTATGCTCGAGTATCCGTGAGTTTTCTTCGGTTCCGATCATTATGCTTACCGCTAAGGGCGATGATATGGACAAGATTTACGGCCTTGAGTTCGGAGCGGATGATTACATTACAAAGCCGTTCAATATTCTTGAGGTAAAGGCGAGAATTAAGGCCATTTTGCGTAGAAACGACAAGTCCCAGCAGGCGAAGAGTACGAGCCGTAGCATTACCGTTAAAGGCATGCGTTTGGAATGCGAGAATCGTCGTGCGTATGTCAACGGACGTGAGGTTCGTCTGACTGCTAAGGAATTTGATGTATTGGAGCTTTTGCTTACCCATCCAGGAAAGGTATATAGCCGTGAGAACTTGATGAACATCATCTGGGGCTATGATTATCTCGGCGACGTTCGTACGGTCGACGTTCATGTACGTCGTCTGCGCGAGAAGATCGAAGCGAACCCGAGTGAGCCTCAGTATGTACATACGAAGTGGGGCGTTGGCTATTATTTTGATAACGATGAAGAAGATAACGCGAAGAATTAGTTTACAGATATACATTTTTCTTTTTATCATGATTGCGGGTATATTGGCCTGCATGTTTATTTCGTTTGCCACCGTACGACATTACGAGCAGACGTATCTCGACGGTTACAAGGAGACTCTTATCGGGTATTGTAACCGTATCTCGAATCAGGTTCAAAGCACAGGATACCTGTCGCAACCAAATGAAAGCCTTAACAACGAATTAAATACGATTGGTGAGCTGTTTGACGGAAGATTGCTTGTCATTGAAAAGAGTCATAAAGTAGTGTACGACAGCTATGCCTTGTTGACGAAGAAGATTGCGATTACCGCACAAGTTTCCTCTGCTTTAAAGGGCAATCAAATCGTCTATACAAACGATGATACGAAGCGAGCTGTGTTTTATGTTCCGATTGTACCGATGGAGAGTAAGGACCCGATCGGTGTTATGCTGTTTGTACTCTCGACTGCGAAGCAGCATGCGCACATTCAGCAGATGCGTGAAAATGCACTGGCATTTTCCTTGCTGTTTTTGCTTCTCTTAACGATCGCGGGCTGGTTTGTATCGAGAAAGCTTGTCATCCCGCTTAAGAGCGTTACGGAATCGTTGCGTCACATTTCCGATGGCTTGACGAATGAGGCACCGGCGGTGGAAGAGTACCGTGAGGTGTCCGTCATTTCCAGTGCAACGAACGATATGCTCACAAAGATCAATCAGCTCGATTCTTCAAGACAGGAATTCGTATCGAACGTGTCGCATGAGTTGAAGACTCCGATGACTTCTATGAAGGTGTTAGCGGATGCGTTGTTGACTTCGCCGGATGTACCGGCTGAGATGTATCGCGAGTTTCTTATTGATATCAACAATGAGATCGATCGTGAGAACGAGATCATTTCCGACCTTTTGACGTTGGTGCGTATGGATAAGAAGGCATCGACTCTCAATCTGAAGACGACACAGATGAACGAGATTCTTGCTATTGTTATGAAGCGTGTTAAGCCTTTGGCGGAGTCGTCCGATATCGAGATGGTGCTTGAAAGCTTTCGAGAGGTTACGGCCGATGTGGACGAGGTGAAGTTGATCATTGCGCTGACAAACATAATGGAAAATGCGGTGAAGTACAATCGTCAAGGCGGTTATGTTCACATTTCCCTCAATGCGGATTTGAACTATTGCTACATCACAGTCGAGGACAACGGTATCGGTATTCCCGAGGAGTCGTTGACCAGAATATTCGACCGATTCTACCGAGTGGACAAGGATCGATCTCGTGAAAGTGGAGGTACCGGTCTTGGCATGTCCATTGCTCAGGATATAGTTACCGCCCACAAGGGCTTGATTAAGGTGTACAGTCGTGAGGACGAGGGCACAACGGTTACCATTCGACTTCCGCTTGTGAATGCGAAATTCCGCCGTGAATCCGAAGACAATGAAGGGACGGAGCTGAAATGATGAGAAGATATATGTTTGTACTTCTGTGCTTTGTTTTGTTGCTTTTGCCCGGATGTGCGAAGGAAGAAGAGATGGCAGAGCATGATATTCTTGTGTATGCATTGGACGGCGAGAAGCAGACGATTGTCGGACACGGATATCAGTTCCAATCAACGGAATTGGACGCGCGAATTGAAGAGCTGTTTACGGAGTTGCAGACTTCTCATAGAACAGGCCGTTATTATTCCGCGATTACACAGTCCATGTCTCTGGAACGATGGTCTTATTCCGTAAACGGAACGTTGATATGTTATTTTTCCAATGCTTATAACAACTTAGACGGGGCGATAGAGGTGCTTTCGCGAGCGGCTGTTGTAAGAACCTTGACACAGCTGCCGGAGATTAAGAGTATTGAGTATATTGTCGGTGGAAGTGCACTGCTGGTTAACAACTATATTGTCGGCGCGATGAACGAAGATACCTTCGTCTATTCCATTGAGACTAAGCCGATGCGTGTAAATGCTACGCTGTATTTTGCGGATCCGAAGTTGGACGGATTGGTTGCTACGGAAACCACTTTGTTTTCCGATGAAGCGCATACAATGGAGTGGTTGGTTGTTGATTCGTTGATAAAGGGACCGGTAGAAGAGGACGTAGTTAGAACCGTGCCGGAGCAGACAGAGATTTTGAGCGTCATTACGAGAGATTCTACGTGTTATGTTGATCTTTCCGAAGGCTTTTTGCGGTATCTCGAGGCGGTTCCGCCGTATTTGACCATATATTCTATCGTGAATTCACTGTGCGATCTCGGAGGAATTAATAGTGTAGTTATATCCGTAGAGGGAAGCACGAATGTCAAATATCTCAGCGTAGAGCTGTCTCATATGTTTGAACGTAATTTCAGTTATATCATTCAAGATAAGGAGGATTGATTCCTTGAAACGCCCACTATGCGGGGTGTCTGTATGTACGATAGCAGGAGCTGTGTATTATCAGCTCCTGCCTACGATAATATCTTTTATTCCGATTGTTCTATTGTTTCTCATATGCTTATTCTTTAAGCCTCTGAGCATTTCTATCAAAAGACTGATTCTTGTTACCGTGACGTTTGTAATCGGCGCGGCGGTATCCTGTTATTATCTCCATGTTGTGAATCATATTCAACAAAAAGCCTATGAAGAGGATCGCTTTGTTGGAACCGTCATATCGACGACCGACTACGGTTTTGTCATGCGAAATGCAAAGCAAAATGCATGGTTTTCCTTCGAAACGCTTGTAAATACAACCGATTACCATGTGAACGTCGGTGAGCAGGTGGTAGTTTACGGTGCTGCAAATGCGCACAAGCCGCCGCGAAATGACGGTGCATTTGACGCGAAAAAGCATTATCATTCTGTCGGAAATCTGTATGGCATTGAAGCCGATCATATCGTGATTAAGAAGAGTGCGCCAAAGGGAAGAGAGCTGTTACAGAGACTTCATAGCGCGATAGAAGCGCGAATACAAGCGTTGTATTCCGACCGGGCGGAGGGCTTTCTTGTGGCAATTCTGCTCGGAAGTCACGATTCCCTCAACGATTCTCTATATGAGCAATATCAGAATTTCGGTATTGCACATGTGCTTGCTATCAGTGGAATGCACATCGCAATACTAGGCCGATTGCTTGTTTCGCTATGCGGCTTTGCCTTCAAAAAAGCACATTCCCACGTCATCGTATCGGTTCTTTTGTTTCTTTACGGAATGCTGACCGGCTTTTCCGTATCCTCCATTCGAGCAATTGGGGCATTTGCGATCGTAGCATTTGCATATCTATCCAAACGTACATCAGACCCTCAAACGACAATATTATTTTTGGCTATGCTATTCGTACTGAAGCGTCCGACGATAGTCGGAAATGTTGCTTTCCAGATGTCCTTTGCATCGGGAGGGCTCATTTTGATGCTTCAAAAGCTAAATGACGACACTCAGCCTTCGCAAGCAAAGTGGAAGAGCACGTTACGCAGCTCGATGCTCATGCAATATGGCTTGTTGCCGTTGCAGGTGTATTATTTTTACACCTTTTCGTTGTACGGAGTACTGGTCAATGTATTGGTGCTGATATCGATTGAGATTATCTTTGTGCTGTTTTTGTTGGGCTTGCTCTGTTCGTATGTCATTTGGCCACTAGGCGTGTTTTTGAGTGGAATGGTGGAATGGAGTGTCCGCGGGCTAAATGCGCTGTGTATGGCGCTTAAGGAGCTTCCGGGAGCCACTGTAACGCTCGGAAGACCTACGAGTTGGCAGATTGTATTGTATGTGCTGATATTCGCATTTCTATTTTATAAGATAAGGCTTTGGCAGAGGAACCGAATGCTTTTGCTGCTCGTTGCATGGATGGTTATGCTGCCGATTCCGTCGTCAACACCGGTGCTATACAACCTTGATGTCGGACAAGGGGACTGTAGCGTGATCCTGTGTAACAACCGCTGCGTTGTCATTGATTGTGGCAGCACGGGAAGAGAAAATGTCGGTCGCAACTGCCTAAAACCGTTCCTTGAATATCACGGCATCGATGCGATTAGCGCGCTGTTTTTCTCTCACGTAGACAAAGACCATACGAACGGCGGTATGGAACTGTTGGAGGACGGTTTTTATTGTGAGAGAGTCTTTCTGCCGGTCGCGGCAAAGGAAAGCGAGCTTGAGTCAAGACTAACTGCGATGGGCTGTCCGTATTCCTTTGTGTCGCAGGGAGACAGAGGAACATTTGCTATGGGAAGCTTGCTTCGTTCCGATGAAAATGCAATCGGGTTTGAGGTGTTGTGGCCGAAGAGCGAATACACCGACGATAGCAATAGCGAAAGTACGGTGTTGTTGCTTGATATAGGCGGCGATAAGGCGTTGTTCACGGGAGACATCTCCGAAGATGTTATGGACGAGCTTGTCTTGGATTACGAAGAGGAGCTATCTCGAATTGACTATCTAAAGGTGCCGCACCATGGGTCGCGATCGTCACTTAGTGATGCATTTTACGAGCTGACGCAACCGAGGCTCAGTGTGATCTGCGTCGGTCCGAACGTCTATGGTCATCCGACGATGGATGTCCTTGCTTGCTTGATGAAGTACAGCACGCATTACCTGACAACGATGAATTCGGGACAGATTGCAATCGAGTTCACAGAGGACGGAATTGTCATATCGGAGGCGTTCGGTTCGGTTGACAACAATTCTTAAAAAAGGTATACTATAGTGCAGTGGGACAGTCGTATCAGCTGTTCCGTTCGGTTCGCATTTTGCCCCGGAAACGAGCATGTGTGTGGACTAAGTTACGAGGATGAAGTTAGGAGAGTAGGTCTGCATGAATACCATCAAGAAGCACCTTGCGACAAATGAATATTCGAATTTCTACCTGCTTTCCGGTGCGGAGGATTATTATATCTCTTTGTATCAAAAGAGGCTTACCAATGCTTTGGCTGAACCGGATGATACGATGAATTATGCGATTTTCGAGGGAAGCAATACGAGCATCGAGGAAGTGACGGAGCTCGCGGAGACGTTGCCGTTCTTTGCCGAGCGTCGCTTGCTTGTATTGAAAAACACCGGCTGGTTTGGCGATAAGACCGATTATGCTTCGTATTTTGAGTCGTTGCCCGATACGACGTACATCATTTTCATCGAGCGCAATCCGAGTGCGAAGTCCGGTTTGTATCGTTTCGTCAAGGCGAACGGCTATGCGGCGAGCTTTGATAAGATGTCAAAGGACGATATGTATAAGTACATCGGCAACGGCTTTCGTAAGTTTGGTCTGACGATTCGCGATTCGGTCGTTGATATGTTGATTGAGCGTTCCGGCAGCAATATCAGTCTGTTGACGCAGGAGATGAACAAGCTGATTGCGTACTGCCACGGTCAGTCGTCCGTAGAAAAAGAGGATGTTCTTGCAATTACTGCGTTTCCGGTGGAAGGACACATTTTCGCGATGATCAATGCGGTGTCGGAAGGGAATCAAAAGACTGCGACGAGACTGTATGTCGAGATGCTGGAGGCGCATGAGAATTCGATGCGCATTTTGCAGATGTTGACGAAGAACTATTATCAGATGGCGCTTGCGGTACGTATGTCTGCGCGTGGAATTGCAAATGATGAGATTGCGCAGAAGCTCTCGATTAAACCATTTGCGGTACCGAGACTTCTCGGAAAGCATCGAAACACACCGCTTAACAGAATTTTTGCCGCTGTGGATTATGGCAACGAGCTCGAGTACAAAATCAAAACCGGTGACATGGACGAGCGAACCGCAGTAGAAGTGTACATTACGTATCTTTGTGAACAAAAAATATAATTAAGCCTTGCCAAAAGAGGAACGGTATTGTATAATCTACTCGTTTGACATGGAGGAATACCCAAGTGGCTGAAGGGTCTGGCTTCGAACACCAGTAGGTCGGTAACACCGGCGCGAGGGTTCAAATCCCTCTTCCTCCGTATGAAGCATATCGTGTTTCCATGAAAAAGCACCCCCATTAGTTTGGGGGTGCTTTGTGTTTTGGCGACAAATTAAATTATATCTAGTTCCTTCATTGCCTTCAAAAATGTATCAGCGGTTCCATTAATGTTAGCGTTTTGTGTTGCTTCAATGTCATACCATGCATACTCAAGACCATGAATTATAATCGGGAGTTTTTTGCCAAACTTGCTCTCAAGAAATCCCTCTTGCTGCAAACGCTTGGCCACCTCGGAAACTAGCGTTAGCAATTCATAGTGACCGACAGGACCTTTTCCGATATATCTACCATTGTCATCGTAGCAATCCTCATCTTCATCACCAATGTTTGAAAGACCATTTTCCTTGTACCAATCAAATAGTAGATCAATCAGTTCATTCGGCTCATATGGATCAATGATAGAGGTTTCATCCTGTCGCCAGAAGGCATAGTTCCAACGTTCTTCGTCGTATTTGCCTGCACCTTCGCAATCTTCCTCAGTATTATAACTAATAGCAAACGATGATACATTGCTGAAGCCATTGTATTCAGATAACTCATTGGAAGATACAAAAAAGGATATTGCGTAGATTCCGTCTTCGCACCAAGTATCTACAATGGATTTCACCTTCAAATAGATTCTCTCGGTAATATTGCTCATATTGTCGACTCCCTTTTTTTTTCAGTGTACTACAAAAGGATAATATACGCAACCATATATTTTGAACGCGTTTGAAATGAAATTAACGTTATTAGTTGCTTGTTCAGCTCATATTTCATAGCAATATTATTTCGAACATGCTATAATTGTTTGTGTGAAGGGTTAAGGGCATTTTGAAGAAGTAAGAAAGGAGTGCAAATGGAAGAGTTAATTGAAGCAGCATTGGAATTTGTGTTTTCATTATTTGGCGTTAAGCATGCTGAAATGCCGGAAGTTGATTATAAAGATAGTTTCATTATCAAATATTCGACTAAAAGACTGGTTATCAAGACCTGTGTTATATCTTTATTTATTGTTGCATTTATCGTTGTATTCATGTTGATGCAAGACGACACGAGATTTCTCTTTATTATTTTTTCTGTTTGCTTGTTGATTTTACTTATTATCAATGTGATTAATCTATTGTACAGATGCATGGTCAATGAGGAAGGTTTCAAAATAAGTTATTGTGGCAGGCTCAGCAGATATGTTTCTTGGCAAGAGGTTTTGTGCGTACTCATCAAACAGAAAAATGAACGGATTGAAGTTGACATAGAGGTGCTTGATTGTAACGGTAGGTGCATTTTTGATTTTTCGAGTAATATGCAAAATGCATGGTATGTAGTTAAGATGGCAGAAGACAAAGGATTAGAGGTTAGGCATGAATCGACAAATTCGTAACTCGGCGAAAGCATTGATTATCAAAGACGGTAAGATGGCTGCCATCAAGATTCGGGATGGTGCGGAAGAATGGTACATCATGCCCGGCGGTGGGCAAGAAGCCGAAGAGACATTGGATCAAGCGGTTTGCCGTGAGGTTGCTGAGGAACTGGGGCTTAGCGTGGCCTGCAAAGAGCTGCTTTTCGTGATTGAAGGAGTTCACGGCGAGAGCTTTCAGCGTGTGGACATGGTATTTTTATGTGAGCTTCTTGGTGAAATGCCGGATGCAGTGCTACATAACGATACGAATCAGGTCGGAATCGAATGGATTGACATTTCCACACTGAATCGACAGCCGTTGTACCCATCCAGGCTGAGGCGGCAGATTATGAATTATTACGAAGGAAAACCATATAAGACGTACCTCGGGAATGAAGAGGTAGGTGACCCGGAATGCACGGATTGAACAAATTTGTCCGCACTGCACAACGTACTGCACATAATGCAATGTCGTTGTTAGCTGTGCGGACAATTTCATGTTTTAGCTTAGTATGTTACCATTTCGCGAAATGGTTACAATGTTCAAAGAAACGGATTTGCCGCTTGCTTGTATTGCTCGTTTCATAGCATACTCAATACCGCCACAGCAAGGTACCTCCATTCGTACCACGGTTATGCTTTGGATGTCGTTGTAAGCTAGGATTGCGGCCAGTTTTTCGCTATAGTCGCACGAATCCAGCTTCGGACATCCGATGAGTGTGATGTGATCTCGTATAAATTCCTCATGAAAATTAGCATACGCATAAGCCGTGCAATCTGCGGCAACCAATAGCTTTGCTCCATCGAAGTAAGGCGCCTGAACCGGAATAAGCTTAATCTGTACAGGCCATTGTGAGAGGTGGCTGTCTACAAGAGAAGCTTTCTCTAAGAAAGTGATTGCACCGGTAGGACATACGGGGAGACAGTCACCGAGTCCATCGCAATAATCCTCTCGTGTAAGTTTGGCCTTGCCGTCTATCATTTCAATGGCACCCTCGTGACATGCGCTGGCACATGCGCCGCAGCCGTTGCATTTGTTTTCATCAATTTTGATTATCGTTCTTGGCATAGATAACACTCCTTTTGATTTTCTTTACAGCAAACTGTAAGTGATAATCGATGTTTTGGTTGACTTCACGACTTGATTATAGTACGATAAATCAAACAATGCGGTTGTATTTACAACGAAATGAGGTCAATTATGATAAAATATATACCGGTTTTGAAGAGGACGCAGCTATTTGCCGGCATTGGTGACGAAGAGATCACTTCTATGCTTACGTGTCTGGAGGCAAGAGTCCATGCGTACAAAAAAGGAGAATATGTGTTACGTCGAGGAGAGCATCTTAACGACATCACGGTATTAGTGGAAGGAAATCTTCATATTCAGAAGGATGATTACTGGGGAAATCGTAGCATTCTCGGTCAGATTGCCGTTGGGGAAATGTTCGGCGAGGCATACATCGCGCCTGAAAGCGGAGCTCTCATCAACGATGTGCTTGCCGTAGAGGATAGTACGGTCATTTTCTTTGATGTGAAGAGGGTTATAGCTACTTGTCCGTCCGCTTGTCGTTTTCACGCCATGGTTGTGCAGAATTTGTTCTTTGCCATCTCGGAAAAGAACAGAAAGCTCGTCCAAAAGCTCGGATATCTCTCGAAACGTACTACGCGTGAGAAGCTGATTGCTTATCTGTCGGAAGAGGCACGCCGTCAAAACAGCTCGGAAATTACGATCCCGTATAACAGACAGCAGCTCGCCGATTTTCTATCGGTGGATAGAAGTGCGATGTCAAATGAACTAAGCAAAATGCGCAAAGAAGGATTACTTGAGTATAAGAAAAATCAATTTGTGTTGTTGTACAGTGGGCAGTAAGCCTGAAACATAGATATATTCTAGTTATCGTAACCGGAGGAGATTATGAACAGAGAAGATGTGCTAACTTCGATATACAATCAGTTTGAGCAGTCTACAAGACAATTTTGTGAAGAAACACAAGCTGTGTACTTTGATATTTCAAAAGAGTACAAAGGTGAGGAGACGCCGGAGAATCTAAAACATTGCATCGCAAAGATATATTACAATTCATATCGTGTTAGTTTGATTTACATGGCTCATAGTTTCTTGAGCGTTGCGAACAGTATTCTGGGATGTAGCGTCTGCTTTGATAAGTCGGAGGAAACGTTAGAGATTCCGCTACCCCTATTGACCGATTATTGTGATGTAGATATTGCGACCCCTATGTTTATTCCGACAATCACAAATAAAGAAGGAATGATTCAGGCATTTGAATGTGTCGGCGACGTGTTAAAGCAAATGCACGGAATGTTTATTGACATAAGCCATGATGTAAGTCGAAAAGCATCGATTATGGCTTCGTATTACGATGAACTCAAGATTTTCTATGGAAGTGATGAGTTTATTTCTTACAGCTCAAGCCTTGATATTTATGAATTCTTTATGCTGCGCTGTTGTTCGGATGCGTTTATCAACTATGTAAAAGGAGACACCGACACCGCAATCAAACAACTGAAAAAGATAAAGAAGCCAAGCGGTTACGAGTCACGTATGATAAAGCTATTGAGTATGGGGGTACGGCATGAAATTCCCGAGTCCTCTTCGTTGATTGCAAATGCGAAGACGTATAACAAGCATGGTGTTCAAGGCGGAACATTTAAAGAATTTATAATATTATTGCTTTCGTGGCTGATTTTAACGATACCCACTTCCGTTGTATTTCTTGTAATATACCTCGTATTGGTCTTGTTGGAAGGGCGAGATTCTGTTGCTCTTTTAGGACCGAAATACAACATTCCGTATGCCATTACGAGTGGTTTCTTTTTGGCAATTTCCATCAGTTATTTCGTAAGAAAGAAATTCACAAAGATATTCGACAAGAAGAATTACGAAAAATTCTGCGAACTGGATAGCATACAAAACAGTGTCGGTTCGGACAAAATAATGAAAGGCTTTATCGGTTTTGTGTTTTTCGTATCCGTGATATCTCTAGCCTTACTTTCTCGATGGAATGTCAATTTTCTGTCGGATGGCTTTATCGACAACACCAAATTCTTTTCGATCAAAGGACAGTATTATACCTATGAAGAAATAGAGGAGGTGTATTATTTACCGAATCGCGAAAATGATTTTGGAGACATCCTAGACTTCCCTTCGTACGTCATTAAGATGACAAACGGTAAAGAAATCGATCTATATGAGTATGCTGAAATTGAGGATTATGAAGATAGCTTACTGCCGTATTTACGCGAGAAAGGCGTGACAGTAATAACGTCGGAACCATAACAGCGCTCCAGCGCTATCACTGTCGGCTACGCGACCATCACCGCCGGCTCCGCCGGCTAACACCGTGGCACTATGTGCCACTATCACCGCGCTGCTTTCAGCGCTATCACCGTCGGCTCCGCCGACTATCACTCCCTACAACCCCCATTGATTCTCCGCCCTAACTATGCTATACTATAGATGCATTTCGGGCACTTGTTTTCTGGGACCGTTTTAGTGCATTTGACGTTCTGATTTTAATCATACGGATTTCTGAGGAGGACTCTATGAGCTACAAAATTTTCGATTATGACCCTTATTTGAAGCCTTATGAAAATGATATTGATCTTCG
>JAZRJF010000089.1:0-78366 GCA_045645665.1 Lachnospiraceae bacterium | reverse complement strand
ATCATCGGTACCGAGCGTCACGAGTCCCGCCGTATCGATAACCAGCTGCGAGGCCGTGCCGGTCGTCAGGGTGACAAGGGTGAATCTCGCTTCTATATTTCCCTCGAGGACGATTTGATGCGTTTGTTCGGTTCGGAGCGTATGATGGGTCTGTTCAAGACACTCGGTTTGGACGACGGACAGGAAATTCATCATAAGATGCTCAGCAGTGTTATCGAAAGAGCGCAGAAGAAGATTGAGGATAACAACTTCGGCATTCGTAAGAACTTGCTGGAGTACGACCAGGTAAACAATGAGCAGCGTGAGCTGATTTACGAAGAGCGTCGCCGTGTATTGGATGGCGAGAACATGCGCGATTACATCATCAATATGGTGAAGCGTACCGTAAGCAATACGATAAATGGCCTGGTTTCCGATGAGCTCCTGCCCGAAGAGTGGGATATGGAAGCTTTGAATCGTGAGCTTCTGTCTATCGTCCCGATGGAGCCGATCGTATTGAGCGAGAACGACCTCAAGTCTATGAAGCGCAAGACTCTGGTTGCAAAGGTAGAGGCAGCTGCGGTAGCTGCATACGAGGCGAAGGAGAAGGAATTCCCGGATGTTGAACAGTTCCGTGAGGTGGAGCGCGTCATTTTGCTGAAGGTAATCGACCGCAAATGGATGGACCACATCGACGACATGGATCAGCTCCGCCAGGGTATCGGTTTGCAGGCTTATGGACAGAATAGTCCGGTACAGGAATACAAGTTCCAAGGCTTTGATATGTTCGATGCGATGATCAATGCCATTGCCGAGGATACGACTCGAATGCTGCTTCATGTACGTATTGAGCAGAAGGTAGAGCGTGAGGAGGTTGCTAAGGTGACCGGTACGAACAAGGATACAAGCTTGGCAAATGCTCCTGTACGTCGTGCCACGAAGAAGGTTCAGCCCAATGAACCCTGCCCGTGTGGCAGCGGTAAGAAGTACAAGTTCTGCTGTGGCAAGAAGGGCGGTTTGGCATAGCCAGCGACGTTTCGCGCCGAGGCATTTTGCTTCCGCGCGAGATGCCTAGAAACTATGCAAGAGCTATAAAGGAGTAAGTACTACTATGGTAGAATTAGATCAGATGCGATTCACCTTGCAGGGCTATGAGGCACCGCTGAAGGAAGTCGGTGATTCGCTTGACTTGATTGGCAAGTCGCGTAGAATCGAGGAGCTTGAGGGTATCATGGAGTCCCCGGGCTTCTGGGACAATCCCGAGCGTGCGCAGCAAAGCTCACGCGAGCTCAATGAGCTGAAGGGCATCGTAGAAGGTTATCAGCGCCTGCACGGACAGTACGAGGATATTCTCACACTGATCGAGATGGGCTATGAAGAAAATGATCCCGAGATGATTCCGGAGATTGAGGCCGAGCTGAACGATTTCATCGAGAAGCTCGAGACGCTTCGTCTGCAGACTTTGCTGTCCGGAGAGTACGATCAGGAAAATGCGATTGTTACGTTGCACGCAGGAGCGGGCGGAACGGAGAGCTGTGACTGGGCAGGTATGCTGTATCGTATGTACCAGCATTGGGCACAGAAGAAGGGCTTAAGCTTTGAGGTGCTCGATTACTTGGATGGTGACGAAGCCGGAATCAAATCCGTAACCTTCGAGGTGAGTGGCACGAATGCCTATGGCTATTTGAAATCCGAGCACGGTGTGCACCGCCTCGTTCGTATCAGTCCGTTCAATTCGGCCGGAAAGCGTCAGACGTCCTTTGTGTCGTGTGATGTTATGCCGGATATTGAAAAAGACGTAGACATCGAAATCAATATGGACGATTTGCGCATCGATACGTATCGTTCGAGTGGTGCGGGTGGTCAGCACATCAATAAGACGTCCTCCGCGATTCGAATTACGCATTTGCCTACGGGTATCGTTGTACAGTGTCAAAATGAGCGTTCCCAGTTCCAGAACAAGGACAAGGCGATGCAGATGTTGAAGGCTAAGCTGTATTTGCTCAAGCAGCAGGAGCAGGCCGATCATGCGGCCGGCATCCGCGGTGACGTGAAAGGAATTGATTTCGGTTCGCAGATTCGTTCGTACGTGCTGCAGCCGTATACGATGGTAAAGGATCATCGTACGTC
Source organism: Lachnospiraceae bacterium (assembly GCA_045645665.1). Lineage (GTDB taxonomy): Bacteria > Bacillota > Clostridia > Lachnospirales > Lachnospiraceae > ISDg. The sequence goes on along the minus strand of JAZRJF010000089.1, from coordinate 76,257 downwards.
CGTCGAAATCGGCAATGCGCAGGCAGTATTGGACGGCGGCTTGGACCCGTTCATCAACGGATACCTGAAGTGGAATGCATTAAAGGATAGAGAAGAGCAATAATAGCATCAGATAGTCTTAGCACGCGAGAGGCAGACGGGAGATAGTGATGGAGCGATTCGTATTACATTCGGAATTTGCACCGACGGGTGATCAGCCCGAGGCAGTGGATGCCTTGGTGAAGGGCTTTCGGGCCGGAAACCAATTTCAAACCCTGCTCGGCGTAACCGGTTCGGGAAAGACGTTTACGATGGCGAATGTAATCGCCGCATTGAACCGGCCGACGCTCATCATTTCTCATAACAAGACGCTTGCCGCACAGCTCTACGGAGAGTTCAAGGAGTTCTTTCCGGAAAATGCGGTAGAGTATTTCGTATCCTACTACGACTATTATCAGCCGGAGGCGTATGTGCCTTCGACCGATACGTATATTGAGAAGGATTCCGCTATCAACGATGAGATTGACCGACTGCGCCATTCGGCGACCGCGGCTCTCACCGAAAGACGGGATGTTATTGTGATTGCGAGTGTTTCGTGTATTTACGGTCTCGGTAGCCCGATTGATTATCAAAACATGACGGTTAATCTCAGACCGGGAATGCAGCGTGAGCGCAATGAGGTGCTGCACCGATTGATTGATATTCAGTATACGCGCAACGATATGGACTTTAAGCGCGGTACGTTCCGAGTGCGTGGCGATGTCGTGGAGGTGTACCCGGTATCCAGCGGCAACAACGAGGCGTATCGAATTGAATTTTTCGGAGATGAGGTCGATCGAATTCAGTTGATTGACGCCTTGAAGGGTGAGCCGAAGGCAAATCTCGAGCATCTCGTTTTGTTTCCGGCGTCGCACTACGTTGTCGAGCCGGAGCGTATGGAGATTGCGTTGCAGAATATCGAGGCGGAGCTTGAGGAGCGCGTTCGGTATTTTCAAAGCGAGAACAAGCTCTTGGAGGCGCAGAGAATTTCCGAGAGAACGCATTTTGATATCGAGATGCTTCGCGAGACCGGCATTTGCTCGGGAATCGAGAACTATTCCATGCATTTGTCCGGATTGACGCCGGCGGATACTCCGAACACATTGATTGAGTATTTTCCGGATGATTTTTTGATTATTGTAGACGAGTCGCACATTACGATTCCGCAGATTCGCGGCATGTATAACGGAGACCAAGCGCGCAAGACTACACTAGTAGACTACGGATTTCGCTTGCCTTCCGCAAAATGCAACCGCCCGTTGAGCTTCGACGAATTCGAGGGGCGTATTAATCAGATGCTGTTTGTCTCAGCTACTCCGAATGAATATGAGGACAACCACGAGCTGATGCGCGTCGAGCAGATTATCCGCCCGACCGGTCTGTTGGATCCCGAGGTGTCCGTGCGACCGGTGGAAAGTCAGATCGACGATTTGATTGCCGAGGTGCGTGCGGAGATTGCAAAGAAGAACAAGGTGCTCGTAACGACGCTGACGAAGCGAATGGCAGAGGAGCTTACGGAATATATGCGCGATATCGGTATTCGCGTTCGGTATTTGCATTCGGATATTGATACGCTGGAGCGTACGGAGATTATCCGAGACATGCGTATGGATGTATTTGATGTGCTGGTCGGTATTAACCTGCTTCGTGAGGGCTTGGATATTCCCGAAATCGGTTTGGTTGCGATACTCGATGCGGACAAGGAGGGTTTCCTTCGTTCGAAGACCTCGCTAGTACAGACAATCGGTCGAGCCGCTCGTAATGCGGACGGTCGCGTAATTATGTATGCCGATACGATGACCGATTCGATGAAGGGTGCAATCGGAGAGACGGAGCGTCGTCGTGCGATCCAGGATGCGTACAATAAGGAGCATGGCATCACGCCCCAGACGATTCGTAAGAAGGTAAGAGATCTCATCAGCATTTCCAAGAAGGCAGACAAGATTACGAATCGCATCGAAAAGGATTACGAGTCGATGAGTCGCGCAGAGCTTGAGGCTGTCATCGGAAAGCTGACGAAGAAGATGCACAGTGCTGCGGCCGAGCTTGATTTCGAGACGGCAGCGAGATTGAGAGATGAGATTATCTCTTTGAAGAAGATGTGCTTAGAGCAAGAGGCCTAACGCGGCACCGTACATGTGCAATGAAACGCTGTGCCGACGCATGCGCCGCACGAAGAAAAGCACGAAGAAAATGCGCCGTGTAAAGAAGGAATAGAATGAGTGAAAAGAAGTACATTCGCATTCGAGGTGCGAAGGAGAACAATCTGAAGAATATCGGCTTGGATATTCCCCGCGATGAGCTCGTGGTATTGACCGGTCTCAGCGGCTCGGGAAAATCCTCGCTGGCATTTGATACAATTTACGCGGAAGGTCAAAGACGCTACATGGAGTCTTTGTCTTCGTATGCCCGCATGTTTCTCGGACAGATGGAGAAGCCGAATGTAGAAAGCATCGAAGGACTTCCTCCCGCGATTTCCATTGATCAGAAGTCGACGAATCGCAACCCCCGTTCTACGGTAGGCACCGTGACGGAGGTGTACGATCATTTTCGTCTTCTGTATGCACGTATCGGTGTACCGCATTGTCCGGACTGCGGCAGAGAGATTCGCAGACAGGCTGTAGACCAGATGGTAGATGAAGTGCTTAACCTGCCGGAGGGCACGAGAATTCAGCTACTGGCACCGGTGGTGCGTGGAAAGAAGGGCGAGCATGCGAAGGTGCTTGACCAAGCTAAGCGCAGCGGCTATGTGCGCGTTCGAATCGACGGCAACCTCTATGAGCTTTCTGAGGAGATTAAGCTGGAGAAGAACATAAAACATAGCATTGAAATTGTCGTGGACCGCTTGATTGTAAAAGCGGGAATCGAGGCGAGACTTACGGACTCGATGGAAAGTGCATTGCGTCTCGGTGACGGTCTGATGTTTGTGGACGTGATTGGCGGAGAGACGTTGCGGTTTTCGCAGAACTTCGCCTGCCCGGACTGCGGTACGAGTATTGAGGAGCTGGAACCACGATCCTTTTCCTTTAACAACCCCTTTGGTGCATGCCCGGCATGTCATGGTCTCGGCTACAAGATGAAATTCACTGAGAATTTGATCGTTCCGGATGATTCACTGAGCATCAATGAGGGTGCCATTGCCGTTCCCGGCTGGCAGTCCGCTACCGAGAAGGGAAGCTTTACGCGTGCAACCTTGGACGCGCTCGTGGAGGAGTATCATTTCTCTTTGGATACGCCGTTTCGTGATTTGCCGAAGGAGATTCAGCACGTACTGTTCCACGGTACGGGCGGAAAGAAGGTGCTCGTTCATTATCGTAGCCAGAGAGGCCAGGGCGTCTACGATGTGGCCTTTGAGGGCATTTTGCGAAATGTAGAGCGTCGATATCGCGAGACATCCTCGGAGATGATGCGTCAGGAGTATGAGAACTTTATGAAGATTTCGCCGTGTAGTGAATGCGGTGGTAGACGTCTTCGTAAGGAGTCTCTTGCGGTTACCGTCGGCGACAAGAATATCGCCGAGGTGTGCGACCTTCCAATCAAACAGCTGCAGAGTTTTATGCAGAACCTTCGACTGCCGGAGATGAAAGCGCAGATCGGTGAGATGGTTCTTAAGGAAATCAATGCGCGGATTGGTTTTCTTGTAGACGTAGGTCTTGATTATCTCACACTTGCAAGACCTACCTCGTCCCTTTCGGGCGGCGAGGCGCAGCGAATCCGCCTTGCGACACAGATCGGTTCCGGATTGGTCGGAGTTGCATACATTCTCGATGAGCCGAGTATCGGTCTGCACCAGCGCGACAATTATCGTTTGCTCAAGTCCTTGAAGGGGCTTAGAGATCTCGGCAATACTTTGATTGTCGTTGAGCACGACGAGGACACGATGCTCGAGGCCGATTGGATTGTAGATATCGGACCCGGGGCAGGTCAGCACGGCGGAGAGGTTGTGGCTGTAGGTACGGCTGCGGACATCATGGCGAATAAGAATTCCATTACCGGAGATTATCTTGCCGGTAGACGCATGATTCCGATTCCGACACAGAGGAAGGAGCCGACCGGACAGATTACCGTACGCGGCGCGCGAGAGCACAATTTGAAGAATATCGATGTGTCCTTGCCGCTCGGCGTGTTCACTTGTATTACCGGTGTGTCCGGCTCGGGAAAGAGCTCTCTGATCAACGAGATTCTGTATAAGAGTCTTGCGAGAAAGCTGAACCGCGCACGCATTTTGGTGCCCGGTGAGCACGACGGAATCGAAGGCTATGAGCAGCTTGACAAGGTAATCAACATTGATCAATCTCCGATCGGACGTACGCCGAGATCTAATCCGGCAACGTATACCGGCGTATTTGACCAGATCAGAGATCTATTCGCGGCAACGCCGGAGGCGAAGCTGCGAGGCTACGGAAAGGGACGCTTCAGTTTCAATGTACGCGGTGGCCGTTGCGAGGCTTGTAGTGGCGACGGTATCGTAAAGATTGAGATGAACTTTCTTCCGGACATCTATGTACCATGTGAGGTGTGCGGTGGAAAGCGTTACAATCGTGAGACGCTTGAGGCGACCTACAAAGGAAAGAGCATTTTCGATGTGCTGGATATGACGGTCGAGGAAGCCGTGCATTTCTTTGACAACATACCGTCTATCAAGCGCAAGATTCAGACGCTTGCGGATGTGGGACTGTCCTATTTGAAGCTGGGACATCCGTCTACGTCCCTGTCCGGAGGCGAGGCACAGAGAATTAAACTGGCGACAGAGCTTTCTAAGCGCAGTACAGGCAAGACGATTTACATTTTGGATGAGCCGACGACGGGCTTGCATTTTGCCGATGTGCAGAAATTGATTGAGATTTTGAAGCGCTTAACGGAGGGTGGCAATTCGGTTGTTGTTATCGAGCACAATCTGGACGTGATAAAGACGGCGGATTATATCATCGATATGGGACCGGAGGGCGGAGATGGCGGTGGTACCGTAGTGGCTAAGGGAACACCCGAGGACATTATGGACAATCCGAACTCCTACACCGGAGAGTATCTGAAGCTACAAGTGGAAAGACAAAAGAAACAGTACGGAGAAGCTCATGAGTAATTTCTATGCAATGATGTCGCGAATGAAATATATCGAGCGCTGGGCGCTGATGCGTAATTCGGAATCCGAGAACATCAGTGAGCATTCGCTCGAGGTTAGTATGCTCGCACATTGTCTGGCGGTGCTCGGTAATCGCCGTCTCGGTCGCAATTACAACGCGGAGCGAGTAGCGGTGATCGCACTGTATCACGACAGCAACGAAATCATTACGGGGGATATGCCAACCCCTATCAAATATTACAACCAGCAGATGCAGAGCATCTTCCACAGCATTGAGGACAATGCCTCCAATGCTTTGCTTTCTATGCTTCCGGAGGACATTCGCGAGGATTACCGTGGATTGTTCTTCCCTCAGGAGGAGGAAAGCGATTTGTGGCGTCTCGTTAAGGCGGCCGACAAGCTGTCGGCTTTGATCAAATGCATTGAAGAGGGCAAGGCCGGCAATCGCGAATTTGAAAGCGCCGGCAAGTCCATTCGTGCGGCAATCGAGAAGATGGCGTTGCCTGAGGCGAATTTGTTCATGGAAGAGTTCTTGCCCGCATATTATAAGACGCTGGACGAGCTTAGCATTCAGTACTAGTAGTTGAGATGGGCCATTAGTAGCGGCCCGGAGGAAAGCGCGTGACGGGGCTTTCGAACGACAATACCACTACGAGGTAGATATGAAGAGAATATTATATATCGATTTTGAGAACGTGAGCACCATGGGACTTCGCGGTGTTGACGCTCTGACGAAGCATGATCATGTCAAGATATTTCTTGGACCGAAATGTTCTAAGATGTCGTTGATCGATGCAGACGTAATCTTTCACAGCGACGCAACGGTTGAGCTGATTAAGAATGACCAAATCGGGAAAAATGCGTTGGATTTCATCATCATGGTACATATGGGCTATGACATTGCACGTAAGGCCGGTGATGCATTTTACATCATTTCCAATGACAAGGGCTATGAGCCGGCCATCCATGAGATGCTCAGCTTGACGGGCGATGTTATTGAGAGACTGCCAAGCATTTCGGCAGTGCTTGAGAAAAAAGAAGAAAAGACAGGGCTTCTTGCCGGCTTGTTCGGAAAGAAGAAGGCTGCGGTAGATAATACGACGCAGCATGAGGTAATCGGAAAGAACGGAAAGAATAAGGGCAAGACTTCGGAGCGTGGAGCCGGTGAGGACCGTGGTCGCAATGACAGATCCGGAGATGGCAGACGGGACGGCAATCAACGCTACGACAGCCGTGGCAACAATCGAAACGGCAATCGCAGTGGCAACCAAAACGGTGGACAAAACCGTAACTCCTCGGATCGAAACCGTAACGGCCAGAATCGAAACGGTGACCATAGACAGAATTCCGGTAATGAACACCGTGAGCAGAACAATCCCCGAAATAATCGCGATGAGCGACAGAACAACGGTGGCAAGCAGGGCAAGAATCGCACGGAGGCAAATGCCAACCGGCGTGTTCCGAACAATGCGGTGGTTCTGAAAGAGACCGAGGTGACAAACGAAGAGAAGCGCAATGCAAATGTACAGGTTGTACGTAGAGTTGTGGTTGCACAGAAGAAGACGGAGCCGAAGGTAGAACCGAAAAAGGTTACAGAGGTTTCGGAGACCATGAAGACAGAGGCACCGGTGATTGAGCCGAAGCTCGAGCCGGTAGTTGAGCCGGTGATTGAGAAGAAGGTAGAGCCGGTAGTTGAAGAAAAGGTTGCACCTGAAGTTGAAGTGAAGGTCGAGCCCACTGTCGAAAAGAAAGTCGCACCGGTAGTAGAGAAGCCGGAACCAATTGCGGAGACAAAGGTCGAGCCGATTGCAGAGCAGAAGGTCGAGTCGGCAAATGAGACAAAGGATGAGTCGCCGGCAGAGTTGAGCATTGAACCTGTAAAAGAGGTGAGCATCGAGCCGGTAAAAGAGCAGAGTGTTGAGCCGGTAAAAGAGATGAATGCCGAGCCGGTAACGGATGAGAAGGTTACTCCGGAAGCGGAGGCAACGCCCGAAACAGCAGAAGAGAAGCCGGCCACGAAAAAGAGACCGCAGCGTAAGAAGGCTGCCCAAAAGCAAGAGTTGCCCACAGGAGATTCTACACCAGTAGAACCGCAGGAAGTCGAGGTTTCTGACGTAAAACCGATTATCCCGGCAGCGATGGTTGTAATGACTCCGCAGGAGGAATTGCTTGTGCAGAAGGCGCTGGATGAGTGCCTCGGAAAGGAAGAATTCCATAACTACTTGTCGCAAAATCTTCGTGACAATGAGCGTGTAGCGTTGATCTATAAGACGGTTAAGAAGAAGGTGTTTAACTTAAATGCCGAGGAGAGAGTGGCGCTCGTCAACGCCATGGAGAAGAGTGACTCGGAGGAGGTTCTTTACGGATACCTCATGGACGGAATCAAGAACAAGGAAAGAGCTGCGGCGATTTATCAGAGAGCGCGCAAGCATTTGCCTAAGAATCGCTAGGATGAGCTTAAAAGCCAAACAGTAACGAGCTAAGAGCAACGAACCATGAGCATTGAACTGAGATGAAGGCAAAAAATAATGGCGGTATCGCAAATTGCGGTACCGCCATTTTGTTGTTCAAAAGCTGCTTACATCAACGACGCGCAGGCAGTTCCTCTTACAGGTTGAAGTAACGATCGAATTCTGCGGGATGAGGAATCTTGGACATCTCGAGACACTCTTTACGCTTGTTGGCGATGAAGTTCTTGAGAAGCTGCTCGGGGAATACACCGCCTGCAGTCAAGTAATCGTGATCTGCCTCAAGCGCATCCAAAGCCGCATCCAAAGTGGTAGGAAGAGAGGACAATTTGGCCTTTTCTTCGTCGGAGAGATGGTACAGATTCATGTCGTACGGACCCCAGCCATTTGCATGAGGATCGATCTTATTCTTGATACCATCGAGACCGGCCATAAGAATTGCAGCGTAGCAAAGGTACGGATTACACGTAGCATCCGGGTTACGAAGCTCGAAGCGGCGAAGCTTCGGTGTCTTTGCATAAGCCGGGATTCGGATAACCGCACTACGATTCGAGGTTGCATAACCTACTGTTACAGGTGCCTCGAAGCCGGGAACCAAGCGCTTGAAGGAGTTGGTGCTCGGATTCGTCAAAGCGCAAAGGGAAGCAATGTGCTTCAAAAGACCACCCATGAAATAGTGTGCGGTCTCGCTCAGATGAGAGTAGCCGTTCTCATCGCCGACTACGGGCTCACCATCTTTCAGAAGGAGCATATGAACGTGCATACCATTGCCGGCCTCGTTGTATACGGGCTTCGGCATAAAGGTTGCGGTCTTGCCGTATTTGATAGCGGTATTGTGGATGATATACTTAATCATCATCGTGTTGTCTGCCATCTTCGACATCTCACCGAGCATCGGCTCAATCTCGAACTGACCTGCAGCGCCAACCTCGGGATGATGATACTTAATCGGGATGCCGGCCTTCTGCATCTCAAGACACATCTCGGAGCGACACTCGTAGGAGGTATCGAAAGGCTTTGCAATGTGATAGTTCTTCTGATGAGGAACGATAACACCATCACCGGATACGTCGGAATTCCAGTAAGACTGCGTAGCGTCAATCTCCATCGAAATCTTATCGGGACGAACTGCCCAATTCACGTTGTCGAAAAGGTGGAACTCGAATTCAGGGAGAATGAGCATCGTATCGGCAATACCGCTGTCTCTCATGTACTGCTCTGCAGCATGTACAATGTTACGCGGATATTGATCAAGCGGACGATTCTCCGGGTAATCGATAATCATTGCGTTACCGGTAATGGACAGAGTGGGAATTGCGCAAAATGGATCAATCAATGCCGTGTCAAGGTCCGGAATAAATACCATGTCACTCTTCTCGACTACCGCATAACCGTAGTTGGAAGCATCGAAACCGATACCATCCTTGAGCGTCTCCTCGGTAAACTGCTCTGCGGGAATCGTAACGTGTCGGAACTGACCGTTGATGTCCACAATCTTAAAGTCGATCATCTGAATGTCATTCTCACGAATGAAACTCATAAGTTCATTAGCTGTTTTAGCCATTAGAACACCTCCAAAAGTAATATAGATTTTGTTATACCATCTTGTACATATAGAATAATCGTTTTTTCGGCAAAATGCAAGATGAAATAGTGCTATACATTCATGTTGTTTGTGCAGTGAAACACGTCATTTTAGGATGGAGGGTAACTTGTTCATAGTTAAATGAAGTGGAGATTTCTATTCACAAAGAATATAATTAAAGTAATATAGGGTATTTAGTATCATGCGCGTAGTGTATTCAGCGGTGATGCCGGAACTCTGGAATGAACAATGAGGAGAATAGTAGGAATATACTTAGCGAAAGCGTGCTTGAGAGGGCGCCGGACGTCCTCTCGGCAGAGGGAGCTTATATGGAGAATATGAAAAGAACAGACGGAAGCGACCTGGCACACGCAGGTGCTTCTAAGAGAAGAAAAGCAAGACAGTACAAGGATAGCACGTTGATTATTTACGATGTAAAGTCGGGTAAGTTTTCTTTTCCGAAGACAATGTCGGGCTTTGATTCCGTTGGAAGCGGTGCGCAGAATTTCTGGGCGGCGCTTGAGGAGTATGGTTTTGCCACAGGCAATACTATCTTAGAGCTTCGTACGAAGCTTGAGGAGATTGCCGCTGCAGATACACCGCAGGCTCATTTTATGGAGTGCTATTTTAAAAATGCAGGTGCGGACTGGCGTTGGTATTGCGTCGGTTTGATGAATGTTGTACCGGGAACGACGGTCAATATCACGATTACCGATGTAGACGACGAGATTGAGGAGAATAGCTCCCTTTCGGCGGCAGCGGACCATGATGAGCTGACGGGATTGTATAACCGTAACGCATTTGCATATCATGTGGATGAGATTTTGAAGCGTGATCCCGAAGGCGTGGCAGCAGGAGAATACGCAATTGTATACTTCGACGTCCTGCGATTCAAGGCTGTCAACGATTTGTTCGGTATGACCGAGGGCGACCGCCTTTTGATTCACATTGCCGATGTGACCAGAAGACTGGTGAAGGAAGAGGATGTTGTCTGTCGTTTCGGTTCGGATCGTTTCGTGTTCTTCACGCATACGTCAGGCGAGGAGCTTGAGCAGTTGATTGAGAATATTCTCGAAGAAATCGGCAAGCACGATCTCCCGTTTATCGTGAACTGCAATGTCGGTATCTATGTCACCCGCGGTGCCGGTTTGATTGTCAACTCTATGATTGATCGTGCGGTGCTTGCGCAGAGTAGCATTAAGGGTAGCTATACGACGCATTTTAATTACTATTCCGATGAGCTTCGCGACGATATGCTCGGTGAGCAAGAGATTATCGGCATGATGGAATACGCGCTCGCACAGAAGCAGTTCGTCGTATATTATCAGCCGCAGTACGACCATTCGACCGGAATGCTCGTCGGCGCGGAGGCTTTGGTCCGTTGGAAGCATCCCGAGCGCGGATTGATTTCTCCCGGTGTGTTCATTCCGATCTTTGAGAAGAACGGATTTATTACGAAGCTGGATTTGTACGTATTTGAGCAGGTATGTATCTTCTTGCGCAAATGCTTAGATAACAGGTGGGCGATGGTTCCGATTTCAACGAACTTCTCGCGTCACGACATCTTTCAGAAGAATTTTACCGCAAGCTTGGAGAACATTCGTAAGAAGTACGATATTCCGGCAAAGTATCTGCGTGTAGAGATTACCGAGTCTGTAATCGTCGGTAGCAGTCAGCACGTCAACGAGGTAGTAAAATCGCTACATGAATGCGGTTATGTCGTTGAGATGGACGACTTCGGAAGCGGTTATTCTTCATTAAATGTACTGAAGGACATTGAACTGGATATCATCAAGCTCGACATGCTGTTCCTTTCGGATGAGCAGCAGGGCAATCGTGGTGGCACGATTTTGAGCTCGGTTGTTCGTATGGCGAAATGGCTTGGAATGCCGGTTATCGCAGAGGGCGTTGAGCAGGTGAGACAGGCAGACTTCCTGCGTAGCATCGGTTGCGACTACATTCAGGGCTATCTGTATTCAAAGCCTCTCCCGGAGGAGGAGTATGAGGAATATTTGAAGAGTAGCATGGTCGGTGCGAAGATTCCGCAGATGCGTTTGATCGAAGGACTCAATGCATTTGACTTCTGGGATCCGAAGTCACTTGAGACGCTCATCTTCAGTAATTATGTTGGCGGTGCGGCTATCTTTGAATACCATGACGGTAAGGTTGAGATTCTGAGAGTCAATCAGAAGTATCTCCAAGAGCTCGGCATGAATCTGACGGAGAAGCAATTGATTGAGTCCGACCCGACGACTGTCTTTGACGAGGCCAATAAGCAGATTTATTACGATATGCTGGAGCGCGCAATTGAGTCTATGGAGGAAGAGGAGTGCGAAACGTGGCGTGACATTTCGTCCGACTGCTGCGGCAATGAGCGCTTCTGTATCCGAACGAATGCCAGAATGATCGGAAGAAGCGGTGATAACTATCTGTTCTACGCGATGATTCGTAACATCACGACAGAGAAGGAGCATCTCGCTAAGATTGAGAACCGAGAGCTTGGATACCAGAGAGCATTTGACGAGGTGGATATCTACTATTGGGAGTACACGGTTGCTACACGCGAGATGAAGCCTTGCTTCCGCTGTATGCGAGACCTTGGCTTGCCGCCGTTGCTGACCAATTATCCGGATAGTGCCATTGAGCAGGGTGTATTCCCGCCTGAGGTTGCGGATATGTACCGCGATTGGCATAGACAGATTGAGCAGGGTGTACCACATCTCGAGGCGATGATTCCGCTTACTATGGACCGAATTCCGTTCTTCGTTCGTTATACGACCGAGTTCGATGAACATGGTCGTCCGCTGAAGGCGTACGGTTCAGCCGTTAAGGTAACAAAATACGAATAAAGCAAAACAGGCAGTCCGATAAGGGGCTGCCTGTTTTTTGGTGTCACAATCATTTATTTCATTTCCTTAGCAAGCGCGATGAGGTGATCCAGCTGTTCGCCGGTCAGCCGCTGTGCCTCGTGCGTCAGGGCACGTAGCTTTGGCGGATTCGTAACGTCCACTCGGAAGAATTCCTCCGGGGTGATTTCGAGAAATTCGCACATATAAAAGAACATGAGGAGAGACGGATAGTTTTTGCCGTTTTCGATGTTGTTGATGTATCCGGCGCTTTGCCCAAGAGACAGGCTCATATCGCGTGCGGATACATTTTGATTCTGTCGTAACTCAACTAGGCGTTTGATAAATGCATCTTGGTCCATAGGAAGCCTCCACCTGTTCTTTTACTTAGTTTAGCATACCCATTTTGGGAAAATGTCTAGTGCAAGTAGACATTCTGCGAAAAGTATCTAGTCTGACTGGATATTTGGTGCTATGTGGGTTATAAATGGAGCATGTAGGCAGTCCGGAGGTACTATGTGGAGAGTCTGGGCGACAAAAAAGGAGCCTATCGTAATGATAGGCTCCTTAAAGCTTGATGCAATTATTACTTCAGAACAACCTTCTTGAAATTCTTCTTTCCTCTACGTACCACGATACCCGAAATCAACTGCTCCTTCGTGTAGGTAGCCTTGAAATCGACAACCTTCTCGCCATCTACCAATACGCCGCCCTGCTCGATGTTTCTTCTTGCTTCGGAACGGGTCGGTGCGAGGCCGGCCTTTACGAGGATGGATACCAAATCGATGGTTCCCTCGTTCAAATCCTCTTCGGAAATCGGTGCCTCCGGAGCATCCTCCAACGAGCCTGCGCCGAAAAGAGACTTAGCGGATTCCTGTGCCTTTACGGCCTCTTCCTCACCGTGTACAAGCTTGGTGAGTTCGTAAGCAAGAATCTCCTTTGCCTTGTTCAGCTGGCTGCCTTCCCAGTCTGCCATCGTCTCAATCTCTTCGATGGGAAGGAAGGTGAGCATGCGAATGCACTTGAGAACATCGGCATCGGCAACATTTCTCCAGTACTGGTAGAACTCGAACGGACTGGTCTTGTTCGGATCAAGCCATACGGCACCCTTCTCGGTCTTGCCCATCTTCTTGCCCTCGGAGTTGAGGAGAAGGGTGATGGTCATTGCGGAAGCGTCCTTGCCGAGCTTACGGCGAATCAGCTCCGTACCGCCGAGCATGTTGCTCCACTGGTCGTCGCCACCGAACTGCAGGTTACAGCCGTAATCCTGGAACAGACGGTAGAAGTCGTAGCTCTGCATAATCATGTAGTTGAACTCAAGGAAGGTCAAACCACGCTCCATACGCTGCTTGTAGCACTCAGCCGTCAACATACGGTTTACGGAGAAATGCGCGCCTACTTCACGAAGAAGCTCAACGTAGTTCAAATCCATGAGCCAGTCGGCATTGTTCACGATAATTGCCTTACCCTCGGAAAAGTCGATAAAGCGGCTCATCTGCTTCTTGAAGCACTCGATGTTGTGTGCAATATCTTCGGGCGTCAGCATCTTACGCATATCGGTCTTTCCGGAAGGGTCACCGATCATACCGGTACCGCCGCCGAGAAGTGCGATGGGCTTGTTGCCTGCCATCTGAAGACGCTTCATAAGGCAAAGGGCCATAAAATGTCCTACGTGCAGACTGTCTGCGGTAGGGTCGAAGCCAATGTAGAAGGTAGCCTTACCTTCGTTGATCAATTCGCTGATCAGCTTCTCGTCCGTAACCTGCGCGATGAGGCCACGGGCTCTCAGTTCATCATACAGTTTCATCTTGAAATCCTCCTGAATGTTTTTTTGTCTTCGGCCGGAGACGCGGAAGCGTCAATAGAAGGAGCGGGGCGCCGAAGGAAAATGCGGCACCGCGAGGTGTGCATATACTTTTTGATTATGCGCGGAGCACATAATCAAGAGTCGCTTGCGACTCTTGTGCGCCCGAGCGGAATTGCGAAGCAATTGCCTACCGTACCGCGAGGTGTGCATATACTTTTTTGTTATGTGCTCCGCACATAACAAAAAACTCCCGTCCTTCTAAAAGGACGAGAGAGTATCTCGTGTTACCACCTTTCTTCATGATGAGCTCACACCCATCACCTCATTAAGTACGGGAAGCTATGGCAAAATGCCCGATCTGCTGCAGATGGCTTCCTTATACTCCGGCACTGTAACGGGTGCGCCCGTCGCAGCCTACTGCGGAAAACTCCGGTTTGGTGCGCTGCTTGGAGAGGTATTCCTTCTAAGCTTTCCCTGCGCCTCTCATCGACCGGCTGCTTTCTGTAGGTTCCCTTTAGAAGTACTTGTTCTCGTCATTGCATTTGTCGTTGCGGTTATTATATGAGAGTTCTCCGGAAAAGTCAACAGGATTTTTTGAAAGGTTTGTGGATAGGATTTTCTTTTCGGCTGAACTATGATAAAATGATGTTATCGATGGAGTGAAGCGAGTAGGCGAGTAAGAAGTACAGAAGGGACTGTGTGAGGATGAAGGAACAAAGGATGGAGAATGGTCAAATGCCGGCCGACGTTTTTGAACCGGACAATGTACGTGAACCGGACGACGGTCAGGCAAAGTATGCGCAGCGGTTGGTGCGCCAGCGAAATGTGTGGATGATCACTACGTGGGTGTTGGTCGGCTTGTTGATAGCCGCTATTGTGGTGGTGTTTCTGCCGAAGAAGCCGGATAAGGAAGCAAGCGGTGGGACTGTCGTGCTGACAGAGAAGCAGTGCGAGAATCTTGCGTCGCGTGTGGACGGATGGCAGAGCGGCGAGGGAGAAGGTGCATTTTCCGCGTCGGTGGAGACGTTCGGCGGACTTGAGTATCTCGTGCTTACGAGTGGGGAAGGAGACGAGGCGCTTTCTTTGTATTACCGCAATGAGTCTTATCTGGATGAAGCACAGAAAACGCCTACTGACATGGGACTACTGTTGTCGAATGGCGAGAAGACGGTCGAGCTTTTGGTGCCGTATGACCTAAATGACGAGTGGGAGCATCTGTGCCCGGAGCGGATTACGTTGAATGGGCGAGACTGCATTTTGTTCCGCGTGTACGAGAAAGACCGAGTGGCTGAGTTGGCGATTGTCGACGTTGAGACGATGTATGAATATGAAGCGCGAGCATTTGACGAGCTGGTGAGGGAATGGTTTTCCGTTAAGGTTGGAAAGCAGTTGGATACCATCGTACTGACAACCGGAAATGGCAGCAGCTACGAATATGAGGCGACGCCGGAGCTTGTGAAGGCGGTTGACAGAGATGGGGCAGGAGTGCTTCAATCGGACAAGCATTTTACGTGGGAGGTCGCTGAGAACGGCATTGAGTTTTGCGCGGCCATCTACAGCGATATGGCGGACGGCGACGAAGCGTATTACGGTGAGCTTCGCGGAAGCATCGTGCCGAAGGACGGTCGACTTGTTGCGGAATCGTCCTTGTATGGTGCGTATGTGGATCCCGATTTCGATGATGAAGAGGGCGACAAGATCAATGCACCATTTGCAGAATACTTGAAAGAGCCGATTGTACTGACCGCGGGCACGGGCGAGCGCTTGTATTTGAAGCGCTACGAGAAGGTTTCGCAGCATGAGTACGATTGGAGTGGTCTGACGAAGGCGGACGGCGACCATCGTTATCTGAAGGACGCGGATGGCAATGTGATTTCCAAGCTGGGCATCGATGTTTCAAAGCATCAGGGCGACATCGATTGGGCCAAGGTTGCCGAGGCGGGAGTCGAATTTGCCTTCATTCGTGTGGGCTATCGTGGAAGTCGTGAGGGTTCCCTGTACATTGATGAGTACAAGGATGCCAACATTCAGGGCGCACTCGAAAACGGAATTCCGGTTGGCGTGTATTTTTACTCGCAGGCGATTACGGTAGAGGAGGCGATCGAGGAGGCTGAGCTGGTGCTCAGTGCAATCGAAGGCTACGACATTGCTCTGCCGGTTGTGTTTGATACAGAATATTATGAGGCGGAAAATGCGCGTGGAAATGCCACGAGCCGTGTGGACCGTACGGCGATTGCCAAGGCATTTTGCGAACGAATTGCCGCCGATAAGTATCAGCCGATGGTATACGCGAGCACGCGCTGGTCGATTATGAACATCGACCGCGATGAGTTGGCGGGATATCCGTTCTGGTTTGCTTATTACGGTGATACGGTGAGCTATCGCTACGATTTTCAAATATGGCAGTATTCTGCGTCCGGTAAGGTTTCGGGAGTCAACGGAAACTGTGATATGAATCTGTGGCTCGGTGATTGGCCGCTCGAAGACCGGCCGCTTGCTGAATAGGTGTAAGGAATCGATGAATACTAATGCGTAACAGAGAGAAAGAGGCTGTTACGCATTTTTTATTCTGCGCGAATCGTATCTTGAAAAGAGAGGGTGTGCTGGGCGAAGCGGTAGACGAGATACTAAAATGTAGTAAAAAGTACTTGCATTGTCGTGTTTGATGTGTTATATATGTAATAGAACAGAGGAGCGAGGAGGAGATGCTATATGAATATCAGTAAGTTCACACAAAAATCAATCGAAGCAAT
The DNA here is from genome assembly GCA_045645665.1 of Lachnospiraceae bacterium. GTDB lineage: Bacteria > Bacillota > Clostridia > Lachnospirales > Lachnospiraceae > ISDg. Next base: position 59,697 of record JAZRJF010000089.1, on the reverse strand, counting down.
TCAGTCCTGTGAGAGAATTGCTTATGATTTCGGAAATCAAGAATTGCAGCCGGAGCATTTGCTTTATGCGCTGTTGTCGGATGCGGAAGGGTTGATTCCGCAGCTGCTTACGCGGCTTGAGATTCAAAAAGAGGTATTTCAGGCGCAGGTGAGGGGGCTCATAGAGCATTTGACGAAGGTGCAGGGCGGAGACTTGCGGATGTCGCAGGAGCTCAACAAGACTTTGATTTATGCGGAGGATGAGGCTAAGGCGATGGGAGACGCTTATGTGAGCGTGGAGCATCTGTTTCTTAGTATGCTTCGTCATGCCGGCAAGGGCTTGCGTCAGCTGTTTCAGGAGTTCGGTATCTCGCGGGAGCGCTTTTTGCAGGTGCTTGCGGAGGTGCGAGGTAATCAGCAGGTGACGACGGACAATCCGGAGGCTACGTACGATACACTTGCTAAGTACGGCTATGACCTTGTGGAGCGTGCGAAGCAGCAAAAGCTCGACCCGGTCATCGGACGCGACGCGGAGATTCGTAATGTGGTGCGTATTCTGTCGCGTAAGACGAAGAACAACCCGGTGTTGATCGGTGAGCCCGGAGTCGGAAAGACGGCGGTTGTGGAAGGCTTGGCGCAGCGAATTGTGCAGGGCGATGTGCCGGAGACGCTGAAGGATAAGACGCTGTTCGCACTTGATATGGGAGCACTCGTGGCGGGAGCAAAATACCGTGGCGAATTCGAGGAGCGCCTGAAGGCCGTGCTTGAGGAGGTTAAGAAGAGCGAGGGACGAATCATCTTGTTCATTGATGAGTTGCATACCATTGTCGGTGCCGGTAAGACAGACGGAGCGATGGATGCCGGCAACATGCTGAAGCCGATGCTGGCGCGAGGCGAGCTGCATTGTATCGGTGCAACGACGCTGAACGAATACCGCAAATACGTGGAGAAGGATGCGGCACTTGAAAGACGATTCCAGCCGGTGTTGGTAACGGAGCCGACGGTGGAGGATACCATCAGCATTTTGCGAGGCTTGAAGGAGCGTTATGAGGTGTTTCACGGCGTAAAGATTGCCGATAGTGCGCTTGTCAATGCGGCGGTTCTGTCGAATCGATATATCACGGACCGTTTCCTGCCCGATAAGGCGATTGATTTGGTAGACGAGGCGTGCGCCTTGATTAAGACAGAGCTTGATTCCATGCCGACCGAGTTGGACGATGCGAAGCGCACTATGATGCAGCTGGAGATCGAAGAGGCGGCGCTGAAGAAGGAAGAGGATTCGCTGAGTCAGGAGCGCCTTGCGGCACTGCAAAAGGAGCTGGCCGAGGTGCGAGAAAGCTTTGCTACGGCAAAGGCGCAGTGGGACAATGAAAAGGCAGAGCTCGAGCGTGTACGCCGCATGAAGGAGGAGCTTGAGGAACTGAATCACCGCATTGCCGAGGCGGAGCGCCATTATAATCTGGAGCAGGCTGCCGAGCTGAAGTACGGTCGTTTGCCCGAGCTGCAGCAGGAGCTTCGTCGCGCAGAGGAGGAGCTTCGTGCAAAGGCGAATACGATGGTTCACGAGACTGTGGACGAGGAGGAAATCGCTCGAATCGTATCGCGTTGGACCGGTATTCCGGTGGCAAAGCTGACGGAGAGTGAGCGCAACAAGACGTTGAGACTGGACGAGGAGCTGCATTTGCGCGTCGTAGGCCAGGATGAGGCCGTGACGAAGGTGACGGAGGCCATCATTCGTTCTAAGGCGGGCATTAAGGACCCGGACAGACCGATCGGCTCATTTTTGTTCCTCGGACCTACCGGTGTCGGAAAGACGGAGCTGGCGAAGGCGCTGGCGGAGGCACTGTTCGACAACGAGCAGAACATGGTTCGCATCGATATGAGTGAGTATATGGAGAAGCACTCCGTGGCACGTCTGATCGGAGCGCCTCCCGGCTATGTGGGTTACGACGAGGGCGGTCAGCTGACGGAAGCCATTCGTAGAAAGCCGTACGCTGTAGTGCTGTTCGACGAGGTGGAAAAGGCACATCCGGATGTGTTCAATGTGCTGCTTCAGGTGTTGGATGACGGACGTATTACGGATTCTCAGGGACGTACCGTGGACTTTAAGAATACAATCTTGATTATGACCTCGAACATCGGCTCGGATTTGTTGCTTGAGGGCACGAGAGAGGACGGTAGCATCGAGCCTGCTTGTGAGGAAGGCGTTATGATGCGGCTGCGTGCGCATTTTCGACCGGAGTTTCTCAACCGCTTAGATGAGACGATATTGTTCAAGCCATTGACGAAGGACAACATCAGCGGAATCATCGATTTGTTACTGGCGGAGCTGAATCAAAGACTGCACGACCGCAGAATCTCGGTTAGCTTGACGGACGCTGCGAGAGAGTATGCCGTAGAGGCGGCATTTGACCCGATCTACGGTGCAAGACCGTTGAAGCGATATCTTCAGAAGCACGTCGAGACGATGAGCGCGAGACTCATTCTCGAGGACAAGGTGCATCCGGGTGATACGATTGTGCTCGATGTAGAGGATGGAGCGTTTGTGGCTTCCGTGCAGGGATGAAAGGAATCAAAACGGCCATTTTCCGTCACGTGTTGACAAATAAGCATTTACTTTTTGCCGAAATAATGGTACTCTATTACAAGAGGTATATGCCCGGTACACGTGAGGAGAATGGCTGTGAGAATTGCAATATGTGATGATGACAAAGGAATGCTTTCTCGGATACGCGAAAGCGTTCTTTTGCTATGTGGAGAGCACAATATAGAGGCGACTGTGGACGCATTCGAAGACTGTAACGAGCTGCTCGGCGCGCACGAACAGATGCCGTATCAGGTGTTGTTCAGTGACATTCAGATGCCGCAGATGGACGGCTTTGAATTGAGCCGGCGGGTTTGTGATTGTGAGCCGTCGACCATCGTTGTGTTTATTACGGATCATGAGCATTTGGTGTTTGATTCGCTGCGTTATAGTCCGACGTATTTTGTTCGCAAGGATAGCTTTGAGCAGGATATGCGCAGTGCATTTCACCAAGTGTATAAGGTGTATGAGAATCGGTACCGCGAGCTGTACATAGAGAATCTAACCGACGAGGGGCCGCAGGCGACGAAGCTTCCGATCGGCGAACTGAATTATGTGATGACGCAATCGCGGAGGTTGCATTTTGTAACGGACAAAGGGCAGTATGTGGCGCGAGGTTCTCTTTCTAAGTGGAAAGACGAACTGGCGGCCAACGGCTTTGTATGCTGTCACAGCAGATATCTTGTGAACGCTTCTAAGGTTTTGACGATTGAACGTGAAAATGTGGTGCTGGTCAACGGCGAATCGATTCCAATCAGCCGACACCGCGTGCAAGACGTAAAGCTTGAGATGTTGAAGAGGGGAGTACTTAGAATATGAGTAATTGGTTTATCGAAATCGGCTTTAACGTCCTAAGTAGTGCGCTACTGTTGATTCTCGTGCTTTCTTGTGGAGAGTATCGACGTAACCGAAAGCAGACGATGATACTGGCGGTAATCTTTGCGGCAATCTATGCAACCTGCGTGTCTATATTCAATGTCCTCACAGTGTTTGATGGATATCTCGGAGCGGCGACTTATATGACGTTGGCGTTTATATTTTCCGTGGTACTCGTACGATGCTCTTGGTGGAGAAGATTGTTTTTGGCTGCTTGCTGGGGCGTGATACTTATCGGCGCAAGTGTGCTTACGTTGAATCTGTTTACTTGGATACGTGGTGACAATGCCATTGCAATGATGAGTGCGACCTATAGCGGCCGAATCTACATTCTTGTAACCGGCTTTCTAATCAAAATTGTGTTCGGCGTCGTCTTTGTGATGTTGAACCGTAAGCAGCTGATTTCGCTCAGCGCATTGGACGGTACGATGCTCAGCCTGTTCTTCCTTGTGATTGCGACGATTGTGCTTGTCTTGTTGACACACGTGGTGAATCGCATGGAGACAAATCAGATGAATGTGCCGGCGGTATTGTTCGTTGTCCTTTTCATAATCGGGGGTACCGTTCTGTGGAGAATCAGTGTGCTTTCCGCGACCAATCGCAGACAAGAGAGAATAATCGGTCTGCTTCAGGAAAATGAGCTACAGGACGTTGAGATTTCCGAACTGAAAAGTCGAGTGTCGATTCTTCAGCACGATTTGAACAAGCACGTACATGTTGTGGCGAGCTTGCTTGAAAAGGGAGAGAATGAGGATGCAATCAGCTATTTGCAGCAGCTGAGTGCGGACGGACGAGCTTTGGCAGAGAGGCTTTCCTTCAGCGACAACAGTCTGATTGATGCTGTTTTGAATCGTACGGGAACCAAGCTGCGTGAGCAGCAGGTGCTTTTCCAGGTGAACTGTCATGGTCTGAAGAATTCGCTTATTAAGGAAAGAGATTTGTGCATTTTGCTTGCAAATCTTTTGGACAATGCATCCGAGGCGGTAATGTCTTGTGAGAGCGAAAAGCGAGTGCGAGTGGAGATTTCGTGCGGGGAGAAGATGCAGAGCATTTGCGTGCGAAATACGGTTCCCGAGCCGGTGCTTCCGAACAATCCGAATCTGAAGACGACAAAGAAAGACAAGGAGCATCACGGCTGGGGTATCAAGAGCGTGCAGGGCATTGTGAAGAAATACAACGGCGTCCTTCATTACAAGGATGAGGACGGCTGGTTCGTGTGTGAGATATTGTGCACAAAGGAGTGACGTAGTTCACGAAGGATGCTGCCCGATTGCGGCACACGAAGCCACATAAGGTTACGAAATGAGAGATGGTTTTTCGACGGAGGAAAACCATCTTTTTCTTTTTTGATACCAAACACGCACGCATAGATACCAAACACGTATGAGGGGTTGTATTATTCCATGAGAATGGTATAAGTAAGTTAGTATATCGACGGCGAGTGTGATTTTATATGAAGTAACGATTCCTGTGGGTCACGCAAGCCTCGGTATGCTATTAAGGAGACCGGAAGGAATGGACGAGCATACGATTTGAAGGAGACGATGTAGAAAGCGGTCGGAAAGGGGTCCGAAGGTGTTGCAGAGCTTGGCGGCTTGGCTGGTGGATAAGATGTCACAGCATAAAGCCATTGAAGAGGAAGAGCGGGAATATTGCCAATATGGCATGGAGATTACGCTTGCGAATCTTGCGAATCTCCTGATCGTCATTGTCGCTGCGATTGTCACTGGAAATTACATCGGGATGGCAGTGTTTTACCTGGTGTTCATCGGCACCCGCGTGTTTTGTGGTGGGTATCATACCGAGCATTATGTCACGTGCTTTTTGAGCTTTCTCATGGTTGTAGCTTTCGGTTGTGCGGTATTAGATTGGAAGGCGATTTCAGAGCCTGAATGGACGCTGATCTTGTTGTTTTCATTTCTGCTATACGGAATTTGCATCTATCTTTGGGCGCCGATTGAGAATGTACATAAGCCGCTGTCGATGGCGGAAAAGCGTCGTTATCGTGCCATCAGCATCGGCACGTACCCGTTTTTGTTTCTGGCCGGGATCTTGCTACTGCAGTTCGCCCCGCAAGGCGGAAAGGCAATTGCGTATGCCGTGTTTGCAGTGACGGTTCTTATGTTGCTCACACGAAAGGATGCACAGGAAGAGTATTAAGGGGCTTGTTACCATGTCGCACATGAGGTGTGAGGCTTGGAGAATGTCCTCTCGGCAGATAACTATATATGAACGGAGGTGGTAGTATGAAGAAGTTGTGGAAGGCTCTTGCACAGATTAGTCGTAATGCGGCTAAAAGAGCAAACGGAACGGCTTCCGAGATCGGCATATACCAGCCGAAGAGAGTAAAGAAGTAAGCCTATAAGTAGGCTTCAAGTGTGTGGGGGAGAATGATTGGATTCTCTCGATTGAATTAGCTGATTATCAGTACCTAGTATATAGCTTCGAAAAGACCGAGTCACATATGTGGCTCGGTCTTTTCTTGGCTATCTATGTTAGGTTACAGTGTTGCCTTCTGGCCCTTAGCACCGCGGCTTCGGTTGCGAATCTTCTTTGCGTGGTACTCTTTACCGTCGAAGGTAAAGGTTTCCGTGGAGGCATCGAATACGGTTCCGTAGAGAACCTGATCCTTCTTCTCCAAAGTGATTGCCTTAACGCCCTTGCTTGCCTTTTTCAGCTCGGGAACTTCCTCGAGCGGAAAGCCGAGGGAAAGTCCCTTTTCCGTAAGGATGACAACCTTTTGGTGCTTGGAAAGGACGGCGCCTGCTCCGAGAGCGGTAATGCCGACAAGACGGTCGCCGTCTTCGAGCTTGGTCGAGGCGATGACGGAACGATTGGTGTCGAACTCAACGCCGGATACTTGCTTGATCAAACCACTCTTCGTGACGAACAGAAGCTGCGATTCGAACAGCTCCTCGTACGGAATGAGGAGAAGCGCTTCTTCCTGCTCAATCTTAGTGAGAACCTGAAGCAGAGTACCCTTTTCCTTCACACGACAACGAGGAATGGATGCCACCTTCAGCTGGTGCATGTTGCCCTCCGCTGTGAAAATGCACAGCTTATCGTTGGAGCGTATGCGAACCTTGTGGGTGAACTCGCTGAGCGTCTCTGCGGCTGCCTTTTGGTAGGCACCGGAATCCACGGCCTTTGTATAGCCGAAGCGATCTACGAGAATCCACAGGTCTTCAATCTTTTCTTCGACAACGTAGTCCTTAACGGAAAGCTCGGCGATGGTTGTCTTACGCTCTCTTGCGAAACGCTCGCGGAAGATGAGAAGCTGCTGCTCGATTACCTTGTAAAGCTCACTACGCTTGCCCAAAATCTTTTGGAAACGCTTGATATCCTTTTCAAGAGTTTCTTGCTCCTCGTGGAGCTTCAAAATCTCAAGTCCGATCAGCTTCTGCAGCTGCATGGCAAGGATGGCATCGGCCTGACGCTCGGTAAAGTCGAATTTCGATGCGGCAAGCTTCGCTTCCTCGGTGCGGAAACGGATGTCGGTTATCGTTCCGTGCATGAGACATTCGCGCGCCTGCTTAATGGATGAGGAACCGCGTAACACCTCGATGATATAGTCGATAACGTCTACGGCGCGAATCAAGCCGCCCACAATCTCCAGACGCTTTTCGGCCTTATCCAATAAGTACTTGTATTCCTTAGTGTAGAGCTCCTCCTGGAAATCGATGAACTCCTGGAGCAACGTCTTTAAGTTGAAGAGTACCGGCTGCTTGTCCTTTACGGCAAGGAAATTCGCAGAGTAGGTGTCCTCCATCGCGGTCTTTTTGTAGAGACCGTTCAGAAGATTTTCCGGGTCACGATCCTTCTTAACCTCGATGACAATACGGATACCCTCTTTGGAGGATTCATCGCGTACGTCGCTGATTTCTTCAAATACCTTGTCCCTCATCGCATTTACCAAAGACTCGACAAGTCGCGTCTTGTTGCCGGCTACCGTGTAGGGAATCTCGGTGATGACGATGTTCTTCTTGCCGTATTCGCCAGGCTCGATTACGGTACGTGCGCGAACTCTGAGACGTCCCTCACCGGTGTCGTAAAGGCTGCGAAGCTCGCTTGCGTTGACAATGGTGCCACCGGTCGGGAAGTCCGGTCCGGGAATGAGCTGCATCAAATCGTCCGTGCTCACATACGGGTCGTGCATCACGGCAATCGCACCGTCGATGACCTCGACCGGGTTGTGCGGAGGAATGTTTGTAGCCATACCTACGGCAATACCGGTAGTACCGTTGATCAGCAGGTTTGGAAGCATTGCCGGCAGAACGGCAGGCTCCTTTTCACTATCGTCGAAGTTCGGAACAAAGGTAACGAGTCCTTTGTCCAAATGCTCAAGCATCGTCATGGCACCTTCGGAAAGACGTGCCTCGGTGTATCGCATTGCGGCAGCACCGTCTCCGTCGATGGAGCCGAAGTTACCGTGTCCGTCTACGAGCGGAATGGCGAGAGAGTAGTCCTCGGTCATGTGAACAAGCGCATCGTAGATGGAGGAGTCGCCGTGCGGATGGTATTTACCCATTGTATCACCGACGATACGGGCACTCTTTCTATGAGGCTTCTTCGGATCGAGACCGAGCTCGTTCATGGCGTAGAGAATACGACGCTGAACCGGCTTCAAACCGTCTCTGACATCGGGAAGAGCACGAGCGATGATGACACTTACGGCATAATCTCGAAAGGAATTGCGCATCTCTTCGGCAAAATCCAACTGAATGATAGAATCCTTAGTTGTCTGCATAAGCTCCTCCTTTCATTATACGTCCAAGGTCGCGTACTGCGCCTCTTCCATGATAAATGCTCGTCTGGGCGGTACATTTGTACTCATAAGGAGAGTCGTAACCTCGTCGGCCTCAACCGTATCCGCAATGGACACCTGCGCGAGCACACGAGACTCCGGATCGAGGGTAGTATCCCAAAGCTGAGAGGCATCCATCTCACCGAGACCCTTGTAACGCTGTACGCCGAGAATCTTAGCGTGTGCACCATGCTCTCTGCGGAACTTTTCGAGCTCGAAATCGTTCATCAGATAGATGCTTTCCTTCTTCTTTTTCTTCACATCGGTACGCTCGTAGTCTACCTTGTATAGCGGGGGAAGACCGCGATATACCTTGCCTGCCATAATCAGCTCGGGCATGAAACGGTAGAAGAACGTAAGCAGTAGGGTGCTGATGTGTGCACCGTCTACGTCCGCATCGGTTAGAATGATAATCTTGTCGTAACGCAGCTTGGAAATATCGAATTCGTCTCCGATACCGCAACCAAATGCGGCAATCATCGACTTGATTTCGTTGTTCTGCAAAATCTTTTCGAGAGTGGCCTTCTCTACGTTGAGCGGCTTGCCGCGAAGCGGAAGAACCGCCTGCGTCTTTCGGTTTCTGGCGGTCTTAACGGTACCGCCGGCGGAATCACCCTCGACAATGTATATCTCGCACTCAGCCGGCTTTTTAGAGGAGCAGGCTGCGAGCTTGCTCTTGGTATCCACGTCATTTAACTGCTTCAATACGGCAGTGCGTGCCTTGTCACTCGCCTGGCGAGCGTGGAAAGAGCGCAGCGAGTTGTCGAGAATCTTTTTGAGAATCTCGACGTTCTTGTCGAAGTATCTGGTCACCTCGGTAGCAAAGACGTCGTCTACGGCAACCTTTGCATCCGTATTGCCGAGCTTCGTCTTAGTCTGTCCTTCGAACTGCGGGTCCGGGTGCTTGATGGAGACGATGGACACGAGACCGTTTCGAATGTCCTTACCGTCAAAATTCTCGTCCTTGTCCTTCAGCACGCCGAGTTCTCTTGCATAAGAATTCATAATACGGGTCAGCGCTGTCTTCAGACCGGTAACGAGTGTACCGCCGTCTACTACGTTGATACGGTTACAGTAAGCGTTGATCTGCTCGGTGTACGAATCGATGTACTGAAATGCTACCTCGACCTCGATGTCACCTCTGGAACCGGACACATAAATCGGCTCCGGATGCAGCGGGTTGGCGTCACGATTGATGTAGGAGATAAAGCTCTTAATGCCCTCCTCCTCGTAGTAGGTCTGCGTCTCACCGTTTCGCTCATCGGTAAAAGTAATCGTAAGTCCGCGATTGAGATACGCAATCTCTTTCAGTCGTTTGCAAATCGTGTCGGGCTTGAATTCAATCGTTTCGAAAATGGTCGGATCGGGGTAGAAGGTGACCTTCGTTCCGGTATCGGACTTCTTGCAAGTGCCGACTATCGGGAGAAGACCATCCTCGAGCTTCGTCACGGGATGTCCGCCCTTTTGGTACTCGTCACGGTAAATGGAGCCACCTCGCTTAATCTCGACAATCATGCGACTCGACAGAGCATTTACGACAGAGGCACCAACGCCGTGAAGACCGCCGGACACCTTATAGACAGAGTTGCCGAACTTACCGCCTGCGTGCAACACGGTGTATACGACACGTGCGGTAGGAATCTTCTTCGTCGGATGAATGTCTACGGGGACACCACGACCGTGGTCGGTGATCGTAATTCCGCCGTCCTTTTGAAGTAATATATTTATCTCGTTGCAATAACCCGCCAAATGCTCATCGATTCCGTTATCGAGAATCTCCCAAACCAAATGGTGAAGACCTCTCGTACCTGTGGAACCGATGTACATACCGGGACGTTTTCTTACGGCCTCAAGGCCTTCCAGTATGACAATTTGACTGCCATCGTATTCTGCCATGATGTTCTCCTCGCATATTATTTCGCACATGATTTTGTATGTACAACATATAAATTATACCATATTTAGCGTTGTAACGCAAGTATTAAAAACTTGCGTGGCAAGCATTTTGTTGCTTGCATGGCATGCATTTTATACTTGCGCTGCAAGCACTTTGTACATTGTGTGGCAGCGTTTTTCTGCTTGTGTGGCAAGCACTTTGCGCCTTACGCGTCAAGTGAGTAACGGCTTTGCGAGAGCGGGTAAAAATGCGACAAAGAACACCGTAAAATACGATGGAATAATGCATAAAAAAAGAGCATTTTCGATATTGAATTCACATACATGGTGTGATACAATGTGTTATGTTTTTCGAAGAAAACCGGTGAAAAAGGAGGAACTACTTACATGAAGAAACCGTTTGTAACTAAGGAAATGGTCGAAGAGATCGTAAAGACCTATCCCACGCCCTTTCATATTTATGATGAGAAGGCGATTCGCGAGAATGCCAAGAAGCTGAACGAGGCATTTGCGTGGAACAAAGGTTACAAGGAATTCTTTGCTGTAAAGGCGACTCCCAATCCGTATTTGCTTCAGATTCTGAAGGAAGAGGGCTGTGGTGTGGACTGCTCTTCTATGGCGGAGCTGGAGATGTCGGACGCAGTAGGATTTGCGGACGGCGAGATTATGTTTTCTTCGAACGAAACTCCCTTTGGCGAGTTTACCAGAGCAAAGGAGCTCGGTGCATTTATCAACTTGGATGATGTGACACACATTCCGTTTTTGAACGAAGAGTGTGGTGTTCCGCAGACGGTGTGTATGCGATACAATCCCGGTGGTGTGTACGAGCTGAAGAATGGTATCATGGATAACCCCGGCGACGCTAAGTACGGCTGCACTAAGGAGCAGATGATAGAAGGCTATCGTCAGCTTATGGCGCTCGGTGTGAAGGACTTCGGTATTCATTCCTTCTTGGTAAGCAACACAACGGCAGAGGATTATTATCCGACTTTGGCTCGTACGCTGTTTGAGCTTGCGGTAGAATTGAGAGATGCTACCGGCGCTCATGTCGCATTTGTCAATCTGTCCGGCGGAATCGGTATCCCTTACCGTCCGGAGGATAAAGAGGTTGATATTATGGCAGTCGGAGAAGGTGTCCGAAAGGCATTTGAAGAGATTCTCGTACCCGCGGGTATGGGCGATGTTGCTATCTTCACTGAGCTCGGACGCTATATGATGGGCCCTTACGGAGCGCTTGTTACGAAGGCGATTCATGAGAAGCACATCTATAAGGAATATATCGGCGTGGATGCTTGCGCGGTGAACTTGATGAGACCGGCCATGTATGGCGCGTACCATCATATCACGGTATTGGGCAAGGAAGACGCACCGAAGGACCACGTGTACGACGTGGTAGGTTCTCTTTGCGAGAACAACGATAAGTTTGCGATTGATCGTGAACTCCCTGAGATTGTTCCCGGTGATTATTTGGTGATTCATGACACCGGTGCTCATGGCTTTGCTATGGGATACAACTACAACGGTAAGCTGAAGTCCGCAGAGTTGCTTCTTGCGGAGGACGGCAGTGTTCGCATGATCAGACGTGCTGAGACGACGAAGGACTATTTTGCTACGTTTGATTTTGGGGACCTGATGAAGAAGTATCTTTAAGATATCCTTTGAGATTCTCGTTTTGTTGATCTCAAAGTGTACTTATGTAGGTGCTTTGGATTCGGATACCGCGGTGCGTGCAGCGGCAAGCTCAGGAACAAGGACATAAAGAACGAATAGAACTGTGAATTATGTAACAAGACAGTCTGAGAACAATGCCCTAGAGACATTGCAGATGCACCAAAGCAGATATTAGTTATTACAAGAAGCTTATACGGATGCACCAAAGCTATCATTGCGATACGCACAGATGCTTTTAATGGTCTTACGCGGCAGGGCGTTGCGAGTTACATATTGTTTTATGACATAATGCACAGGATTCCGATGGGGTTCTGTGCTTTTTGCACCTAATGCTGCATATGCAGGTTAGTGTGCGGATGATTTGGAGGAACTGATTATGAAGAAAAAGAAAGGTGCTTCTGTCCAGACGGCACAGCTCGCGAAGCTTCCCGTGGAGCTGGAGCAGCTGCTCGAAGGGCAGGGAGTGAATATCTCCGATATTCTTCTGATTTCCAAGACGGACATGAACGCGAACTGTGAGTTCACTCAGGGCTACGTGCTTCTGACAAAGGAACACCTGTATTCGGCAGTGTCGGAGGCGGTTCCCGGAGAGGTACATTTTTTCAAGGGTGTTGAGAGCCTGCATCGAATGGCCGGAGGCACAAAGAGAGAATGGACCGTAGAGACCTATTCCATTACGGACATGAAGAAGCTACAGGTGGAGCGAACGGTTGCCGGCGGATTTCTCGTGCTGATCCACAAGGATCCCGAGGATGAAAAGGCGGACGGCTTGGCTGAGACGGTAGCGGCATTTTCGAACAAATGCATGGGAAATATGACCCGCGCAGAAAAGGTTGCGAGAGCGATTTCCGAGGGAAATGAAATCGATGAAGAGCTTCTGAAGGACAAATCCGCAGAGGCGTATTGCCCGAATTGCGGCACGATGTATCCGAATGCGGAGCGAAAGATTTGCCCGAAGTGTATGGACCAAAAATCGATTTTCTTCCGTACACTCGGTTATCTGAAGCCGCATGGCTGGAAGATTTTCGTGATGTTTCTTTGCTACCTGGCGACGGCATGCTTGAATCTTGTGTGGCCGTATTTGAACGGTAAGATTTTGTACGATAGAGTGCTTAAGAAGAGCGACTCCTTCGTAGAGTTTTTGAACTTGCCGGCGGGTGCGTATGTGACGGCGCTGTTGCTTGTCGTGCTTACGATGATACTGACGAAGCTGACGCTTCAGGGAATCGGTATCTTACAGGGCGTGATGGCGGCAAAGATTGTTCCGGAGCTTGTGCGAGAGCTGAAGACGGACGTGTTTACCTCTATGGGTAAGCTGTCGATCGGCTTCTTTACGAGCAAGCAGACCGGTTCGTTGATGACGCGAGTTATGTACGACGCGGATGAGGTTATGGGCTTCTTTATCGACGGTTTGCCGTACTTCATCATTAACGTGTTTACGATTATTACGACTGCGGTTATTATGTTTCGGTTGAATCCGATTCTCGCGGTTGCGGCGCTGGTGTTTATGCCGATTACCTTTTTGGTTAGCTGGATTATGCTGCCGCGTCTGTGGCATCGCTACGGTAAGCAGCATCGTGCCAACCGAAGCCTCAATTCCAAGGTACATGACAACCTGACGGGAGCTCGTGTGGTAAAAGCATTTGGCCAGGAGAGCAGTGAGGTGGAGCGTTTCGATAAGAGCAACGAGCGTGTGCGTAGAGCGGATATGGACGTTGTGACGTATGATAACCGCTTCTGGGGTATGTATACGGCGGCAGAGAATTTTGCATTGCTGCTTGTGTACATTGTCGGCGCGCTGCTTGTGTTGAAGTATAAGACCATTTCGCTCGGTGTGCTGATTACCTTTACCGGTTACGTTTCTCAGCTAAATGGACCGATGGACTTCATGTCCCATTTCTTCCGCTGGTTTACGAACTGTATGAACTGTGCACAGCGTATGTTTGAGATTATCGACGCGGTGCCGGAGATTACGGAGAAGGAAGATGCCATTAAGCTTCCCGAGATTCACGGAACGGTAGAGATGAAGAACGTTACCTTCGGTTACGAGAAGCATAAGCCGGTGCTGAAGAATGTCAACCTCAAGGTAGAGGGCGGGCAGATGCTCGGTATCGTCGGACGTTCCGGAGCCGGTAAGACGACGATTGTCAATTTGATTTCGAGATTGTACGATCCCGGTGAGGGAGATATTTATCTGGATGGTGTGAACCTAAAGGATTTGTCCTTTGAGACGCTGCGAGGCAATGTTGCGATGGTATCTCAGGAAACGTATGTGTTCATGGGAACGGTAGCGGAGAACATTGCGTATGCGAAGAAGGACGCGACTCGCGAGGAGATCATTCGTGCGGCAGTGCTGGCAAGTGCGCATGACTTCATTTGCAAGATGCCGGACGGCTACGATACGATGATCGGCTCTTCGGGAAGAACGCTTTCCGGTGGAGAACGTCAGAGAATTTCGATTGCAAGAGCGATTCTCGCGAATCCGAAGATTTTGATTCTCGACGAGGCGACGGCGGCGGTTGACACGGAGACGGAGCAGGCAATTCAGCGCTCGATTAACCTTTTGATTAAGGGCAGAACGACCATCTCGATTGCACATCGACTGTCGACACTTCGCGACGCTACCAGACTGGTCGTTATCGACGACGGAAAGGTTGTAGAGGAAGGAACGCACGAGGAATTGGTCGCTTTGAAGGGCGTATATTATAAGCTTAAAGAGCTTCAGACAAAGGCGCTTGCGCTCAAGGGTCTGGAGTAGAAAGGACGGCTGTTATGGGTATTAAGAATTTTGAAACAGCAGATGAGGAATTTAATCTGGAGCAGATGGAAGCTGAGACGGAAGAGATGCTGAGACTGCGCTACCTCAACAAGGACAATGCCACATTTGCAAAGACGAAGGGCGGCTTTGTATCCTTGGATGTAGACGGTGAGCACTATAGCCGTGTTCGCGTTGTGCGCAGCTTTCCGTTCACCGATCCGGAACACTATATTTCCATCCGTATGCCGGATGAGAAGTCTAAGGAGATCGGAATGATTCTCGACCTGAACAAGGACGTGACGGAAGAGACAAGAGAGATGCTCGTAGAGCAGATGAATCTGCGTTATTTTACACCGATTATCACTAAGATTCACGACATCAAGGACGAATACGGTCATGCTTACTTTGACGTAGAGACGAACCAGGGTCCTTGCAAGTTTGTAATCTATATGAATT
Organism: Lachnospiraceae bacterium; assembly: GCA_045645665.1. GTDB lineage: Bacteria > Bacillota > Clostridia > Lachnospirales > Lachnospiraceae > ISDg. The sequence continues at coordinate 44,673 of JAZRJF010000089.1, read as the reverse complement.
CCAGCTCGGTAATCAATCTCACGGACGTGCGTCTGTTGATTACGGACCTGGACGGAAATCGATTTGAGATTCCGGACTATACGAAGCTTTCGGCAGGAGAACTTAAGAAGCTGGATTTGTTCCTGTAAGAGGGTTCTGCGGAAGGCGGTTTTGATTGCGCGGTTGGCCGCGCAGAAAGAGGCTATCAATGAATTTGAATTTTGCATTAACGAGGCTGCAGCAGGAGGCGCTGGCCTTAAGGGAGCACGAAGAGATTCGCTATTGCTCACCTTACGATATCAGCGCCGACGGTGGATATCAGCGCGACAGTTACATCGTCGTAACGACCGAGCGCTTGCTGCTCCTTGACGGAACAACGGTTGCGGAAGAGTATTCGTTGCAGGCATTTTCCGAGCTCAAATGCGAGCCGATGGTCAACAACGGAATTCTGATAGCAACTATGAAAGAGGACGGCGAGGAACGAATCCTTGCCAGATTCTCGATGAAGCATGTGTCCCGAGTGGCATTTGTCGCAAAGGGTGCAACGCTACTGAGAGACGGTATACAAAGACAGGTGGTGAGCCGAGAGTATGAGAAGACCTGCCCGGTGTGCGGAAGGGCTCTTCGCGGCACGAGAGAGTGTCCCAAATGCTCCAACAAGCCGTCTGTACTGTGGAAATTCATACGAATGAGCGGACAGTATAAGGGACAGCTTGTACTGATTGCTCTGTGTATGCTTGCGGCATCGGGCTTCAGCCTTTTGACACCGAAGGTACAGCAGATCTTTATCGATGATTATCTTGATAAGGGCATCGGCGGTCTTAAGGTAATCGGTCTGTATGCTTTGACGATGATTGCGATTACTCTTTTGAATATTGCAATCATGATTCGGAGATATTGGTTGTGTACCTCGATGGGTACGCGCATCAGCAAGGACTTGCGTCAGATGATGTATCACAAGGTGCAGATGCTGTCATTGTCCTTTATCCAGGATAGAAAGCCCGGTGCGCTGATGAACCGTATCACCGGTGACACGCGTCAGATACGCCGCTTCATGGAGGACGCCTTTGCCGGTATGTTCTCCTGTATCGTAACGATGATTGCGACGGTTGCAATCATGCTGACGATGGATTGGAAGCTGACGATTCTTTCGGTAATCTTCATGCCGATTGCACTCGGTATTTCGATGGCGTTTCGTAAGAACATTTGGCGACGCTTTCATATGCAGTGGCACAAGAGCGATAAGACAAATGCCAATCTGCAGGACGTACTCTCCGGTATGCGAGTGGTAAAATCCTTCGGTACCGAGGAGCAGGAGGCGAAGCATTTTCAGAAGCTGACGAAGGAATTCGCGACGATTCAGAGAAGAAACGAGATCTTCTGGGCAACGCTCTTCCCGATGGTAAACTTCATTATGGGTATGGGCGTGTATGCGGTTACGTTCTTTGCGGGTCGCAGCGTTATCTTCGGTGACATGAGTATCGGTGAGATTACGCAGTTTATCAGTTATGCGGGTGTGCTTTACGGACCGCTTAGCTGGATGACTTTCCTGCCGCGTCAGATTACGCAGCTGGTTACGAGCTTGGAGCGTATCTACGACATTCTCGACGAGGAGCCGCAGATTCACAATTCCGAGCAGGCAATCCGTATGGACATCGAGGGTGCGGTAGAGTTTCGTAACGTCTCCTTCGGTTACCGTTCGTATGAACCGGTACTGGAGAAGATTGATTTGAAGGTAAAGCCGGGCGAGATGATCGGTCTCGTCGGTGCTTCCGGAACCGGCAAGTCTACGATGATCAACCTTATCATGCGTCTGTACGAGGTGGACGACGGCGAGATTTTGATCGACGGCGTGAACATCAACGATCTGCAGATTGAGAACTACCATTCGCAGATCGGTGTAGTATTGCAGGAGAACTTCCTCTTCGCGGGAACGATCTTCAACAATCTGCGCTTCGCAAAGCCGGATGCAACCGAGGAAGAGGTCATTCGTGCGGCGAAGATGGCAAATGCGCACGATTTCATCGTAAAGACTCCGGACGGATACAATACATACGTAGGTGAGCATGGCTATAATCTCTCCGGCGGAGAGCGTCAGCGTCTTGCTATTGCGCGTGCGATTTTGAACAAGCCGAAGCTGTTGATTCTCGACGAGGCAACCTCTGCGCTGGATACCGAAAGCGAGTATTTGATTCAGAAAGCACTGGAGCGTCTGACGGCGAATTGCACAACCTTTGCAATCGCACATCGTCTCTCTACGCTGAAGGATGCCGATCGACTTGTAGTCATCGACGGCCATCACATAGCTGAGGTAGGAACGCACAACGAGCTGATGGAGAAGCAGGGCATTTATTACGGCCTTGTAACGGCACAGCTTCAGATGCAGGCCCTTTCGGAGGATGAGGAGTAGGATGACTTTTTTGAGCGAAAACGAGAAAAAGTATAAGGAGGCAGTTCCGTATTTGCTGTCATGGTATGATTTCAATGCACGAATTCTACCATGGCGGCAGGAGCCGTCTCCGTATTTTGTCTGGGTGTCGGAGATTATGCTGCAGCAGACGAGGGTAGAAGCGGTGAGAGGTTACTTTGACCGCTTTTTGCGTGAGTTGCCGGACATTCAGGCACTTGCCGAGGTTTCGGAGGAGCGCTTGCTGAAGCTTTGGGAAGGACTCGGTTACTATAACAGAGTGCGAAACATGCAGCGGGCGGCACAGCTTGTATGCGAGCAATACGGCGGACAGCTGCCGCGAGAGGTGGACTTGCTACGCGCCCTTCCCGGCATCGGGGATTACACGGCGGGAGCGATTGCTTCGATTGCGTACGGAGTGCCGGAGCCGGCGGTTGACGGCAACGTGCTGCGTGTTATGAGCCGTTTGACCGGAAGCCGTGAAAATGTGGCCGAGGCGGGTGTTAAGGCAAAGATGATTCGCGAGCTGCGAGCTGTCATGCCGAAGGATCGCCCCGGAGAATTCAATCAGGCGATTATGGATATCGGAGCAACCATCTGCATTCCCAACGGCGCACCGCACTGCGAACAGTGTCCGGTGCAGCACCTTTGCAGAGCATTTGCCGAAGGATGCACGGACGAGATTCCGGTAAAACCCCAAAAAAAGCAACGAAGACTTGTAGAACGCATAGTACTTGTGATAGAATGTCACGGGAGTTATCTTTTGCACAAACGGGCGAATAAGGGACTGCTCGCGGGACTGTGGGAGTTCCCGGGCGTAGATGTCGATGCCGTAGAGGACGATGGCAAGGCAAATGCTCTGCTGGCGCAGTTGCTTGGCGAGGATGTGGCATGTCCGGAGTCGCCGGATGCGGTGTGGACCGGAAAGCATATCTTCAGCCACGTGGAATGGAATATGACGGCACGGGTATATCACCTTCGAGGTGAACGCCCTGCGGCAGCAAAGGATTGCGTATGGGCAACGGTGGAAGAGCTTTTGGAGAGATACTCGCTTCCCGGAGCTTTTTCGGAATTCCGGAGGCGCATTCTTGCAGAGGATAAGACCACAGATTGATTGGAGGCTGTGATGAAGCGATTTGTTAGATTGGTTTGCATTATTGAAGTGATTTCGGTAGTAGTGTTCTTCCTGTGCTTGGCCGGAGGCGTGGCGTTTGACACCGACTTTTGGATGCAGGAGGTATGCCGAGTCGTTGCGAATACATGCTGGATGTTGGCGGGCGTCAGCATGATCATATTGATTATCATGCTCGCTGCGATGTTCATGATGTTCATGATGAAGCTGGTAGAGCGTGGAGAGTTGGCGAAGCCGTATGACGAGGCGCTTGAGGCTAAGAAGAAAGATAAGATGCCGGCATTTTGGATTGTGCTGGCCATTGTGTGGTACGTGATTATGTGGATGGTGGCACTTCCTCTGATGGCTGCCGGCGCTGCGTAGGAGGTATGCGGGGAGAATGAAGGAAAAACTGAAGAAGGTGCTGAAGAAGGCGGTAGAGTTTATATTGAATCCGCGTCTGCTACTTTGCTTTGGTATTGCGTGGCTGATTACAAACGGTTGGTCCTATATTCTGTTCTTCGTAGGGACAGTACTGGAGATTCCGTGGATGATTGCCGTAGCGAGCGCCTACTTGGCATTTTTGTGGGTGCCGTTCACGCCGGAAAAGCTTGTGACCTTGGCGATAGCGATTTTTTTGCTGAAGCTCCTATTCCCGAATGACGAGAAGACGTTGGGAATATTGAAGAACCTGTACGTAAAGCTGAAGGAAACGCTTTCAAAGCAAAAGGAGAAGCGTGCGGAGAAGAAAAAGAATACGATAACGGAATAAGGCATATGCAGAATACCGAAGTAACTGCATATGCCCTTTTTATGTTCTGATAGTCTCCGAACGGATGTCATACAGGTGTTAGTGGTCGTACCTGTGCGGAAATCAGATGTCGTATTTTTTATAAATGGAGCTGAGCATGTCCATGTTTCGGTCGATGCTCGAGATGGCCTTAGCGGCTCTTGCAGCCGTCGTCGCATTTTCGATGTCTTGCTGAATGCGACGGGCCTTTTCCGCCGGAGTTGCCGGGAAACCCATGATTCTACGCTCGTAGAATTCAAATGCACGAAGGGTATCGTAGAAGCCGAGCTGCATACGGAACTCCGCATTTTCTCCGTTGAAATCCAAAGTGCCGTCGACAAAGCCGCCGAGGCTTGTACTCGGTGAAATCTCAATCAAGGTATCGGCCTGCGAGGAAAGATAGATGTCGTATTCGGACTCGGCTTTTAGCTTAACCAAAATCAAATCGCGGATACCATCCTCCAACAAAGGTCTCATCGGCATGTTGTCGAAAAGACCGCCGTCGCGATAATAGGTGTCGCCGATCTTAACCGGTGCGTACATGACCGGGAGGGCAGTGCTCGCAAGCAAAAGCTGCACGATATCCTGCGGGGGCAATCCGTTGAGTAGACGATATTCGCCCTCGTGCTCCTCCTCGAAGATGGCACGTATCGATGCCTCAAAATCTTCCGAAGGCGCGAATGGCTTGGCCTCTGCGATGGTGACATACGTTCGTATCGACGAATTCGATACGACGGAAAGGTCGATTTCTTCGTGCAAAAGCTTCACAAGCGCGTCGCGAGAGCAGGTTCCGCCGATGTTCGGATCCATAAACTGTTCCGGTGTGATGTTTCGCCATACTCGTTCTGCCGTGTCGTAGTCGCCGTTTGTAAACAGCACTGCGTTTAATGCGCCGATGGAGTCGCCGGAGATGGCTTTGATCCAAGTGTCCATGCGAAGGTGCTTGAGAGCCTTCCATACACCGATCTGATAAGCGCCTTTGCCTCCGCCACCGGCAAACACTAAGCCGAAATTCTTTTGTTCCATATTCATTCTCCCCGAAATATATTTCCGAGCTCAGTATACCATAAATACAAGGAGATACAAAGTAAAATATTCGCCGTAAGAACAGCAGACGTGAGGATATTTTCAATCCGTTACGAACCGACCGCGGCACGCGGAAAATCAGTTGCCAAATGCCATTCGTTGTGATACAATAAAACCGACTATGGCGTCAAAGGGTTTTTCCTTTTGACAAACTAGGATAAATGCGGCGTGTGCGGCGATTTTTACAGTACGAGGTGAGCTATGAGCGGTTTTTCTGACGTGTTCAGTGTTGACAACAAATTTTTCTCTGCCATGAACAAAGTGGCGGACTTGTTTATTCTCAATGCACTGTTCCTGCTGACGGTTCTTTTGGGTATCGGCCCTGCGTGTACGGCACTGTACTACGCAACGGTGAAGAATCTGAGAAAGAGCAGAGGCTATGCATGGAAGGAGTTCTTCAAGTCATTTCGCTTGAATTTCAAGCAAGGCTTTATTTGTGGTATTCTTCAGGCGGTGCTTGTGTATTTGTTGTATGTGTGTTATGTCCTTTCCGTACAGATGAATCCGGACTTGATTTTCACGCAGGTGTACTACACCGTTGTTGTTATCGTAATCATCACGGCACTGTTCGTTACGATGTTTGTCTACCCGGTACTCTCCAGATTCACACTGACCTTTTGGCAGTGGATGAAGATGTCCTTTATGATGGCGATGCGTCATTTGCCGACGACGTTTATCTTGACGGTTCTGTTTTTACTTGTAGTGCTGGCAGTCAACGTGATGCCGCTGTTCCTGTTTGTGCTTCCGGGATTGCATGCGTTGATTTCTTCTTTCTTGATTGAGCGCGTCTTTAAGAAGTACATGCCTAAGCAAGAGGAAGGCGAGGAAGCACCGAGAGATGCCTGGTATCTTGAGTAGTCGCGCGGCGCAATGTCAGACCATGCGATGAGTCGGAATGTATTTTTGGGAGATTACAAAAGTTCGTTTGCGTGCCGGCACACCGGTATGCTGCTTGAAATATTCAACCGCATTCCCATATGGGAGGGAAATGCGAGATAAGGAGTTAAGTATGAAGAATTTTATTGAGAATTTGATGGATGGCAATGTTCTCGATGCTTTTTGGAGCATTTGGCCGGTGCTTGAGAACATTTTGATTGCCCTTGTTATCTTTATTGTCGGACGCATTGTGATCAAGTGGGCGGTTCGTCTTGTGAAGAAGCTTTGCTCTAAGAAGCTGGATGCCGGTGTGACCGGATTTTTGACGATGCTTACGAAGGTTGCATTGTACATCTTCCTTGCGTTGATTATTGTGGATCGTCTCGGAATTCCGACGACCTCGTTTATTGCCGCATTGACTTCTGCCGGCTTGGCAATCGGTCTTGCATTGCAGGGAAGCCTTTCGAACTTTGCAGGTGGCGTATTGATTCTCGTGACCAGACCTTTCCGTGTTGATGACTACATTTCCGTAAGCGGCTTGGAAGGTACGGTAACCGAGATCGGAATTTGCTACACAAAGCTTATTACAACGGATAACCGCGTTGTTGTATTGCCGAACGGCAGTCTTTCCAACAGCAATCTCGTAAATGTTTCCGAGAAGCCGATTCGCCGTGTTGATTTGGTTGTTCCGATGTCCTACGACGATGATATTCGTAGCGTGAAGAAGATGCTCGCACAGTTGGTTGACGGAAGAGACGGGATTCTCGCAGATCAGCCGGTAGACATCTACGTGAAGGAATTTGCAGATAGCTCTGTGAACATCGGTTTCCGTTTCTGGGTTAAGAAGGAACAGTACTGGGATATGCTCTTCGAGATGCAGGAAGAGATTCGTTATGCTATGCAGAAGAACGGTTACTCCATTCCGTTCCGACAGTTGGACGTTGCTATTAAGACAGAAGCAAAATAAAACTGTAGAAAATAAAACCGTGCGCAGTACTGCGTGCTGAATGGGAGTATATGATGATTGAAAGAGTAACCGATATATTCGGTATGGACGTATTTAACGAAACCGTGATGAAGGAGAGACTTCCCGAGGAGACCTTCACCGCATGGAAGCATGCTATGGAGTGCGGAGAAGCACTTAGCCCCGAGGTGGCGCAGGTCATTGCGGGCGCAATGAAGGAGTGGGCTCTGGAGCGTGGAGCGACGCATTATTCACATTGGTTTCAGCCGCTGACCGGAATTACGGCAGAGAAGCACGATTCGTTTATTACGCCGGCACCCGGCGGTAAGGTAATCATGGAGTTCTCCGGTAAGGAGCTGATCAAGGGTGAGCCCGATGCATCGTCTTTCCCGAGCGGCGGACTTCGTGCAACCTTCGAGGCAAGAGGCTATACGGCATGGGATTTTACCTCGCCGGCATTTTTGCGTGAGGACGCAGCCGGTGTAACGCTGTGCATCCCGACAGCATTTTGCTCTTATACCGGCGAAGCGCTGGATATGAAGACTCCTTTGCTTCGTTCCATGGAGGCAATCAATAAGCAGGCACTTCGTATTGTGCATTTGTTCGGACATACGGATGTGACGCATGTGGATTGTTCGGTTGGACCTGAGCAGGAATATTTCCTTGTGGACCACAAGACTTATATGGAACGTGAGGATTTGATCTTTACGGGTAGAACCCTGTTCGGAGCAAAGCCGCCGAAGGGACAGGAGATGGACGACCATTACTTCGGAAGCCTGAAGGAACGTGTTGCTGCATACATGAAGGAGCTGAATCGTGAGCTTTGGAAGCTTGGAATTCTTGCGAAGACGCAGCACAACGAGGCGGCACCGGCTCAGCACGAGCTTGCGCCCATTTATACGACTGCAAATATTGCGACTGACCACAATCAGTTGATTATGGAGTGCATGAAGAAGGTGGCAAAGCGCCATGGCCTTGAATGTCTTCTTCACGAAAAGCCGTTTGCCGGAGTGAACGGTTCCGGAAAGCACAACAACTGGTCGCTCGTAACCGATACGGGAAAGAATCTTTTGAATCCGGGCAAGACTCCGAATGAGAACATTCAGTTTTTGCTGTTCTTGGCAGCAGTGCTCGAGGCGGTAGATAAGCACGGCGATTTGCTTCGTCTGTCTGCAGCCAATCCGGGTAACGACCATCGTCTCGGTGCAAATGAGGCACCGCCGGCGATCATCTCCGTATTCTTGGGCGAGCAGCTTGAGGATGTGGTTACGCAGCTTATTGAGACCGGTGAGGCGAAGCATCTTAAGAAGGAAGGTCGCCTGAATACCGGTGTAGCAACGTTGCCGTCCATCGGTCGTGATGCAACTGACCGAAATCGTACGTCACCGTTTGCGTTTACGGGTAACAAGTTTGAGTTCCGTTCGGTAGCATCGTCTATGTCGATTGCGGACGCGAACACAACAATCAATACCATTGTGGCTGAGACGCTGGAACAGTTTGCGGACATTCTCGAGGCCGCTGAGGATTTTGAGCAGGCAGTTCATGACTTGATTAAGAAGTCTCTTTCCGAGCACGAGCGCATCATTTTCAACGGAAACGGTTACGCACAGGAGTGGATTGAGGAGGCAGAGAGAAGAGGCCTTCCGAACCTGCGCTCAATGGTGGAGGCGATTCCGAGTCTTTTGACCGAGAAGTCGGTTGCATTGTTCGCCGGTCAGGGTGTATTCACAGAGACCGAGCTTAAGAGCCGTGCGGAGATTAACTATGAGATCTATGCAAAGGCAATCAATATCGAGGCACGTACGATGATTTCGATGGCAGGACGCAAGTACATACCTGCGGTGATTCGTTATACCACGCGCTTGGCGGATTCCATCAATGCAATTCGTTCCGCTTGTCCCGGCATTGACGTAACGGTGCAGGAGGAGCTGCTGGCTAAGACGATGGGCTTGCTTACTTCCGTGAAGGAGGCATTGGAGGAGCTCAAGTCAAAGGATGCTATTGCGGTAGAGAAGTCCGAAGGCAAGGAGATGGCAGAATATTTCCGTGCAGAGGTCGTACCGGCAATGGAGGCATTGCGCGCACCGGTGGATGAGCTTGAGATGCTCGTAGACAGCGACCTTTGGCCGGTTCCTACGTACGCTAAGTTGCTGTTCGAGATTTAATTTGAGAGGATGATTGCTATTAACCTAAAGAGGATTTTTGCGTATTGTGAAAGCAAGGGATACCGGATTGCTACGGCAGAATCCTGCACCGGAGGCATGGTTGCTTCGGCAATCGTCGGTACCGACGGGGCATCGAGGGTACTGAAGGCAGGTATCGTTGCATATACAGCCGAGGCAAAGCAGCAATACACGGATGTCACCGCCGAGATGATCGAGCGCTACGGCATCGTGAGTGAAGAGGTGGCGTCGGCAATGGCGTTGGGAGTCGCGAAGAACAACGAGGCTCAGATCGGTCTTGCAACGACCGGAATAGCCGGACCGGATGGCGGTACCGAGGAACAACCGGTTGGTACGGTTTGCTTTGCGATAGCGATTGAGGGTAGGCTATATGCGTGCACGGAGCATTTTCCCGACAGAGGACGAGATGAGGTGCGACTTGCGGCTACGGAATTTATCCTTGGATGGTTGGAGCATTTGTTGATGAAAGATCCCCGCTGACAGTACGTCGTAGCGATACGGCGGTCGGTAGGATGAGAATAGGCGCGGTGGCGCACAGAAATGAGGTAGGATATGATTCAAGCATGCAATGTGACATTGCGAATTGGCAAGAAGGCATTATTCGAGGATGTGAATATTAAGTTCACAGAGGGTAATTGCTACGGACTAATCGGTGCAAACGGTGCCGGAAAGTCTACATTTCTTAAGATTTTGAACGGTCAGCTCGAGCCCAGCAAGGGCGAGGTGGTAATTACTCCGGGACAGCGTCTGTCGTTCCTGCAGCAGGATCACTTCAAGTACGATGCATTTGACGTGTTGAATACCGTAATCATGGGAAATCAGAGATTGTACGATATCTCTAAGGAGAAGGAGGCAATCTACTCGAAGGAGGATTTCACCGAGGAGGATGGTATCAAGGCGAGCGAGCTCGAGGCAGAGTTTGACCAGTTGAACGGCTGGGAGGCAGAGTCCGACGCGGCCAACCTTTTGAACGGTCTCGGCATTGAGACGGAGTACCATGATAAGCTGATGAGTGAGCTCAACGGTAGCCAGAAGGTGAAGGTATTGCTTGCACAGGCTTTGTTCGGAAATCCGGACATTTTGCTCTTGGACGAGCCGACGAACCATTTGGATCTCGAGGCAATTCGCTGGTTGGAGGAGTTCTTGATCAACTTTGAGAACACCGTCATCGTTGTATCTCATGACCGTTACTTCCTCAACAAGGTATGTACGCACATCGCGGACATTGACTATGCTAAGATTCAGCTTTACGCAGGTAACTATGACTTCTGGTACGAGTCCAGCCAGTTGATGATTAAGCAGATGAAGGAAGCTAACCGCAAGAAGGAAGAGAAGATCAAGGAGCTGCAGGAGTTCATTCAGCGTTTCTCGGCAAATGCTTCGAAGTCGAAGCAGGCTACTTCCCGTAAGCGTGCACTCGAAAAGATTGAGCTGGATGACATACGTCCGTCCAGCAGAAAATATCCTTATATTGATTTCCGTCCCGCCAGAGAGATCGGAAATGAGGTTCTTACCGTTTCTCATCTGTCCAAGACAATTGACGGCGAGAAGGTGCTCGATGACATCTCTTTCATCGTAGGTCGCGAGGACAAGATTGCATTTGTCGGAAGCAACACCTTGGCTACTACCGTACTCTTTAAGATTTTGTGCGGTGAGATGGAGCCGGATTCGGGCGAAGTGAAGTGGGGTATCACGACAACGCAGGCGTATTTCCCGAAGGACAATACGGAGCTGTTTGCCGGAAGTGAGACGATCGTTGACTTCTTGATGCCGTTCTCCCCGGAGAAGGATGTGACGTACGTTCGTGGCTTCCTCGGAAGAATGCTTTTTGCAGGTGACGACGGAGTGAAGTCCGTAAACGTTCTTTCCGGTGGTGAGCGCGTGCGTGTCATGCTGTCCAAGATGATGATCATGGGCGCAAATGTACTGGTGCTTGACGAGCCTACGAACCATTTGGACATGGAATCCATTACGGCACTCAACAACGGCTTGATTAAGTTCCCGGGCGTAGCGTTGTTTACGTCTCAGGACCACCAGTTTATACAGACGGTAGCAAATCGTATCATGGAGATCGTACCGGAGGGTACCTTGATTGATAAGGTGACGACGTACGACGAGTATCTTGACAGCGATATTATGGCGAGAAAGCGTCAGAAGATTACTGTCAATGCAGAGACGGATGATTAATCCTGACTGCAGTTTGGAGAATGCGATATGAGGCTTATTGGCGAAGAAAAGCGAGCAATCAGAAGAGGCAATCCGGTTCCCCTCGGCGTGAGCGCTGCGGGGAAGTGGACCAACCTTGCTGTGTCCGTACCGGAGGCAGAGGAGGTGATTCTTCATGTGTTCGCAGAGGCGGCCGATGAGCCTCATTTTTCAATTGTTTTGACTGAGGAAGACCGTGAGGGCTCGGTGTTTGCGGTTCAGGTTCAGTTGGAGGCATCGGACCTTTACTACCGCTACGAGCTGGCGGGCAGCTGTTTTGTCGATCCGTATGCGCCGCGTGTTACCGGTGGAGAGCAGTATGGTGTGCGTTTGAGTGCGGAGCAGAGAGAGAACCGAAAGGGAGTGCTTCGTCTTCATAGATTTGACTGGCGCGGTGATAAGGCTCCCGGTGTGGCGAAGGAGGCTATGGTACTGTATGAGTTGCATGTGCGTGGCTTTTCTAAGTGTGCGTCGCAGAAAAACGGAACGTATTCCGGCGTGGCGGCAAAGGCTCGATATTTGCAGGAGCTCGGTGTAAATGCAGTGCTTTTGATGCCGTGTGTGGAGTTTGACGAATACGAGCGCGCGAAGCTGAATTACTGGGGCTATACAGAGTCCTATTACTATTTTGCACCTAAGGCTTCGTACGCTATGGACGCAAGCCGTGCCGATGTCGAATTTAAGACGATGGTGAGAACGCTTCATAGATGCGGAATCGAGGTTCTGATGGAGATGTATGTTCCGGAGGGTGCGAACCGCACAATGGTGCTGGATGCACTTCGATACTGGACGCGAGAATATCATATCGACGGTTTTCAAATCAATCTGGAGCGAATGGACGGACGACTTTTGGCTGAGGACCCGTATTTGTCTGAGGTGAAGTTACTGGGCGGTTATTGGGACGGTGCATGTCGTACCGCTGCGAATCGTCTGTTTGTGTACAACGATGGCTTTGAGCTGGACACGAGACGCTTTTTGCGAGGGGACTATGGTTTGGCGCAGGCATTTGCTTTTCGTACCACGCACGTGCCGGGCAGAGCAACGTCTCTGAATTTCATTACGGACCATAATGGTTTTACGCTGGCTGATTTGTACTCGTACGAGATCAAGCATAATGAGGCAAATGCGGAAGGCGGACGCGATGGAAGAATCCATAACTTCGGTCAAAATTGTGGGGTGGAAGGTCCGACGAAGCGTCGCAAGGTGCTCGCACTTCGCGATAAGCTTCGGAAAAATGCGATGGTGACCTTGCTGTTGTCGGTCGGAACACCGATGCTTCGCGCGGGCGATGAGTTCGGCAATTCGCAGGGTGGCAATAACAATGCGTACTGTCAGGACAATGAGGTGAGCTGGCTGGATTGGTCGGGACTTCGTAAGGACAAAGCATTTTGGGGCTTTGTGCGTGAACTCATTAAGCTGAGGAGGGAGCACCCGGTGTTCGGAGCGACCGGAAGAATCAGCGAAGACGCACTTAGAAGCTTCGGTATGCCCGGTATTTCCGTGCACAGCACGGAGGCGTGGAGGCAGGACGGAGAATTTCACAATCGTTGTGTCGGCATTTTGCTGTGCGGAGAATACGTAAGGCGAGCGGACGGAGAAACGGACGACACCTTTTATATTATGTACAACATGAGTGAAGAGGAGAAGGCATTTGGCGTGCCGAGACTCCCGAAGGGCTACAGCTTCCGAGTGGTGCTTTGTACTGAGAATGGGTACGAAGCGGTTGCAACTGCGGGGCAGCGGATGCTCGTTCCCGCGCAGTCGGTTGTCGTATTGCAAAGCGAGCAAGGCTGTGTAGAAAAGTGATAGTGAGGGGTTATGGCGAAGAGGCAATTAACTATGCAGGAGCCTGCGGTAGACAGTTGGAGGGTATATGATACCCCCACGTCGAGGAATGTGGGCAGACCGAAAAGAACATCGCACGGACCGGAAAGAATATCGCGAGGCTTTGGTGTAAATGCACTGCAGCTGAAGCTTATCATCTGTATTACTATGCTGGTGGACCATTTCGGACTTCTGTTTTTAGAGCTTGGCTCCATCGGCTATACTGTGTGCAGAAGCATCGGTCGGATCACCATTCCGCTTGTGTGCCTGTTGCTTGTTGAGGGCTATATGAAGACGCGCAGTCGCAAGAAGTATGCTTTACGGTTGCTCGGCTTTGCTGTTATTTCAGAGGTGCCGTGGCTGGCCATTGCACTGAAGCAGGCAGAAGAGATTGCAAAGTATCGTGTCGAGATCGGGGATGAGGCATGGAAGGCCTTGGGCGAAGAGGAGCTGTCTTTGCTTGCCGACCGAGTGTTGAGCATTTTTAACGTGATGTTTACTCTCGTGATAGGAGTTCTTATGCTGTCGGTCCTTGATATGGCGAAGAGACGCTTCAAGGAGCGTCCCGCGAAGGAAGCGGCGAGCGGAAAGATTTTGTACTGGCTATCCTTTGTAGCAACCATCGTGCTGACGTACCTTGTGACGATATTGCTTCAGATGGACTACCCGGAAAGTATTCCGTTGTATGTATTGCTGTTTTATTATTTCTACGCCGAGCCGGATACGAAGCTCATTGCCTGTGCGCTTGTTGTGCTTGTCGGCGGTGGAACGATTGTATATTATATCGGCGGTGCTGTGGCACTGATTCTCATCAAGCTGTACGATGGAACGCTTGGCTACAGCAAGGAGCAGCATCCGCGGTGGAAATACGCATTTTACTTGTTCTACCCGATGCATCTGGCGATTTTGTTCTTCGTCAGATATGTGTTGATGTAGTTCGAATCGGATGTGGCTCACGGGCTGAAGATGAAATGAAAAAGTATGCAAAATGACCTTCCTAAGAGACGAACCCTTGGGAAGGTCATTTTTTCGGCCTTGTAGATAATGCCGCTCTGATGTGACGTCAGATGTGACACAAAGTGCATAAACACTTGGGACTACTAATGTAGAACATCGTGTCGCAATCCGCTCCGGGCACCTTCACAAGGAGTGTTGGATTACTGCTTCAGCTTGTGATTCTCTACGATTGCGTCGTAAAGATCGATGTCGCAGTACTCCTCTCTGGTAAAATGCTTGCAGGTTGCACAGGACACCTTCGACTCGGACATGGAGTTCTTGCTACCACCGTCCTTAGGAGCGTAGGCACTACATCTTACGGCAACCTCTTCGTACATCTTTTTGCTGTCTCTCATAATAGGTCTCCATTTCTGCACTGTCCGAGCGTCAAGCACAACGAACAGTACGCAATCATTATTGGAATCGTCGACAAGATTGCGTCAACGGTTCGAATTTAGTATGGATTTTGCTACTGCAAGTTATACGAAGCAGGAGTGAAATGCAAGGTGGAATATGCTTTCAACGACCTTGTTAGCACTCTTGGTAAGTGAGTGCTAATTTTGTGTTGACATTCGACTTGCGAAGGCGTATACTAGGTGGCATAGCAATAAAGCAAATTGCGAGGATGGGCAGCGAATGGCTGTAGAATAGAGAACGTAAGGAGAGATGAGATATGACTATGGAGCAAGGAAATCTATCCATCAATTCGGAAAACATATTTCCGATTATTAAGAAGTGGTTGTATTCGGACCACGATATTTTTGTGCGAGAGCTGGTTTCGAACGGCTGTGATGCGGTAACTAAGCTGAAGAAGCTTGCACTCATCGGGGAAGCGGAGCTGCCGGAGGACAATGCGTGGAATATTACAATCCGTACGAATCCCGAGGAGAAGACGCTGACGTTTATCGATAACGGTATCGGTATGACCGCGGAAGAAGTGAAGGAGTACATTAATCAGATTGCATTTTCCGGAGCAACTGATTTCTTGGAAAGATATAAAGACAAGGCAAATGAGGACCAGATTATCGGTCACTTCGGACTTGGCTTCTATAGTGCATTTATGGTAGCGCATAAGGTGACGATTGATACACTTTCGTATCGAGAGGGAGCTGCCGCTGTGCATTGGGAGTCCGAGGAGGGCATGGAATATGAGATGAGCGACAGCGATCGTACAGAACGTGGTACGGCGATTACGCTTTATCTTAACGAAGACAGCTACGAATTTTCGAATGAATATCGCATAAAGGAAGTTTTGAATAAGTACTGTTCGTTCATGCCGGTGCCGATTTATTTTGAGGACGAGACGAAGCCTGTGGAGAAGAAGACGGAGACCGTGGACGCAGAGGTATCTGAGGACGGAACGGCTTCTGAGGTGAAGGACGATGCGCCGAAGCCGATCAACGAAGTGAATCCGTTGTTCCTTCACAATCCGAGCGAGTGCACTGAGGAGGAGTATAAGCAGTTTTATCGTGATGTGTTCCTCGATTACAAGGAGCCGCTGTTCTGGATTCATCTGAATATGGACTATCCGTTCAACTTGAAAGGAATCTTGTATTTCCCGAAGATCAACACAGAGTACGATAGCCTTGAAGGAACGATTAAGCTGTACAACAACCAGGTGTTTATCGCGGACAACATCAAGGAAGTGATTCCGGAGTTTTTGATGCTTTTGAAGGGTGTTATCGACTGCCCGGATATTCCGCTCAATGTGTCCCGTAGTGCATTGCAGAACGATGGCTTTGTTAAGAAGATCAGCGACTATATTTCCAAGAAGGTTGCGGATAAGCTGTCCGGAATGTACAAGGTAGACCGCGAGAGTTACGAGGCTTGCTGGGACGACATCTGTCCGTTTATCAAGTTCGGCTGCCTCAAGGACAACAAGTTCCGCGACAAGATGAAGGACTATATCATCTACAAGAATTTGGACGGTAAGTACGTGACTCTGCCTGAGTATATCGAAGCAGCGAAGGCGAAGAAGCAGGGAGACGAAGAAGCGTCCGAGACACCGAAAAAGGATGTTGTATATTATGTGACAGATGAGAAGCAGCAGAGCCAGTATATCAATATGTTCAAGGAGGCTGGTCTCGATGCGCTCATTATGACGCACAATATCGATCAGCCGTTCATCACACAGCTTGAGCAGGAAAATGAGACCGTGCGTTTCCAGCGCATCGACGCAGAGCTTACGGATACCTTTAAGGATGAAGATGGCGAAGACCTTCAGTCTCAAAAAGACACTCTGACCGATCTGTTCCGTAAGGCACTTGGTGATGAGAAGCTTGAGGTTCGTGTCGAGAAGCTGAAGAACAGTAACATCTCCGCCGTCATTACGCTGTCCGAGGAGACTCGCCGTATGCAGGAGATGATGAGGATGTACGGAATGAGCGGCATGGAGTTCGGAAACGATGTGACGCTTGTACTCAATGCAAACCATCCACTTGTGAAGTACGTATGTGACAATACCGACGGCGAACATACCGAGATGCTTTGTTGCCAGCTGTTCGACCTTGCGATGCTTGCGCACAAGCCGCTGGAGCCTGAAGCGATGACAAGGTTTATGGAACGTAGCAATGCCATTATGAGCTTGTTGATTCAGTAAACCGACGGTCCGTTTGCCGAGAATGCGGCATTATGACGCGCCTAATGAGCGTTTGGAACGTAACCGAATAATACACCGGGGAGGTGTCAGGAATCGATCCTGGCACCTCCCCTTTTGTGTTGTGCCGGCCGTAGCGTACAGTGCGAATCATCGTATGCGTACAGCGTCGTGAAAATGTGGTGAAGTTGTCTTTGGATATCAGTTGCGCATCGTCAAGCGGCGGCGAGCTCTGCGGCGAAGCAGGAGAGTGGTCGTAAGTACCAGTCCGGAGAGTACGATTCCACCGATCCAAAGTGCGAAGCTACCGGTGTCGCCGGTTGCCAATACGGCCATAACAACCTGGTTTGCCAGTGTTATCTCCTTATTTTTCGCATCGGTAGGTGCGGTGAATTCTACCGGGTCTGCAAGGTAGTAGCCGGCTGGAGCCTTTACCTCTTTGAGAATGTAGGAATCCCCGGCGGTCAAGGTTGCATTTAGCTCATGAACAGAGCCGTCGCTTATCCATTCTTCAATTACTTTTCCGGAGCTGGTCGTTACCTGCAAGGTGGCACCGGCAAGCGGCTCGTTATCGGATTTGGAAACCTTCTTAATGCTTACCTTGGTGTACATATCGGTCATCACGAGCTTGTCTACCTCGCCGTTGCTGGATACGGTGAATTCGATATCTTCCGCAACCAAATAGCCTGCCGGAGCGGACACTTCGTGCAAGATGTACGTCTCACCGGCAACAAGAATAGCCTCCAAACAGTGAACTTCATTTGTGGTTGTCCATTCGTCGATGACAGTTCCGTCCTTATCGAGGAGCTGCAATACAGCACCGGGAAGCAGTGAACCATCCAAACCGGAAAGCTTGGAAATCTCAACTCTGGTGTGGCCATCCTTCATCTCAACCTTGTCAACGGAGCCATCTGTGGATACGGTAAAGGGAATGTCCTCGGATACGACATAGCCGGAAGGAGAAGCGGCTTCGTGTAATGTATAGGTGGCACCGGCCACAAGTAGGGCTTCCAGATGAAGCACGGTTCCATCCGTTGTCCATTCGTATACGATTTCGCCGTCTGCGTCAAGGATTTGAAGCAGGGCGCCGGGAATGTGCGTGCCGTCTAACGCCGATACCTTTGAAAATTGCACCTTCGTTGTATCGTCCTCCATGACAATCTCGTCAACGGAACCGTCTAACGACACGGTAAATGTAATATCGTCTGCCAAGACGTAGCCGGCCGGAGCGGATACTTCATGCAAGGTGTACGTCTCTCCGGCGATTAGGACGGCGTTAATTTCATAATCTGTACCGTCGGTAGTCCATTCCTGAATGACCTTGCCGGTCTTGTCAAGCAACTGAAGTCGTGCTCCGGCGAGAGCCTGGCCGCTTACGTGGTAGTCTACGATAGTATACTCTGTTCCGTCTTCGGAACCGCTAGAAGAACGTGTGGTTCTTTTTTCGGATGGTTCGTCGGAGACGGTAGAGCCGGGCAGAGTAGCTGTAGAAGGCAATGCATCTACTTCGTCGTCATTTGCCGCAAGGGCAAGAGGAAACAGGGCGCAGAACAGGAGTCCTGCGAGAATAAGGGAAAGAAAACGTAAGTGTTTCATTTTTGTAGATTCTCCTTTGGATTAATAGAATTGTAGAATGGTAGATGTATTCTGAATCGGAATACGAAAAGAATAGGCACTAGCGCGCAAGCTTTTTCACGATGACCTTACCCTTAGCCGGGGCATTTTCGACGCTATAGGAAAATGCTTGATCGGCCGCCCCAATCGTGAAGTCACGACTCCAGCCGTTCTCGACAAGCTCGAAGCCGGGTGGCGGTGCGGTCTCCACAACGCGATATTTTCCTTGGTTGGTTTCTGTGTAGGGAAGGTCGGGGATACAATAGATACCGTCTTCATACGGCATGATTGCATACTTGCTGTAGGAATTCGTTGTTGCGTCATATTGATACACCGTAAATTCCGCGCCGGACAGAGGTGTGCTCGAACCGGTTGACGTCTTAGTAATCTCAAGACTTCCTGTCCAGTTGTCATTGACCCAGACGGAGTCGACTCCGACGAAGGTCGTGCCGGGACCGATCGTGACCGGCTTATACGTCTGTAGGTCGGTATGGTAGCCGTGCTTGCCCGAAAGCTCTTTGACGTAGTAGGTTTCCCCTTGTTTTAGCTTCAAGCCTTCTCCGTCGAACGTTACCGTGCCGTCAGCGCCTGTAAATGCATTTCTAACGATAGTGTAGGCACCGTCATTGTAAGAAAACAGACCGAACTGAATTCCGGAGAGAGTGTTGCCGAAGGAATCGACCTTTTTGACGGCAACGCTTCCGTACAGATTTTGAGTCGGGACATCCGGTACAAGTAGACCGTAGATGGCACCCGTAGTGTCCTTGCCGTATGGATTGTTGTTGACGGTAACGCCGGCAGTGGTGTTCAAGCTATCAATCTGCCATATGGGATTGTACACTGTTTTAGAAGCAAAATCGCTTCGCGTTCGATACTCCCATACCGCCTCATGACCGTACACGTTCTTCGTGCCGCCTTCGGCTAAGAGCTGAGATAGGCTTTTGGACAGACAGTACGGACTCGAGGCATACGTTGAAGCCTTCACACCGTCGGAATAACGCGCGGTTAATGATTGGCGAACGTGATCCTCGATTCGAGGAATACGAGAAGCAATGGCTGATGCATTTCCCGAAAGCGAGATGCCGGAGACTTGATATTGTCCGAGAGAAACCGTCATATGGCCGCTGGATTGTGAGCTGTTCATCTTTATGATGATGGTGCCCGGTATCGAAAGATATTTCAGTCCTTCGGTCGTATAGCCGTTCCAGTTGCCGTTTGAGTCGTACGTTAGATACGGTGTAGAGCTCGTCGGTTTTCTGACGGTGTACTGCACGGTGTTTCCGTTTGCGAGTGTAAACGAAACGGTCTGTCCGTTTGATTTGGAAGAAAACCAGCTTTTCCAGTCCGCGGTCTTGCCCCAGACGTCCCAGTCCCACCTCGCATCTTGCTGAAGACCGGGACACGGCATACCCAGCGCTTCCAAAGAACTTGCCACTAAGCCGGAGCAGTTATAGCGCCCGACATCGGGGGTCCAGGAATGGCCGCCGCCTTCGTTGTCGGGAGAGTACCCGCGCCCCAGCTTTGCCAAGCATTCCGCGAGGAAGGCGTCTACAAATTCCTGTGTGGTATTCGACGCCGACCGGACTTGCGGGATGTGTCCCGTGCCGAGGCCGACGAGGAGCGCCATGGTCACAAACAGGGAAAGCAGCCGCTTCGAGTTCTTCATGAATGTGATTACCTCCTTGAAAAATGATGTTGTAAAATGCTCGTTGGTAACGACTGTCCGCCTATTCTGGCAGGCGAGAATTTCAACTTGCCTATTGAACAATTTTGAAATTATGCTATAATGACGACGGAAGAAAAGTCGGTATTATCAGCCGAGCTTTTTGAATGCGCACCTGTAGCTCAGTGGATAGAGTAGTGGCTTCCGAAGCCAATGGTCGGGGGTTCGAATCCCTTCAGGTGCATGAGACCTACCGAGCAATGTTATGTGCACGGTAGGTCTTTTTTTCATGGGCTCCGCCCATGAAAAAAAGTACCTTCCATATGCGCAGCTCGCGGCAAGGAAGGAGTCGCTGCGCGACCCGCTCGCGCGCAGAGCTTGTGCAAGCACAAGCTCATTGTGAGAGGGCAGAGCCCATGCTACTGTATCATTGCGACCAGCTTCTCCGGAAGCAGTGCTCGGAACTCGGAGTACAGATATACGTTGTCCGACAGATACTCTTGCTCGGGCACCTGCGTGCCGTTGATTTCGGTTACCATCTCGCACAATCGTTCCCTGTTCGGAGCCTTGCTCTGAGGGACGAGAATGGCTTCATGAATACTCGAGGGCAGGATGAAGAAGTCCTCGCCGAGCTCCTCGCGGAAGCGGTCAAGGAACGGGACGGCGAGCAAAGAGGATGCACCGTGGTTGCTGACGGTGTTAGAAAGCACATGCATCGGCACACCTTCGTGGTCCTTTCGATGCAACAGCAGATTGAGAATCTCGTCGATCTGCTCCTCGGGATTGCCTTTGAGATCGCCACTCGGGCAATTGCGTACACTATCCCAAAGAATATCTTCGATGACCGACTCCATAGAGCGTATAGTAGGCTCCACAAGCTTGCTTGTGTTCTTCGCCGCCAACTCCATCAGCTCGGAAAAGCTCGTCTCCCAAATCGCACAATGCTCCCAGGTAATACGTACGGTCCCCATGCGCTTTCCGCCGTTAAAGACGAGAAAATGAAACGTAATCGCCAAGTCTCCGAGATCGATATGAGGAAGTGTGTCGAGGAGCTCTTTGTTGCGAGGTTTGTTCACCAAGCGGAAGAATACATGCTGCTTGATATCCTCAAAGGCAAAGGATATGTCCTCCTGACATTGCTCGTGATGCTCCTCGTAAAGCTGCAAAATCTCCTTAATGATGTCCTCCATCTCCTTGCCCTCGCAAAATTCCTCGAAGAAGGAATTGAGGTAGATGGACGGCATCACGACCGCATTGTGCTTTCGAATGATGAGACTGTCGAGCTTTACATTGTTGTTCTTTACAACGGGATGGAGCGAGACTTCAAAGTCAGCACCCATTCGCTGCATAACGGTTTCGCGCACGGCTTCGCAAAATGCGCGATAGTGTTCACTATTGTTCATTGCTTGACCCACGAACCCCTTGGTTCGTCCTTTCTTTTCAGTATGTAATTGCTCTTTTTCTGCGCGCTGTTTGGTATCTGTGAATATTCTCTGTGAGTACAGAGTCCGGATTTGTATTGAGACATCAAGACAAAAAAGAGTTGCCGTGACTTTCGGCAACTTCGATTCTAGCAGTGCATTTTGCAAAATGCAAGGCAAAATGAAAGCCACGGTGAGAGAAAAGCAGGGGCTGTTTTTGAGCAGTTTTCCTAATCAAAAATGCACAAGCGAGGCGAGCACTCAAGGCGTATTCGTCAAGAAAACAAAAAAAGAGAGAAACAAAGTTTCTCTCTTCGAATCGAGGCGACGTGACTTGAACACGCGACCCCTGCGTCCCTAACACAGTGCTCTACCAAACTGAGCCACGCCTCGATATTATGAAATGTTAGCCGTAAAGCACTACGACTGAGAGCTGGAAATCAGATTCGAACTGACGACCCCTTCATTACGAGTGAAGTGCTCTACCTGCTGAGCTATTCCAGCATGCACGTAAAATCGAGGCGACGTGATTCGAACACGCGACCTCTGCGTCCCGAACGCAGCGCTCTACCAAACTGAGCCACGCCTCGATGAAATTTTGTCGTGCTTGAACATTATGCAACATAGAATCCGAATTGTCAAGTACCAAAATGATTTTTTTCGAAATTGCTCTTCTAACATTGAAATGAAGGGCAAATAAGGATATAATACTTATGATAAGGTACACTGCGGGACCTTGTCGTATTTCTCGATTTGCTCGACGATTTGCGTATCGGGGCGAGCGCTAAGGAGGGACGGATTCAGCATGAGATTTCAAAAAAGCTTTGCAATATTGCTACTGGTTCTGATGAGCCTGTGTGTGGGCTGTGGAAAGGAGAAGCCGGCGAAACCCTCCGGTAACGAAACTACTGTCACGCCGGTACCGAGCGAAGGCGTGAACGAAGGCATAGAAGAACCCGCACTGTCCGGTGAGGCGCAGAGCATTTATCAGCTGGCGCAGCCAAATGCGGGAGAGCAGTGCATTGAGGTTGTAATTCGCGGTTACGGTTCCTTGCATTTTAAGCTGTTTGCGAGCGAGGCACCGAAAGCGGTCGAGAATTTGATTACCCTTGCGGAGCAGGGTGCCTACGACGGAGTTAAGATCGGCACGATCATTGATGATTATATGTTTCAGGCGGGAGATATCGACGGAACCGGTGCGAGCGGGGATAGTATCTTCGGCTCCGGCTTTGAAAATGAACTGTCTGAAAAGCTGCTACCGGTGCGCGGAGCGCTTTGCATGGCAAATGAGGGAATAGACGGCACGAACACCGATCAGTTTTTTGTCGTGCAGACACCGGCGGAGGTTGTGCAGGGGTTGAAGGATCCTCTTGATAACCGTTACCATATGACGCTTCAGGAGTATTTTGAGGAGGCGTACGGAACGACGGTGACGGACGAACAGCTGGAGCATTTTATGAAATACGGCGGTGCACCATGGCTTACGGGCCACCATACGGTGTTCGGACAGCTGTACGATGGCTATGAGGTGCTCGATAAGCTGATGAAGGCCAAGGTGACTTCGAAGCTGAAGCCGAATCCGAGTGTATATATTGATACAATCCGTGTATACCGTTACGGCGAATAATGTGCGTGTGTTCGGTGTTGTTCACGAACCTTTCACAGCCGCTCTGTATACTGTTCACATTACGGCGCCGACTGTCCTTGCGTAGAGGGGCGGGCCGGAGCATTTTAACGGATTGACAAGGGAGGATAACGATGAGCGAGATTCGTATATTGGTAGTTGACGATGAGAGTCGTATGAGAAAGCTTGTGTGCGATTTCCTGCAGAGGAAGGGCTATGAGACGTTGGAGGCAGAGGACGGTGAAAAGGCGATTGATATTTTCTTTGCCAACAAGGATATCAGTCTTGTAATCTTGGACGTGATGATGCCGAAGATGGATGGCTGGCAGGTGTGCAAGGAGCTTCGTCAATATTCGAAGGTGCCGATTATTATGTTGACGGCACGCAGCGAGGAGCGCGACGAGCTGAAAGGCTTCCAGCTCGGAGTGGACGAATACATTACGAAGCCGTTCAGCCCGAAGGTATTGGTTGCGAGAGTCGATGCGATTCTCAGACGTATGACGCTGCAGGACGAAGAGATTATCGAGGTGGCCGAGATCGTCCTCGATAAGTCGGCGCACGTGGTGACGCTTGACGGAGAGCCGATGGAGCTGAGCGTAAAGGAATTTGAATTGCTCGCTTACTTTATCAGCAATAAGGGTGTGGCTCTTTCGAGAGAGAAGATTTTGAATAATGTTTGGAACTATGATTATTTCGGAGATGCCAGAACAATCGATACGCACGTTAAGAAGCTGAGAAGCAAGCTCGGCGATAAGGGAGATTATATTAAGACCATCTGGGGTATGGGCTACAAGTTTGAGATATAGAAATCGATCATACGATAGAAGGAGGAGCGACGTGAAGCGGTTTACATCCTTTCGGACAAAGATATTGCTTTTGTTTTTTTGTGCAGTCGTTGTCGTACTCGGCGGAACGTGGCTTATGACGGAGTTCTTCTTGAAGGATTACTATCAGAACCGGAAGCTTTCCGAATTGAAGGAAAGCTACCTTGCTATCAATGAGCGGCTCGACGACGATGAGGTGTTGCCGGAAGAGACGCAGCATTTTATTGAGCAGAAGTCCAACAACGGTCAGTTCACCATTTTGATTATGAATCCGTACATGATGGGAGATCGGAAGTTCGTCTTCTCGAGCGATTCCAATGAGCGTACGATTATGCGTTGTATGGCGTCTATTCAACGATATCTCGGCGTCAGCATCGATGAGCAGATTGTGGATTATCATGAGCTACGGGTGGCTTCGAGTTATTCCATCTACCAGCTGAATGACAACTATATGGGGTCGAGCTACATTGATTTGTTCGGCACCTTGGACAACGGCTACTACTTATTTGTTCGTACGAACTACCAAAGCATCGAGGAGGCGGCGGACATTGCGTCACGTTTTCTTTCGGTGACCGGACTTCTCGTGCTACTGCTTGGCTCGGTAGTCGTATATTTCATCTGTCGCGCGATTACGAAGCCGATCGAGAGAATGTCGGACGTAGCAGTGCGCATGAGTCGGCTTGAATTCGATGAAAAATGCCCGGTTTCTTCGCGAGACGAGGTCGGACAGCTCGGACGTTCGCTCAATAGTCTTTCCGATCGTTTGGAAACGACAATCGGTGAGCTGAAGCAGGCCAATAATGAGCTGCAAAAGGATTTGGAGCGCAAGATGGAGATGGAGCAGCTGCGAACGGACTTTTTGGCAAATGTATCGCATGAGCTTAAGACGCCCATCGCATTAATACAGGGCTATGCAGAGGGACTTCAGGAGAATGTTCAGGATGACGAGGCGAGCCGTGCATTTTACTGCGAGGTCATTACGGACGAAGCGGCGAAGATGAACCGTATCGTGCAGAAGCTGTTGACACTCAATCAGCTCGAATTCGGCCAAAATGCGCTTGATTATGAGCGCTTCGATATCGTGGGATTGCTGAGAGGCCTTTTGAACAATACGGAGCTTTTGCGTCAAAGACAGGATGTGAAGCTGCATTTTTATCACGAGGAGCCCATCTATGTGTGGGCGGACGAGTATCGCATTGAAGAGGCGGCGACCAATTACATCAGCAATGCGCTCAATCACGTTTCGGGTTCGAAGGAAATTGCGGTTTCGGTGAAGAAAAATGGTGCAACCGTGCGCGTTTCCGTGTATAATACAGGAGAGCCGATTCCGGAAGAGGACATCGACCATCTTTGGGAGAAATTCTACAAAGTGGACAAGGCGCGTACAAGAGAGTACGGCGGCAGCGGTATCGGATTATCGGTTGTAAAGGCGATTATGGATTTGCACAATCAAGCTTACGGAGTGGTAAACCATCCGAAGGGTGTGGAGTTTTGGTTTGAGCTTGAAGCGGCCAATGGATAAAGAAAGGAACAGAACAGATATGATAGCAATCATCGATTACGATGCAGGAAATATATGCAGTGTGCAAAATGCTCTTCGGGCACTTGGCTTAGAGGCTAAGGTTACGAGAGATCCGGCTGAGATTTTGGCGGCAGACCGTGTAATCTTGCCGGGCGTAGGTGCATTTGGCGATGCTATGGAGAAGCTGGAGCGCTTCGGTTTGGTGGATGTGATTCATCAGTGCGTGGCAGAAGGGAAGCCGTTTCTCGGCATTTGTCTCGGCTTGCAGCTGATGTTTGACGAAAGCGAGGAGAGTCCGGGTGTGAAGGGCTTGTCTTTGTTGCCGGGTCGCATCGTGAGAATTCCCGAGGGTGGCGGACGTAAGATTCCGCATATCGGTTGGAATGACTTGACCTGTAGAAAGGACTCCAGACTGTTTGCCGGACTTCCCGACGAAAGCTACGTGTATTTTGTCCATTCGTACTATTTGCAGGCAGAGGAGCCGGAGGTAGTTGCGGCAACGACAATCTACGGTCCTTTGATTCATGCGGCAGTGGAAAAGGGCAATCTGTTCGCGTGTCAATTCCATCCCGAGAAGAGCGGAGAAGTTGGCATGGCGATTTTGAGGAATTTTGCAGCTATCTAGTATAGTGGAGAGGACGGATTTAAGATGCATACAAAGAGAATTATTCCGTGCTTGGATGTACATAACGGAAGAGTAGTAAAGGGCATTAATTTTGTAAACCTGCGTGATGCGGGAGATCCCGTGGAGGTAGGCAGAGCGTACGGCGAGGCGGGCGCGGACGAGCTGGTGTTTTTGGATATTACGGCATCCTCCGACGCCAGAACGATTCGAAGCGAGATGGTGCGCCGAGTAGCCGAGACGGTGTTCATTCCGTTTACGGTAGGCGGCGGTATTCGTACGGTAGAGGATTTCTATATGATTTTGCGAGAGGGAGCGGATAAGGTAGCTGTCAATTCGGCGGCGATTATGAATCCTCCGCTCATTTCCGAGGCGGCAAAGCGTTTCGGTAGCCAGTGTGTCGTAGTGGCGATCGATGCAAAGCGTACGCCGGACGGAAGCTTCCACATCTATAAGAACGGCGGCCGCATTGATATGGGCATCGACGCGATCGAATGGGCAAAGCAGGCGGAGTCGCTCGGCGCGGGCGAGATCTTGCTTACGAGCATGGACTGCGATGGTACGAAGAACGGCTACGACCTCGAGTTGACACGTCGTATTGCAGAGGTTGTGAAGATACCGGTTATCGCTTCGGGCGGTGCCGGAGAGAAGTCGCATTTTTACGATGCCCTGACCGAGGGCAAGGCAGATGCGGCATTGGCTGCAACGCTGTTTCACTATAAGGAACTCGAGATTTCCGAGGTGAAGGAGTATCTCAGAGACCGTGGCGTGAGCGTACGTATGTAGCACAGTAGGGGGACTTTCATGGGTGCGATTACAAATGATTGGCTGAAGGCCATCGGCGGAGAATTCGGACAAGACTATTACAAGGATTTGTACCGTTTCGTGAAAAATGAGTATTCTACTAGAGTAGTATACCCGCCCGCAGACGACGTTTTGAGCGCATTTCACTTGACACCGTTGTCCGAGGTTAAGGTCGTAATTCTCGGACAGGACCCGTATCACGGGGAAGGACAGGCGCATGGACTTTGCTTTTCCGTAAAGCCGCCTGTGCAGGCACCGCCCTCGCTTGTGAACATTTATAAAGAGCTGGAGACGGACCTCGGTTGTCGGATTCCGAACAACGGGTATTTGGTTCGTTGGGCAGAGCAGGGAGTGTTATTGCTCAATACGATTTTGACGGTGCGAGCACACCAACCGCTTTCGCATCAGGGAAAGGGTTGGGAGAACTTCACGGATGCGGTGCTACGCGCAATCAACCTTGAGAATCGCCCGATTGTGTTTTTGCTGTGGGGCTCGCCGGCTCAGAAGAAGAGAAGTATGCTGAACAATCCGAATCATTTGGTGCTGACCGCGCCACATCCAAGTCCGCTTTCGGCATATCGCGGCTTTTTCGGTTGTCGGCATTTTAGTAAGACAAATGCGTTCCTGAAGGAGCACGGGGTAACACCGATTGATTGGCAGATTGAAGATATTTGATAAACGGCGGAGCATTTTGCAGTGGTTGCTCATCGGTGGGCTTGTCGTTATGGTTTTATTCCTTCTTGGCTTGTTGGTAACGGTGGGGGCAAATGCTTACGTGCGCGGCACGACCGAGGAGCGAATCTTCGATACCGGAGGCGAGCTTGTGCTGGAAGGAACGACGACGGGGACCACGATTAATTTAATGACTGAGAATGGGACGGAACGAAGCTTACCGACAGTGGACGCGGTTGTTGTCCTTGGCTGCGGGGTTCGAAGTGACGGGACACCCAGTCCGATGTTGTCGGCGCGTCTTGAGCAGGGAATACACCTTTACAAGGCGGGGCTTGCCAAGAAGCTTTTGATGAGTGGCGACCATGCCTATCAAGGTTATGATGAAGTCAATACGATGAAGCAATATGCCATCGATTCGGGCGTTCCGGCAGAGGACATCTTTATGGATCACGCCGGACTTTCCACGTATGATAGCGTATGGCGTGCGAAGAATATATTTCAATGTGAGACGATTGTCTTAGTGAGTCAGACCTATCATTTGTACAGAGCAGTCTATCTTGCGGAGCGTGTGGGAATGCATGCATATGGCGTTTCGGCGGATTTTCAAACTTATGCAGGACAGGAATACTACGATTTTCGTGAGTTTTTCGCAAGGGGCAGTGCATTTGTACAAGGCATTTTCTTGCCGAAAGCAACCTTTGGCGGCGAGGAGATACCGATTAGCGGTGACGGCAACGTGACAAATGATTTGCCGACCACATAACACTTAAGAGCGCGGCAGCGCGGAAACAGAGGTACCTATGAGCGAGATTTATTCAGACATTTCCTATCGTGAGCTACATCCGACGGTGTTGTATTGTAGCCGGATACGCGATGCAAGACTCAATCATTATCATTCGCATACCTATCCGGAGATTGCGTATATCCTATCGGGTACCGGCCGATATTTGGTCGACGGCATTACGTATGATGTGAAGCAGGGGGATTTGCTTATCTGCAATCCGGGCGTAATGCATCAGAGCATTGTAACCAATCCCGCGGACCCTACGCTGGAGTTCGTGGCGGGCATTACGGATATTCATCTGCTCGGCATGCCGGAAAATGCAATCGAGCTTCCGGGCGGTGGTCACATTTTGAGCCTGAGCAGCGAGAGCAAGCGTGAGATTAGTCGCTGTTGCTACGAGATTATCGAGGAAAACACTTCAACGCAGCCGGGACGTTATTATCTCGTTCAGGCACAGATGATGAAGATGCTGATTTTGATCTTCCGCGCGATTGCGGGAACTACGGAGCCCGAGTCTGTCGGCATGGTATTCGAGAGTTACTCGAAGAGCTATGTTGTAAAGAAGATTGTGCAGTATTTGAAGGACAACTATTCGCAGCACATTTCTCTTGACCAAATTGCGCACAACATGTATTTGAGTCCGGTGTACATTTCGAAGATCTTTAAGGAGAAGACGGGAGATTCGCCGATTAACTACTTGATTAGCCTGCGATTGAGTAAGGCAAGAGAGCTTCTTGTGGAAAGTAAGGATAGCATTAAGATGATTGCGGCTAGTGTCGGTTACGACGACGTATATCATTTCAGTAAGCTGTTCAAAAAGCGTTACGGCATCTCGCCGTTGAATTTCCGCAAGACGTTGCGCGAGGAGGAAGAGTCGGAGACTGCGAGTGCACGGAGACAGCGTTTGATTGAAAGCAGAGAGCGCGGAGAAGATATCGATATTTGATGAGAAATAAGGATGGTACGAAAACGAGGCGATACGTCGTCGCGTGGAGTACCGTCCTTTTTTGATGCGGTCGTACGGAATAAAGCTTACGAAACCCTCTCATACTATAAGAAAATCGGAGGGAATATCGATGCAACATGTAGAAATCCTGTCACCGTTGACGGGAAAGATTGTACCGCTTTCAAAAGTGCCGGAGCGGCATTTTGCAAAAGGAGAGATGGGACCGGGAATTGCTATCCTGCCGAAGGACGACGTGGTGCGAGCTCCGTTCGATGGCAGAGTGGTTGCGATCTCACATTCGGGACATGCTATGCTTCTGGAAGGAGAGGGAGGAATTCGGCTTCGCATACAGGTTGCACTGGAGAGTGAATTCCTTTCACATGGCATATATTCTACAAAGGTAGAACCGAATGAGACTATGAAGAAGGGGCAGATTCTGATGGAGTTCCCAAGGCGTCGGATTAAGCGCATGGGATATTCGCTTTACTCGCCGATTGTATTGGAGCAGTGCGAGCAGTATGAAGTAACACCACTGAAGCACAGAGGAAGAGTAGAGGCGCTTGAACCAATCCTGCGACTAGATCGCATCGAGTAGCTACGTTCATAAAAATTTCACCGCGTATGGGTTGTATTTTGATACGCTTTCATCTATAATGTGCCTAGGTAACATGGGAGGTGTCAAGTGGAGAATAAGAACCCGAATTCGGACAAGCAGCCGAATAAGAATGACAATAAGAAGAAGGGCTCGTTGACCCGTATAGTGGCTACGGTCGTTGTCTTCTTCATATTTATAGGACTCTACATGATTATCAGCGAATACATTACGGGTTTGAAGAACAAAGAGATAACCTACAATGAATTCATGACGATGATCGAGAACGGTACGATAGAGCGAGTAGAGATTCAGACGGATTACGATAAGATTGTAATTTATCCGAACAAGAGTACTACTGAGGACCCGATGATCGAGACCTATTATACCGGTATCGTGAATCATGAAGAGTTGGTAACGATTTTGGTCGATGCGGAGATTCCGGTGAGTCGACTGATTGTGAACAAGAGTACGACCATTATTGATATTTTGGTGATGTATGTACTGCCGTTCGTATTGATTTACGTGATGATGTGGGCGTTGTTCCGCTCACTCGGTAAGAATGGCGGAATCGGCGGTATGGGCGTTGGAAAGAGCAACGCAAAGATGTACGTGGAGAAGGAAACCGGCGTGACGTTTAAGGACGTTGCGGGCCAGGAAGAGGCTAAGGACTCTGTGCTCGAGTTGGTGGACTTCCTGCATGACCCCGCAAAGTATACACGAATCGGTGCGAAGCTTCCTAAGGGAGCATTGCTTGTCGGACCTCCCGGTACCGGTAAGACATTGCTTGCAAAGGCCGTAGCGGGAGAAGCAAAGGTTCCGTTCTTTTCGCTTTCGGGCTCGGATTTCGTAGAGATGTATGTCGGTGTCGGAGCTTCTCGTGTACGTGATTTGTTCCGTCAGGCACAGCAGATGGCACCGTGTATCATTTTCATCGACGAGATTGATGCAATCGGTAAGAGTCGTGACAGTCGCTATGGCGGCGGTAACGACGAGCGTGAGCAGACGTTGAATCAGTTGCTTGCGGAGATGGACGGCTTTGATACGTCCAAGGGTATCGTTATCCTTGCGGCTACAAACCGACCGGAGGTACTTGATAAGGCATTGCTTCGTCCGGGTCGATTTGACCGTCGAATCATCGTAGACAAACCGGATTTGAAGGGCCGTATCGCGACCTTGCGAGTTCATGCTAAGAATGTTTTGATGCACGATTCCGTGAATCTGGAGGAGATTGCGCTTGCAACGAGCGGTGCGGTTGGCTCCGATCTTGCGAATATCATTAACGAGGCTGCCATCTTGGCAGTAAAGGAAGGCAGAACGGTAGTAAAGCAGTCCGATCTTCTGGAGTCCGTTGAGGTTGTCTTCGCCGGTAAGGAGAAGAAGGATCGTATTCTCGGACCCGAGGAGAAGAAGATTGTGGCTTACCACGAAGTAGGACATGCTTTGATTGCGGCTCTTCAGAAAAATGCCGAACCGGTTCAGAAGATTACGATTGTTCCGAGAACGATGGGCGCACTCGGTTACACGATGCAGGTACCCGAGGAGGAGAAATACCTCAGCTCCAAGGATGAGATTTTGACGATGATTAAGACGTTCTGCGGTGGTCGTGCGGCGGAGCAGGTGAAGTTCAATTCCATTACGACCGGTGCCAGCAACGATATCGAGCGTGCTACGAACCTTGCACGCCAGATGATTACGCTCTACGGTATGTCCGATGAATTCGGAATGGTGGCGCTTGAGTCTGTTGAGAGCAAGTATCTTGAGGGTCGCACTGTGCTCAATTGCAGTGACGCAACCGCTGCAAAGATCGATACGGAGATCCATAAGGTGATGGATAACAGCTACAAGGAAGCAATTCGCCTTCTGACGGAGAACATGCAGATTCTCGATGAGGCTGCGGAATTCTTGATTGAGAAGGAGACCATTACCGGCAAGCAGTTTATGAGCATTTTCAATCGAATCAAATATCCCGAGAAGGCAGAGCAGCCAGCGGAGATTACCGAGATTGAATTGACAAATGTACAAGAATAAGAATCAAAAGCTGTCGTTTCTTTGAGCGGCAGCTTTTTGTACTGGCGGCGACCGCTTCGGCGAAGTCGTTGCGGAAAGGAGGGAACGATGCGAGACTTTGATATTGCCGAGGAATTAAAGAAGCTTCCGGCTGCTCCGGGAGTATACATCATGCACGATGCGCGCGATACGATTTTATATGTCGGAAAGGCGAAGATATTAAAGAACCGAGTGCGGCAGTATTTTCGTGAGAGTAGTAAGCTTTCGCCGAAGATTCAAAAGATGGTTTCGCTCGTTGCCTGGTTTGAATACATTGTCGTTGATACGGAGCTGGAGGCGTTGGTGCTCGAGTGCAATTTGATCAAGGAGCATCATCCGCGCTACAATACGCTTTTGAAGGACGACAAAAGCTATCCGTTCATTAAGGTTACGGTGCAGGAGGATTTTCCGCGCGTAATGCTCGCGAGAGACCAGAAGAAGGATAAGGCGAGGTACTTCGGACCGTATGCTAATGGCGTAGCCATCAACGATACAATTGATTTGCTGAGAAAGATTTATCGGATTCGGACGTGCAACAAGAGTCTTCCGAAGGAAATCGGAACAGGAAGGCCGTGTCTGTATCATCAGATCGGTCAGTGCGATGCGCCCTGTGCCGGAAAGGTGACAAAGGAAGAGTACGCGGGCATGGTAGAACGTGTGCTGCATTTTCTGAGCAACCATTACGAAGAGGTGCTTGAAACCTTGGAAAAGAAGATGTATGCCGCCAGCGCTGAGATGGAATTCGAGGTGGCAGCAGGCTATCGCGATTTGATGAATCGCGTTAAGGCACTTTCGCAAAAGCAAAAAGCGACCGATACGCACGACGAGGAGCGCGACATCATTGCAATGGCTTCTCAGGGCGGACATTGTGTGGTGCAGGTGTTCTTTGAGCGTGGAGGAAAGCTTCTCGGCAGAGAGCATTTTCATATGTCGGAGACAAATGAACGCGCCCCGGGCGAGATTCTCTCGGAGTTCGTGAAGCAATATTACGCCGGAACGCCGTATATACCGAAGGAACTGTTGGTGGAGTCGGAGCCGGACGATGCACAGCTGTTGGAGCAGTGGCTCAGTGCAAAGAAGGGACGTGGTGTGAGCTTTCGTGTGCCGAAGATCGGCGGAAAGGAGCGCTTGATCCAGCTGGCCAAGCAAAATGCAGAGCTCGTTCTGAATCGCGATCTCGAGAAGATTACTCGCGAGGAAAGTCGCACAACCGGTGCGGTGAAGGAATTGGCCGAGCTGCTTGGGATGGAAGAGCTGCATCGTATGGAATCGTACGATATTTCGAACATCAGCGGATTTCATAGCGTGGGATCGATGGTCGTATTTGTGGACGGTAAGGCGAGAAGTGCGGAGTACCGCAAGTTCCGCATCAAGGGTGTTCAGGGACCGAACGATTATGCGTCGATGGAGGAGGTTCTGACGAGGCGCTTCTTGCATGGAGAGAAGGACCGCGAAAAGGAGCTTAGCAATAGCTTTACGCGATATCCGGATTTGATTTTGATGGACGGTGGAAAGGGTCAGGTCGGAATTGCCGAGCAGGTGCTTGCTTCACTGGGACTTACGATACCGGTTTGCGGTATGGTGAAGGACGACCATCACAGAACGAGAGGCCTGTATTACCAAGGACGCGAGCTGCCGCTTCGTTCCGGTGGTGAAGCATTTGCATTGCTGACGAGAATTCAGGATGAGACGCACCGATTTGCGATAGAATACCATCGTAGTGTTCGTACGAAGGAGCAGGTTCATTCGCAGCTGGATGACATACCGGGCATCGGTGCGGTTCGACGCCGTACGCTGATGAAGTATTATCGGAGTATGGAGGAGCTGAAGAAGGCAACCGCGGAAGAGCTGTCACAGCTTCCGGGAATGAATCTGCGCGTTGCGGAATCGGTATATGACTTTTTACACGACAATAGCGTGTCTGCGGAACGTGAGAGCGCCGGTGAGGCGGAAGAAAATTGATTGCATTTGCCGTAGGCGTAGCATATAATAGATGCGAAGGAATGGGCACACAAAGGAGAAGAACGTGCCGCCGGAAAGGGGAACTATGTACGAGGTAGAACTGCAAAAGCTGGTTGACAAGATGAAGCTGGTGAATTTGACACCGGAAATTGATATTGCCGGACGTATGATTACGAAGCCGGAGATTAACCGTCCGGCGCTTCAGTTGGCGGGATTTTTCTGCGATTTCGATAAGGATCGCATTCAGTTGATTGGTAACGTTGAGTACAAATTCATGTATCAGAATGAGATGACCTCAGAGCAACGCCACGCTTGCTTTTCCCGTCTGATGGGTTATGGGGTTCCTTGTATCATCTTCTGTCGTAATCTTGAGGTAAGCCCGGGCATGAAGAAGCTGGCGCTTGAGAAGGGCGTGCCTTTGTTCGGTAGCTCGATGGAGACAACGGCTTTGGTGGCAGAGGTAGTACGTTGGTTGAAGGTACAGCTCGCACCGCGCATTTCCATTCACGGCGTATTGGTCGATGTATTCGGTGAAGGTGTGCTGATTACCGGCGAGAGCGGCATTGGTAAGAGTGAGGCTGCACTTGAGTTGATTAAGCGTGGTCATCGTCTTGTTTCGGACGATGTGGTAGAGATTAAGAAGGTAAGTGACGATACGTTGCTCGGCTCGGCACCGGATGTGACGAAGCATTTGATTGAGTTGCGAGGCATCGGTATCATTGACGTTAAGACACTGTACGGTGTACAGAGTGTAAAGGAGATGCAGGGCATTGACCTTGTGATTCAGCTCGAGGAGTGGGATCGCGACCGTGAGTACGATCGCCTCGGCCTTGAGGAGAATTATACGGAGATTTTGGGCAACAAGATTGTGTGCAATAGAATCCCGATTCGTCCGGGTCGAAATCTTGCAATCATCTGCGAGGCTGCGGCCATTAACTATCGTCAGAAGAAGATGGGCTACAATGCGGCACAGGAGCTGTACAAGCGCGTAACGAATAACCTGATGAAGAATCAGTAATCGGCGGGACGCTGTACTGAACTAAGAATCAGTAATCGGCGGGATGCTGTATTGAGCAGAGAATCAATGGCAGGCATGACGCGTGCCGAAGGAACAATCGGTAACAGAGGTAACGATATGAAGTATTGTTTTGGAGTCGACATCGGAGGAACTACGGTAAAATGCGGCCTGTTTACCGAGACCGGAGAACTGCTTGACAAGTGGGAGATCCCGACCGACAGAACCAATTGCGGAGAGAATGTGCCGGCTGACATAGCGAAGGCAGTCTTGGATAAGCTGGCTGAGAAGCAGATTGCAAAAGAGAATGTGAGTGGTGTCGGACTGGGAGTTCCGGGAGCGGTGCTTTCCGACGGTACGGTGCTTCATTGTCCGAATCTCGGCTGGAGAGACCTCAACGCACGTACGATTATGGAGGAGCTACTAGGCGGAGTGCCGGTCCTCGTAGGCAATGATGCAAATGTTGCTGCGTTAGGCGAGCAATGGAAGGGCGGTGGACGAGGTTACGACAGTCTGTTGATGATTACGCTCGGAACCGGTGTCGGCGGCGGTCTCATCTTGGATGGTGAGATTGTATGCGGATGCAACGGTGCGGCGGCTGAAATCGGTCATATCATTGTGAATCCGACGGAAACCGATTCATGCGGTTGCGGCGGACACGGACATTTGGAGCAATATGCTTCGGCAACCGGTATTGTACGTATGGCTAAGAAGGAAATGCAGGCATCCGATGCGCAGACGACGCTGCGTGAGTTTGAGGTGCTTACGGCGAAGGACATTTTCGATGAGGCGAAGAAGGGCGATGCATTTGCATATGCAATGGTTGACCGCCTCGGCGTGTACCTGGCCCTCGCGCTGACGCATGTAGCGGCAGTGGCAGATCCGCAGGTGTTCGTAATCGGCGGCGGTGTAAGTCGTGCCGGTACGATTTTGCTCGATGTAATCGAAAAGCGTTACAACGAGAATATATTCGGTCCCCTCAAGGGGAAGGAGTTCCGTCTTGCGGAGCTCGGAAATGATGCGGGCATCTTCGGAGCGGCGAAGATGACGCTTCTGGCAGAATGATTGAGAATAGGACGGAATGCTGTGAGTAGAAAGCAGGAATTTGAGCAGGCGCTGAGTGCGCTATATACAACGGAAACGTATTTTGAACAGGAGTCGATGGCTAAGCATACGACCTTTCGTGTCGGTGGTCCCGCGGAGTATTACGTGATTCCGAAGGAGGCCGAGCAGCTGAAGAAGACCATCGAGTTATGCAAGGCTTACGAGGTGCCTTACACCATTATCGGCAACGGAAGTAATCTTCTTGTATCCGACAAGGGAGTAGAGGGTGTCGTAATTCGTATGGAGACGAAGGATGCCGACATTCAATATGAGAGCTGTGGAGATATTACCTATGCTACGGCTCCCGCGGGTATGCTTTTGACCGTTTTTGCGAAAGAGCTTTGCGCGCAAGGCTATGCGGGAATGGAATATGCGACGGGTATACCGGGAACGGTCGGCGGCGGTGTTGTGATGAATGCCGGTGCTTATGGCGGAGAGATTAAGGATGCTCTGCACAGTGTATTGGTGTTGACATCTGACGGAGAGCTGTTGTGTGTTCCGGCGGAGGAGTTGGAACTTGGATATCGCCATAGCGTGGTGGGAGAGAAGGGCTACATTGTAGTTGCGGCCACATTTCGCTTGGAGCGTGGGGATAAGGAGGCAATTGCGGAAACGGTTGCCGACTTGTCGAACAGACGAAGAGAAAAACAGCCGCTGGAGTATCCGAGTGCGGGAAGTACATTTAAACGCCCCGAAGGGTATTTTGCGGGCAAGCTGATTCAGGACGCCGGGCTCAGAGGATTCACGGTCGGTGGCGCACAGGTGTCGGAAAAGCATTGTGGATTCGTAATCAATCGCGGAGATGCAACTGCCTCGGATGTGTATGCTCTCATCGGACAGGTGCAGGAGCGTGTGTGGAGCGCATTTGGCGTGCGTCTGGAAACCGAAGTGCGTTTTCTCGGTGATTTTGCATAGCTTATATGTGCTTTGCGAGGGAGAAAGGAATGAACCATCGTGTCATTTGCAAGTGATGTAAAGAGAGAATTGAGCGAGAAGCTGCCAAATGCGAAGCACTGCAGGGCGGCGGAGCTTTCGGGCATGCTTTTACTCGGCGCGAGTGTGGAGCTTATGCCAAATGAGGCGACAAAGCTCATCTTTTTATCGGAAAATGAGTTGTTGGTGAAAAAGTGCTTTACATTTATCAAAAACTCATATAATATGAAAGCTGTTGTCGAAGAGCTTTCGGATAGCGACAGGAAGAAGGATTCGTATCGGCTCACCTTATGCGGAGAGCAGGAAATCAACGAATTGCTGAAGTCGCTTGGCTTGAAATTATCTGTCGAAGGTAGTATTGTACCGGCCGGATTGCGAAATGTGCTGTCTCGTAGCTGTTGTATGAGAAGCTGGATTCGATCCTTGTTTTTAATGGCGGGAACGATGAATGACCCGGCGAAGTCGTATCATTTTGAGATCGCGATGCCGACTGAGGAATTAGCGGGGCTGGTGGCCGAATGTATGCAGGAATTCGGCTGCGAACCGAAGCTGACAACGCGTAGAAACTCACATGCATTGTATCTGAAGGACGGTTCGCAGATAGCGGATGCCCTTAAAGTAATGGAAGCGCATGTGGCCTTGATGGAGTTTGAGAACGAACGCGCCATGAAGGAGTTTCGCGGTAGTATTAATCGTCGTGTCAATTGTGAGGTTTCGAATCTGCATAAGACGGCCGCCGCAGCGCAGAAGCAAGTGGCGGACATTGAATTGATACGCGATTTGAGAGGCTTTGAGAACCTTTCGGAGGAATTGAAGACAGTGGCAATGCTTCGTTTGCAATATCCGGAGTCGTCACTAAAAGAGTTGGGAGAATTGATGGAGCCGCCCTTGGGACGTTCCGGGGTGAATCATCGATTGCAGAAGCTATCAGAGATGGCTGAGAGTTTAAGAGGCAGTTTAGGCAGTGAGTGAGATTCACTGATATGCAGAGGCACTGCGGAAGAATAGCATTTTCCGATGTGCATTCAACACAGCAGCTGACGTACCGAAGTCGAACAGGAGAGATGCTCGGTACAACGTATTAAGGAGGGAATACTATGATTTCGAAGACAATGTCCATTAACATCCCGAGTGGATTGGAGGCAACCCCGGTGGCTATGCTGGTTCAGGTTGCAAGTCGTTATGACAGTCGAGTTTATGTCGAGTGTGGCAACAAGCGCGTAAATGCTAAGAGCATTATGGGAATGATGAGTCTTGCGCTTCCGACCGGAACGGAGGTTACCATTACTGTCGATGGCGCAGATGAGCAGGAAGCTATGGGTGGAATCGAAGCATATCTCTGCGGAAGATAACAGCCGAAAGCAACGAGTCGGGAAGTCGGCATCGCAAGATGGATGCTGACGCGACAAGGGAATGCAATATGACAAGTTACGTACAATTGGTCTCGGAGAGTTTGTCTCCGAGACTTTTCTTTTTGGAAAATCATCTTCCTAAAATGATGAGAATGTGATACAATAGATAAGTAAAAGTTTATTCAACAAGGAGAGGCCGGTATGGAGCTTCAGGCGGAACATTTACAAGACGACCAGAAAGAACCGATGGATGAGTTTGATCTTCTCTATGATGCACGAATGAGACAAGAAGTAGAGGAGCGAAGAAGATACCGCGAAGAGCTTTTGATGCACCGAAACAACATCCGCATTTGCAATCGGATGCTTGTGCTGGAGGGCATTGTATTGGCAAGCCTTGTTGTTGCCTTGATACTACAGGTGGCATGGAATTAGGAGAAAGGGACCCTATGAAATTCACGCATTTGCATGTACATACGGAATATAGTCTTTTGGACGGTTCCGGCAAGATAAAAGAGATGGTGCATCGTGCGAAGGAACTCGGCATGGATGCATTGGCAATTACCGATCATGGCGTAATGTACGGTGTGATCGATTTTTATCGTGCGTGTCTTGCGGAAGGGATCAATCCTGTCATCGGATGTGAGGTGTATGTAGCGCCCGGCTCTCGCTTTGAAAAAGAGGGGGCAATGACGGATAAGCGCTATTATCATTTGGTTCTATTGGCTGAGAATAATCAGGGCTATCAGAACCTGATGAAGATAGTATCGAAGGGCTTTACGGAAGGCTTTTATTATAAGCCGCGAGTAGATTATGAATTACTGAAGCAATATCACGAGGGAATCATTGCTCTTTCGGCGTGTCTTGCGGGTGAGGTTGCTACGGCGCTGCGCATGGGCTTGTATGAAGAGGGCAAGGCACGTGCATTGGCACTGCAGGACATCTTCGGAGAGGGCAACTTCTTTTTGGAGCTGCAAGATCACGGCATTCCGGATCAACGACTTGTGAATCAATCTCTTTTGCAGCTTCACAAGGAGACCGGAATTCCCCTTGTTGCGACTAACGATATTCATTACGTGCTTGAGGAGGATGCGACGGCTCACGACGTGCTGTTGTGCATTCAGACGCAGGCAAAGGTAAGCGATGAGGACCGTATGCGCTACGACGGCGGCCAGTATTATTTGAAGTCTCCCGAAGAGATGGAGCGTCTGTTCCCGTATGCAAAGGAGGCGCTTGAGAACACGTGGGAGATTGCGAATCGCTGTCATGTGGAGATTACCTTCGGCGAGTATAAGCTCCCGAAATTCGATGTGCCGGACGGATACACACCGTTTGCATACCTTGAGAAGCTTTGCTTGGACGGACTTCGCAATCGATATCCGAACGAGTATGAATTGCATATGGACCGCTTGAACTACGAGCTCGAGACCATTCGCAATATGGGCTTTGTCGACTACTTCCTGATCGTGTGGGATTTCATTCGCTACGCGAAGGAAAATGATATCCCCGTAGGCCCGGGACGTGGTAGCGGTGCGGGTAGTATTGTTGCCTATTCGCTTCAGATTACCGATATCGATCCGATTCGCTATTCGCTTCTTTTTGAGCGCTTTTTGAACCCGGAACGTCTGACGATGCCGGATATCGATATAGACTTCTGTTATGAGCGTAGACAGGAGGTCATTGATTACGTTGTTCGTAAGTACGGAAAGGACAAGGTAGTTCAGATTGTAACGTTCGGTACGATGGCGGCACGAGGCGTTATTCGAGACGTCGGTCGTGCGCTCGATCTTCCTTACGCCAGATGCGATGCGGTTGCCAAGATGATTCCGACGGACCTCGGAATTACGATTGAAAAGGCTTTGGAGATGAATCCGGAGCTGTCGAGTCTTGTCGCAGCCGATTCCGAGGTGAGAGAGCTGATTGAGATGTCCTGCAAGCTGGAGGGCTTGCCTCGCCACACCTCGATGCATGCAGCCGGTGTCGTTATTGCAAATGCTCCGGCGGATGAATACGTTCCCCTGTCTTGTTCGGGTGATGGAACGATTACAACACAATACCCGATGACGACGCTTGAGGAGCTCGGTCTTTTGAA
The DNA here is from genome assembly GCA_045645665.1 of Lachnospiraceae bacterium. Classification (GTDB taxonomy): domain Bacteria; phylum Bacillota; class Clostridia; order Lachnospirales; family Lachnospiraceae; genus ISDg. The sequence continues at coordinate 4,064 of JAZRJF010000089.1, read as the reverse complement.
GATGGACTTCCTCGGTCTTAGAACACTTACGGTAATCAAGGACGCGGAGCGTCTTGTGCAGAATCGCATTCCGGAGTTTCGGATTGACGAAGTGCCGTACGACGATCCGGGAGTGTACGATTTGCTGTGCTCCGGAAAGACGGAGGGTGTGTTCCAGCTGGAAAGTGCGGGCATGAAGAGCTTCATGAAGGAGCTTAAGCCGCGTAGCTTAGAGGATGTCATCGCAGGAATCAGCTTGTACCGTCCGGGTCCGATGGATTTCATTCCGAAGTACATCAAGGGCAAAGAGAATCAGGATAGCATTCGCTATGACTGTCCGGAGCTTCAGCCCATTCTCCAGCCGACTTACGGCTGTATCGTGTACCAAGAGCAGGTTATGCAGATTGTACGTGATTTGGCCGGTTATAGCTACGGTCGAAGCGATTTGGTGCGTCGAGCGATGAGTAAGAAGAAGGCTGCCGTTATGGAAAAGGAACGACAGAGCTTCGTATACGGTAACGCAGAGGAAGGCGTACCGGGCTGTATGGCAAGGGGAATTTCCGAGCAGGTTGCCAATAAGATATATGACGATATGACGGACTTTGCGAAGTACGCATTTAACAAATCGCATGCTGCATGCTATGCGGTTGTGGCGTATCGCACTGCATATTTGAAGCACTATTATCCTGTAGAATTTATGGCTGCGCTTATGACCTCGGTTATCGATAATACGACGAAGGTGGCGGGCTATATCGCGAATCTGAAGCAGATGGGAATACGTCTGATGCCACCGGATATCAATGAGGGCTATTCGGGATTTAGCGTGGGCGTGGTGGACGGAGAGAGAGTCATCCGTTACGGCTTGTCTGCAATCAAGGGCCTCGGTCGTCCCGTGATTGACGCGGTGGTGCGAGAGCGTGAGGCGGGAGGAATCTACCGTTCGCTGAGCGATTTCATATCGAGACTGTCCGGCAAAGAGGTTAACAAACGAACGATAGAGAATTTTATCAAGGCAGGAGCATTTGATAGTCTGCCGGGAACGCGCAAGCAGAAGATGCAGGTGTACAACGGAATCATTGATGGCATCGCATTTGAACGCAAGCGAGCATTGACCGGACAGATGTCCTTATTCGAGTTCATGGAAGAGGACGAAAGCGAGCAGGAGGAAGAGTATCCGGACTGCGGAGAATATTCCATGCAGGAGATGCTGGTGCTTGAAAAAGAGGTGCTCGGCATCTATGTAAGCGGTCATCCGCTGGAGGATTTTCTGCCGATGCTTCAGAAAAATGCGACTTGCAAGACGTCGGAGTTCGAGATTTCGGAGGAGACGGATAAGCCTAGCCTAGAGGACGGAAGTGTACAGGTAATCGGAGGCATCGTGCTTGCGAAGACGATGAAGACGACGAGAAGCAATAGCATTATGGCGTTTTTGACGCTCGAGGATATGTATGGTACCGTTGAGGTTATTGTATTCCCGAAGGACTATGAGCGTTTCCGCAATGTTATGAACCCCGATGCGCGCTTGTTCATCAAAGGTAGAGTGGCGGTGGAGGAAGATAGACCGGCGAAGCTCATTTGCCAAGGAGTATGTAGCTTTGAGGATGTTCCGAGAGAGCTTTGGATTCAGTACGACAGCAAGGAGGAATTTTTCCTTGACAAGGAGAGTCTGATTTCACAGCTACAGATGGGAGACGGCATTGCACCGGTCATTGCATATTGCTCGGGAGAGAAGCAGATGTTCCCGCTCCCGAAGAATCTGACTGTCCCGACGGATGGTGAGTTTTTTGAACGTTTGCAAGATACTTATGGCAAGAAAAGATTGTTTGTCAAGTATGGAACGATTGCCTTTGGCAGGTAGTCGACAAGAGAATAGATAAGGATATAGATACGGAGGTAGAGACGATGGCATTTCTCAAGGGAAAGCGCAAGGATATTAAGACAATTGCAGTATTGACCAGTGGTGGTGATGCACCGGGTATGAATGCTGCGGTACGTGCGGTTGTTCGTACTGCGATTGTAAATGGATTGAAGGTGAAGGGAATCAGACGAGGCTATTCCGGTCTGTTGGACGAGGACTTCGTCGACATGGATGCCCGCAGCGTGTCGGATATTATTCAGAAGGGCGGTACCGTTTTGTATACGGCAAGATGTCCGGAGATGCTTAGACCCGAGGGTGTGGAGAAAGCGGCATACATTTGCAAAAAGCACAACATTGACGGTCTTGTTGTCATCGGCGGTGATGGCTCCTACCGTGGTGCCGAGAAGCTTGCGGAGCAGGGCGTGAACGTAGTCGGTGTTCCCGGAACAATTGACCTTGACATCGCATCGACCGATTACACGATCGGCTTTGACACGGCCTTGAATACCGCTATGGATGCAATCGACCGTGTTCGTGATACGTCTGCTTCACATGAGCGTTGTAGTATCATCGAGGTTATGGGTCGTAAGGCAGGCCATATCGCACTTTGGTGTGGTATTGCAAATGGTGCTGAGGAGATTCTGGTGCCCGAGCGTTACGACTACGACGAGCAGGCAATCATCGATCGCATTTTGTCCAAGAAGAAGCTCGGTAAGAAGCTGCATGTTATCATCAATGCAGAAGGTATCGGCGACTCGAACGGTATGGCGAAGCGTATTGAGGCCGGCACCGGACTTGAGACACGCGCAACGATTATCGGTTACATTCAGCGAGGCGGAAGCCCGACCTGCCGTGACCGAGTATTTGCATCTGCGATGGGTGCAAAGGCAGTAGATATCTTGGTTTCCGGCGGAACGAATCGCGTGGTATGCTTCCGCAATGGTGAGTTTACGGACATGGATATGAAAGAGGCTCTTGCTATGCAGAAGGATATCGACGAGTCCCTTTGGGAAATCTCCAGAAGATTGTGCCGGTAATCCGTTATGATATGGCCGGGTAATTTGAAGAAGAATAAAAGTGTTCCGGTACCGGACGGGTATCTGAATGGTCAGTCGCTGGAGCCGCTTCGGCAGCTCCGGTACGGTATGGCAAATGCGGCACATTGCGGTTGTGGTCCTATCGCTGTATACAATGGCTTATTGTATCTCGGCAAAAGGGTGCCTCTTCCGAAGGTGATGCGCGAGCTGGAACTGTATGCGGCACCGTTTTTTGCGTGGCTCGGAACCTTTCCGTTTGCAATCGGTATCTTTTTCTGGCGTAGGCATTTGTCTTGTCGTATGCGATTTTCGATGAAGAAGCTGGAGAAGGCGGAAGCCGGAATATTGGCGTATTGGACGAAGCGGCCGTTCTTTTCGGGAGCGCACCTCGTTTTTTATCGGCGCGACAAAGACGGAACATTTGTAGTATACAATCGTTACAGCAATCGCGGGGTACCGTACCGATTTACGAGCTTGCGGCAGTTGACGGCGAGAAGCCGTTTGATTGTCGGATATGAGCTGAAACGATCGGGGAAGTAGTCCTTTGTGAGGGCGATGGTGTCTCCGAGGCTTGAAACAATACAGTGCACCGGGCGGTGCGTGGAGGGAGAACGTGGTTAACCGCAATAGGAATAACCGAAGTACAACAGTCCTGCTACTGATGATAGTGGCAGGGCTGCTTTTCGTTTATTTGTTGGCAAATGTTATGCATAAGCCGGGGAATCATTCAGGGCACCACTCGAACAACCGACCGAGCGTCGGTACGCCTACTGTGCCCGGGTCGGATGAGCCGAACGGCACAGTAACGATCGCTCCCGACCAAGGACAGACAACACCGGGACAGACAACACCGACCGGGTCGGTGGAGTGGGACGAGCCGGGACCGGAGGTGCATTTTCTGGACGTGGGCGAAGGAAGCTCGATTCTCATTCTATACGGGGAAGAATCGATATTAATCGACGGTGGCGGACGAACGGCATCGTCCTATGTAGTCAGCTATCTGGGTCGGCAAGGTGTGGAGCGCTTATCGCTTATTGTGGCTACGCATTATGACAGCGATCATATCAACGGCCTTATCGGTGCCCTTAGAGTATATGGTGCGGCTGAGGTGCTGGGCCCGAACTACGAGGAGGAGACGAAGACGTACAATTCCTTCGCGACGGCTGTTAAGGATACCGGAGCGCTGTGGA
>JAZRJF010000088.1:0-21599 GCA_045645665.1 Lachnospiraceae bacterium | reverse complement strand
CAAACTAAAATGCACTCCCGCCTCATGCAGACGGCCGCACTCTCGCACGGCGGGTGGGTGCCGGCGGGGACAAATGCCCCGAGGAAAATGAGAGAGGGGCGATATGCCGGTGATGCGGTGGGAATTAGGGAAGGCGGCGCTTGTGAAATGGTCGAAAAAATTTTTGAAAAATGCTTGACATCCCGCTTTGGTTGTGGTATAAACGTACGTGACTGCCGAAGACAGTAGGTGCCGAAAGGCGTAAGCGTAGCCGCCTACCGAGGATATGTCAGCTCATTTGAAACGTTCATTGTGCTGTCTTTCATTTCGGTGAAGGACAGTTTTTTAATTCCCGCATTTTGCTGAGGAATATAGATTATCAAATGTGCCGACACATCGGCGTTATAATTTGATAAGGAGGTAACTCAGATGGCAAAGGTTGAATTAAAGCAGCCGATTCTCGATGAGATCGCAAAGTACACCGCTGATGCAAAGGCAATCGTACTTGTTGACTATCGTGGATTGACCGTAGAACAGGATACCAAGCTTCGTAAGTCCTTGAGAGAGAACGGCGTTGTATACAAGGTATACAAGAACACCTATCTTAAGAGAGTATTTGCAGGTACCGTATATGAAGAGCTTTCTAAGCATCTTGACGGCCCTACCGCAGTTGCTTTCGGCGTTGAGGACGCTACCGCTCCTGCAAGAATTCTTGCAGACAACATGAAGGCAGCTGATAAGCTGGAGTTCAAGGCCGGCGTTGTAGATGGTACTTACTACGATGCTAAGGGTTGTGCAGTTATCGCAACCATTCCTTCGAAGGAAGTTCTCATTTCCAGACTCCTTGGAAGCTTGCAGTCTCCGATTGCAAATCTTGCTCGCGTTCTCAAGCAGATCGCAGAGAAGGACACCGCTGCAGCATAATGCGGCACGGATTTGCCGCATAGCGGCCTAACAAGTGGCAAAGCCACAAAGACAAATTGATTATAATTAATTATGGAGGATTGAATCATGACTAATCAGGAATTTATTGATGCTATCAAGGCTATGACCGTTCTTGAGTTGAACGAGCTTGTAAAGGCATGTGAGGAAGAGTTTGGCGTAAGCGCAGCTGCAGGCGTTGTAGTTGCTGCTCCGGGTGCTGCTGCAGCAGCTGAGGAAGAGAAGACTGAGTTCGATGTAGAGCTTACCGATGTAGGCCCGAACAAGGTTAAGGTTATCAAGGTTGTTCGTGAGATCACCGGCCTTGGTCTTAAGGAAGCAAAGGACCTCGTTGACAACGCTCCTAAGATGATCAAGGAAGCTGCTTCTAAGGAAGAGGCTGAGGACATCAAGAAGAAGCTTGAAGAGGAAGGCGCTAAGATCACCCTTAAGTAAGATCCGAAACAAACGAGTACGAAACAAAGAGCTTGTGCGGCGACTGCTTGCAGTCGAGAGCACAAGCTCTTTTTGTTTCGTCGAGTGCAAACGAACGAGCAGTTTGCGAAGCAAAATGCGAGTGCTCGTTTGTTTCGGATCTGGCGCTTTGGAGTGCTCGTTTGTTTCGGATCTCTTGGTTCGTGCGACGGCATTTGCTCCGCGCCCGCACCTCTAGGAAACTTTTCGGTATTCACAAATATAAAATTTAGAAAAAAGCCTGTTGACACCTTGAGAATCTTGTGCTATTATGAAAAATGCACTATTGTGGTGTTATGTGCCTATTTGGTACCGAAGAGTCGACGAAAGTGAGCAGAATTCGAGGTTCTGCGGCTTCGTTTCGGCACTGCGGGGCAGGGGTACATAGCCCGGAATGCAGTACATTTGCATTCCACACCACTCGTTAAAAAATATATTAAGGGGTGAAAACGTCAATGGAAAACAACAGAATTTGTCCCGTAAAAGTTGGTAAAGGCGTAAGAATGAGCTACTCGAAGCAGAAGGATATCCTCGAGATGCCGAACTTGATTGAGGTTCAGAAGGATTCCTATCGTTGGTTCCTTGATAAGGGACTTTACGAGGTGTTCGAGGACATTTCTCCGATCGTAGACCACAACGGCCATCTGAGCTTGGAGTTTGTAGATTACCAGCTCTGTGAAGACGATGTGAAGTACACGATCGAGGAGTGTAAGGAGCGCGATGCTACCTTTGCTGCACCTTTGAAGGTGAAGGTACGTCTGCACAACGACGAGACGGGTGAGATAAACGAGCATGACATTTTCATGGGTGATTTGCCTTTGATGACCGAGACAGGTACCTTCGTTATTAACGGTGCTGAGCGAGTAATCGTAAGCCAGTTGGTACGTTCTCCGGGCATTTACTATGCAATTGGCCATGACAAGATTGGAAAGAGACTCTACTCCTCCACCGTTATTCCGAACCGTGGTGCTTGGTTGGAGTATGAGACGGATTCCAACGACGTTTTCTATGTCCGTGTAGATAGAAATCGTAAGGTGCCGATCACCGTATTGATTCGTGCAATGGGTGTTGGTACAAATGCTGAAATTCGCGATATGTTCGGTGATGAGCCGAAGTTGGAAGCAAGCTTTTTGAAGGACCCTTCTGAGAATTATCAGGATGGTCTGCTTGAGCTGTACAAAAAGCTCCGTCCGGGTGAGCCGCTTTCCGTAGAAAGCGCTGAGTCCTTGATCCATGGTATGTTCTTTGACCCCAAGAGATACGATTTGGCGAAGGTAGGACGTTATAAGTTCAACAAGAAGCTGATGCTCAAGAACCGTATTGCAGGCTACAACCTTGCAGAGGATGTAATCGATGCAACGACCGGTGAGGTGCTTGCAAGCGCAGGTCAGACCGTTTCCGAGGAATTGGCCGATCAGATTCAGAATGCAGCAGTTCCGTATGTATATATCCAGACAGAAGAGCGCAATACGAAGGTGCTTTCGAACCTCATGGTAGATTTGAGCGCATTTGTAGACTTCGACAAGGAAGAGCTCGGCGTTACGGAGCTTGTATACTATCCCGTACTTAAGCAGTTGATGGAGGAGTTCACGACAGAGGATGAACTCAAGGAAGCAATCAGCAAGAACATCAACGAGCTTATTCCGAAGCATATCACGAGAGAGGATATCTTCGCTTCCATCAACTACAACATGCATCTTGAGCATGGCCTCGGCAATGATGACGATATCGACCACCTTGGCAATCGTCGTATTCGTGCCGTTGGTGAGCTTTTGCAGAACCAGTACCGTATCGGTATGTCCAGAATGGAGCGTGTGGTTCGTGAGCGTATGACGACTCAGGACCAGGAGAGCGTTAGCCCGCAGTCCTTGATCAACATTAAGCCTGTTACGGCTGCAATCAAGGAGTTCTTCGGAAGCTCCCAGCTGTCTCAGTTTATGGATCAGCATAATCCGCTCGGCGAGTTGACACACAAGAGACGTCTTTCCGCTTTGGGTCCCGGTGGTCTTTCCAGAGACCGTGCAGGTTTCGAGGTTCGAGACGTTCACTATACACACTACGGAAGAATGTGTCCGATTGAGACCCCCGAAGGTCCTAACATCGGTTTGATTAACTCCCTTGCTTCCTACGCAAGAATCAACGAGTACGGCTTCGTAGAGGCTCCGTATCGTAAGCTTGATAAGGCAGACCCGTCCAATCCTCGTGTAACGAATGAGGTAGTATATCTTACCGCAGACGAAGAGGATAAGTACGTAGTAGCTCAGGCAAATGAGCCGCTTGATGAGAACGGTTGCTTTGTTAACGTGAACGTATCCGGTCGTTATCGTGCCGAGATTTCTCAGTTCGAGAAGAAGAGAATCGACTTGATGGACGTATCTCCGAAGATGGTATTTTCCGTTGCTACGGCCATGATTCCGTTCCTTCAGAACGACGACGCTAACCGTGCACTCATGGGCTCGAACATGCAGCGTCAGGCAGTTCCGCTTCTCTTCACCGATGCGCCTGCAGTAGGTACCGGTATGGAGATGAAGACGGCTGTTGACTCCGGCGTATGTGTAGTTGCTAAGAGCAATGGTGTTGTTGAGCGTTCCGAATCCAATCGCATCGTAGTTCGTACCGAAGACGGCGAGCGTGAGGAGTATAAGCTTTTGAAGTTTGCAAGAAGTAACCAGGGTACTAGCATCAACCAGAGACCTATCGTAAAGAAGGGCGAGAAGGTTGTGGCAGGTCAGGTTATTGCAGACGGTCCTTCCACCAGCGGCGGCGAGCTTGCTCTCGGTAAGAACCCGTTGATCGGCTTCATGACGTGGGAAGGTTACAACTACGAGGATGCTGTATTGCTTAGCGAGCGCCTCGTTCAGGATGATGTATATACTTCGGTTCATATTGAAGAGTATGAGTCCGAGGCTAGAGATACGAAGCTCGGTGCAGAGGAGATTACTCGTGACATCCCGGGTGTCGGCGATGACGCACTTAAGGATCTCGACGAGAGAGGTATTATCCGCATCGGTGCTGAGGTTCGTGCGGGAGATATCCTTGTTGGTAAGGTTACTCCTAAGGGTGAGACCGAGCTTACCGCAGAGGAGCGTCTGCTTCGTGCCATTTTCGGTGAGAAGGCGAAGGAAGTACGTGACACCTCCTTGCGTGTACCGCACGGTGAATTCGGTATCATCGTAGATGTTAAGGTATTTACGAGAGAGAACGGAGACGAGCTTCCTCCGGGAGTAAATCAGAACGTTCGCGTATATATTGCACAGAAGAGAAAGATTCAGGTCGGCGACAAGATGGCAGGTCGTCACGGTAACAAGGGTGTCGTTTCCCGCGTATTGCCGGTAGAGGATATGCCGTTCCTTCCGAACGGACGCCCGCTTGACATCGTATTGAATCCTCTGGGCGTACCTTCCCGAATGAACATCGGACAGGTACTCGAGATTCATCTCAGTCTTGCTGCTAAGGTACTCGGCTTCAACGTATCGACGCCGGTATTCGATGGAGCAAATGAGTACGATATTATGGATACGCTTCAGTTGGCTAACGACTACGTAAATATGCCTCTCGATGAGTTCAAGGCAACTTACGAAAGCCAGTTGCATCCTGAGGTTATGGAATACCTTCTTACGAACGAGGAATATCGTAAGGAATGGGAAGGCGTTCCGATTAAGGCAGACGGTAAGGTTCAGCTTCGTGACGGACGTACCGGTGAGCCTTTCGACGGTGAAGTAACGGTAGGCTTCATGCACTACTTGAAGCTGCACCACTTGGTAGACGACAAGATCCATGCTCGTTCTACCGGTCCTTACTCCTTAGTAACGCAGCAGCCGCTCGGTGGTAAAGCACAGTTCGGTGGACAGCGTTTCGGTGAGATGGAGGTTTGGGCACTGGAGGCTTACGGTGCTGCACACATCCTTCAGGAGATTTTGACCGTTAAGTCCGATGACGTTGACGGTCGTGACAAGACTTATAAGGCGATCACCAAGGGTGAGAATATCTCGGAGCCCGGTATTCCGGAGTCCTTCAAGGTATTGCTTAAGGAATTGCAGGCATTGGCACTGGATGTTACTGTTCTCGATGAGGACGGCAACGAGGTTGAGATGACAGAACGCTTCGAGAGCAGCGACGAGGATTTCACGGAGCTGATCGAGGGTGAAAATGCATTCCGTAATTATGACGGCTTGGCAGAGGCAGGATATCAGGAAGTTATCCCGGATGCGGATGGCGATCTCTTCGGAGAGTATGCTGACGACGGCGATTTGTCGATCGGCGGCGACTACGACGATTTCTCGGATGAGGATGAGTATTAATTGATATCTGAAATCAACGAGTCTTGGACTGAATACAAGGAAGGAGCACCAGCTAATGTCAATCGAGATGTTAAATGAGAACGTAAAAGAGATTACGTATGACGCTATAAAGATCGGTCTGGCTTCCCCTGAGAAGATCAAGGAGTGGGCAAAGGCCGGCAGACCCGGTGACGTTACGGATTACGAAGTTAAGAAGCCGGAAACCATCAATTACAGAACGCTGAAGCCTGAACGCGACGGTCTCTTCTGTGAGAAGATTTTCGGACCTACGAAGAAGTTCGAGTGCCACTGTGGTAAGTACAGAAAGCAGAAGGTTCGCGGTAAGGGATTTGTCTGCGATCGTTGTGGAGTAGAGGTTACGGATGCTAAGGTACGTCGTGAGCGTATGGGCTACATTGATCTCGCTGCACCGGTATCGCACATTTGGTACTTCAAGGGCATTCCCAGCAGAATGGGCTTGATTCTTGACATTTCCCCGAGATTGCTTGAGAAGGTTCTTTATTTCGCAAGCTATATCGTATTGGATGCGGGAAATACCGCACTTCATGTGAAGGAAGTTATCTCCGAGACGGACTATGTTCGTCTTCGTGAGGAGTACGGCGAGGATGCATTCCGCGTAGGAATGGGTGCCGAGGCAATCATGGAGTTGCTGAAGGCAATCGATTTGGAGAAGGAATCGCAGGAGTTGAAGCAGGAGCTTGCTGAGAGCAGCGGTCAGAAGCGTGCGAGAGTAATCAAGCGCTTGGAGGTTGTAGAGGCCTTCCGTGAATCCGGCAACCGTCCCGAGTGGATGATTTTGACCTGTATTCCGGTTATCCCTCCGGATCTTCGTCCGATGGTTCAGTTGGATGGTGGTCGTTTCGCAACGTCCGATTTGAACGATTTGTATCGTAGAATTATTAACCGCAACAACCGTCTGAAGAGACTTCTTGAGCTCGGCGCACCGGACATCATCGTTCGTAACGAGAAGAGAATGCTTCAGGAGGCAGTTGATGCATTGAATGATAACGGTAGACGTGGTAGACCGGTTACCGGCCCCGGCAATCGTGCACTGAAGTCCCTTTCCGATATGTTGAAGGGTAAGCAGGGACGTTTCCGTCAGAACTTGCTCGGTAAGCGAGTTGACTACTCCGGCCGTTCCGTTATCGTAGTTGGACCTGAGTTGAAGATTTACCAGTGCGGTCTCCCGAAGGAGATGGCAATCGAGCTGTTCAAGCCTTTCGTAATGAAGGAGTTGATCGGCCGTGGTATCGCACACAATATTAAGTCCGCAAAGAAGATGGTAGAGCGTCTTCAGAGCGAGGTATGGGACGTACTCGAGGACGTAATCCACGAACATCCCGTAATGCTGAACCGTGCTCCTACACTTCACAGACTTGGTATTCAGGCATTTGAGCCTATCCTCGTAGAGGGTAAGGCAATTAAGCTTCATCCGCTCGTATGTACCGCCTTCAACGCGGACTTCGACGGTGACCAGATGGCTGTGCATTTGCCGCTGTCTGTTGAGGCACAGGCTGAGTGTCGTTTCCTCCTCCTGTCCCCGAACAACTTGTTGAAGCCTTCCGATGGTGGTCCGGTAGCGGTACCGTCTCAGGATATGGTTCTCGGTATCTACTATCTGACGATGGAGAAGCCGGGCGATATGGGCGAAGGCAAGTTCTTCAAGAATGAAAATGAGGCAATTCTCGCTTATGAGAACGGCGCAATTACTCTTCATGCAAAGATTAAGGTTCGTAGAACCGGTATCAACGCCGAGGGTAAGGAAGAGAGCCGCGTAATCGAGTCTACGCTCGGACGTTTCATCTTCAACGAGATTATCAGCCAGGATCTTGGCTTTGTAGATCGTACCCGTGAAGAGAACTTCTTGAAGCTTGAGGTTGACTTCCTCGTTAAGAAGAAGGAGCTTAAGACGATTCTCGAGAAGTGCATCAACACGCATGGTGCAACGATGACCGCCGAGACTTTGGATGCGATTAAGGCTATCGGTTATAAGTACTCCACAAGAGCAGCTATGACCGTATCCATTTCCGATATGACCGTTCCGGGTGAGAAGAAGACAATCATCAAGGAAGCAGAGGCAACGATTGAAGAGATCGCCGAAGCATTTAACGAAGGTCTTATGACCGACGAGGAGCGTTACAACACGGTAATCGATACCTGGAAGCAGGCCGATAAGGAGATTACCGAGAAGCTGCTTTCCGGTCTTGATCCGTACAACAACATCCGTATGATGGCTGACTCCGGTGCCCGTGGTTCCGATAAGCAGATTAAGCAGCTTGCCGGTATGCGTGGTTTGATGGCTGATACCTCCGGTAAGGCTATCGAGTTGCCGATTAAGGCAAATCTCCGTGAGGGTCTTGACGTACTCGAGTACTTCATTTCCGCACATGGTGCACGTAAGGGTCTTTCCGATACCGCTCTTCGTACTGCAGACTCCGGTTACTTGACCAGACGTCTTGTAGACGTATCTCAGGATTTGATCATCCGCGAGATTGACTGCTGCGAGAATCGTGACGAAATCGTCGGCATGGATGTTAAGGCATTTATGGATGGCAAGGAGCTCATCGAGGGTCTTCAGGATCGTATCACCGGCAGATATGCTTGTGAGGATTACTATGACGACAACGGTGACCTCATCGTAAAGAAGAATCATATGATTACGCCGAAGCGTGCCGCAAGAATTATGGCTACGAAGGCCATTTCCGAGGCAGGTCCGGAGGCAACGATCAAGATTCGTACCGTGCTTAGCTGTAAGTCTCATTTGGGCGTATGTGCAAAATGTTACGGTGCGAACATGGCAACGGGTGAGCCTGTACAGGTTGGTGAGGCAGTTGGTATTATCGCTGCTCAGTCCATCGGTGAGCCCGGTACCCAGTTGACAATGAGAACCTTCCATACCGGTGGTGTGGCTGGTGACGATATTACGCAGGGTCTTCCTCGAGTTGAGGAGCTTTTCGAGGCTAGAAAGCCGAAGGGTCTTGCAATCATTGCTGAGTTTGGCGGAAGAGTTACGATCAGCGATACGAAGAAGAAGAGAGAGGTTATCGTTACGAACAACGAAACCGGTGAGGCTAAGACGTATTTGATTCCTTACGGCTCTCGTCTGAAGGTATCCGAGGGTCAGATGCTTGAGGCCGGCGATGAGCTGACCGAAGGTTCTGTTAACCCGCATGACATCCTTAAGATTAAGGGCGTTCGTGCAGTACAGGATTACATGACTCAGGAAGTACAGAGAGTATACCGTCTGCAGGGTGTAGAGATTAACGATAAGCATATCGAAGTAATCGTTCGTCAGATGCTGAAGAAGATTCGCATCGAGGACAACGGCGATTCCGAATTCTTGCCCGGAACGATGGTAGACATCTTGGATTACGAGGATGCAAATGCTAAGTTGATCGAAGAAGGCAAGAGACCGGCTGATGGTAAGCAGGTTATGCTTGGTATCACGAAGGCATCCCTCGCAACGAACTCCTTCCTTTCCGCAGCATCCTTCCAGGAGACCACGAAGGTTCTTACGGATGCGGCAATTAAGGGTAAGGTAGATCCGTTGATCGGTTTGAAGGAGAACGTTATTATCGGTAAGCTGATTCCTGCCGGAACCGGTATGAAGCACTACCGCAACGTGAAGCTCGATACCGATAACCAGCTTCTGAACATGGAAGAGGAATTCGAGGAAGAATTCCGTGAGAGCATTAGCTCTGAGGCAGATTTGGATGTTGCAGAGGAAGTGCTTGATACCGATGTTGTCTACGAAGATGATGTATACTACGAAGACGACGTATATTATGAGGACGACGTATATTACGAGGACGACGTAGAGTACGAAGAAATCGAGATGGAGTCCGAAGAATAAGAAATTCTAACATAGGGGGCGAGTCCTTCGCCCCCTATATATTCTTACAAAATGAAGCCTTTTTCTTAGGCGTATAGTTCCCCCGATAGTATAAAAACATAATAAAGGTGTATGACGCACCGAAGATATGAGGTGTCATATGAGTAACAGCTATGAAAAGCTTTCGATTGCCGAGCTGAGAGCAATTGCGAAGGAAAAGAGGATTAGTGGCTATAGCGCCATGAAGAAGCAGGAGCTTGTAGAGCATTTGACTGCTGCTGAGTCACAGACGTCGCAGGAGCAGACGATGCAGGCACAGCCCATGCAGGCACAGCCCATGCAGGAGCAGTCTCCCGCGAAGGTTGCGGAAGCGACTCCGGCAGAGCAGTATACGGCAGAGCCGATGCCGCAGAGAAATGCGCAGACGGTAAGACGTGTGGTGCAGGGAAGAGACCGTGTTCAAAGCTCGGACCGCATGCAATATGCAGACCGTGTGCAGAGACCGGGGATGCGTCCGGAGGGTAGGCCGGAGCTGCGAAGTGAAGCCAGAACGGAGGCGAGACGCCCTGCGGTTACACCGGACATTGCGGCGATGGATAGCGGCATAACGCGAGAAGGTATCCTTGAGGTTGGTCAGGACCAGAACTTCGGATTCATCCGCAACGACAATTATTTGCCCAGCTCCGACGATGTGTATGTATCGCCGATGCTGATTAAGCGCTACAATCTTTCGACCGGCGATGTCATTCGCGGTAATCTCAAGATCAAAGGACCGGCAGACAAATTCACGCCGCTTTTGTACATTACCAAGATCAACGGAATGGATCCGGAGCTTGCTAGCAAACGTGCAAAGTTCGACAAGCTTACGCCGATTTATCCGCACGAAAGATTGCACCTTGAGACGCCGGGCTGCGGTCCTGCAATGCGAATTGTGGATTTGCTTTCCCCGATCGGTAAGGGTCAGCGTGGTATGATTGTATCCCAGCCGAAGGCAGGTAAGACAACGCTTTTGAAGCAGATTGCCAAAGCGGTGACGAAGAATCATCCGGAGGTTCACCTTTTGATTCTCTTGATCGATGAGCGTCCCGAAGAGGTTACGGATATGAAGGAATCCATAACGGGAAAGAACGTAGAAGTCATCTACTCGACCTTTGATGAGGAGCCGGCCAGACATAAGCGTGTGTCCGAGATGACGATTGAGCGCGCGAAGAGATTGGTTGAGCAAGGAGAGGACGTTGTGGTATTGCTCGATAGTATTACGAGACTTGCCCGCGCGTACAACCTCACGTGTCAGTCGAGCGGCCGTACTCTTTCCGGCGGCTTGGACCCGGCGGCGCTGTATATGCCGAAGCGATTTTTCGGTGCAGCACGTTGCATGCGCGAGGGCGGAAGCTTGACGATCCTTGCGACGGCGTTGGTCGACACGGGAAGCCGTATGGACGACGTAGTATTTGAGGAGTTCAAGGGCACCGGCAATATGGAGCTTGTGCTGGACAGAACGCTGTCGGAGAAACGCATTTTCCCGGCAATCGACCTTCCGAAGTCGAGTACCAGAAGAGAGGATTTGCTTTTGACGCCGCTTGAGCTCGAGGCGAACTTTACGATGCGAAGAGCATTTAACGGAGCAAAGGCCGACGAGGCAGTCGAGCAAATCGTCAATATGTTCGCGCGCACGAAGGACAATCAGGAGTTCATTCAGACGGTGAAAAAGCTTCGTTTGAACTAGCGCGAAGAAATTAAAAATGCTTAGAAAAATGGTGTTGCATTCTCGAAAGTGCTATGCTATAATGTAAAAGCTGTTTTATAGAGTGTTAGGTCGACTGGTTTCGGCCGGCCGATGATTAATTATAAGAATTTAGAGAGGTGAAAGTCATGCAGGAAGCAATTCAGCCGAAGTACTATCAGGCAAAGGTTACATGTAACTGTGGCAACGAGTTCGTTACCGGTTCTACCAAGGGAGAGATTCACGTAGAGATTTGTTCTAAGTGTCACGCTTTCTACACCGGTCAGAAGAAGGCTGCTACGGCTCGTGGCGCAATCGAGAAGTTCAATAAGAAGTACGGCTTCTAATTTGGTAGTATCCCTATGTAGTGGGGACAATGGAATAGCAGTAAAAAGAGGTTGAGGTGTTGAACAAATATCTCAACCTATTTTTCAATTTACGGAGATTCGTACACACGCTGTTGTGAGAAGGTGTGCTGTGAAACGGAGGATTAGTATGAAACCATCAGGTGTAGGTGGACAGGCGGTAATGGAAGGCGTTATGATGCGCAACAAAGGCAAATACGCCGTTGCCGTTCGAAAGCCTGACAAAGAGATTATTATTGATATTCGCGATTGGAACAACATCGGCACGAGAATTAAGTTTCTCGGATTGCCGTTTATTCGTGGTACCGTGAATTTGATCGAATCGATGGTAATCGGTATGAAGACGCTGACCTATTCGGCCAATTTCGTGGACGTAGAGGAAGAGCCGGTGAAGGAAAAGAAGCCGAAGAAGGGCAAGAAGGCGGCTGCACAGGAGGAGACATCAGCTGTGGTGACTGCTGCCACCGATGCGGCCGATAGTGTATCGGAAGCTGCTGAAGGCACTTCGCAGGAAGTGACCAAGTCCGTAGTGAAGCAGATTACCGAGGAAGAGAAGGCGGCTGTAAAGGAAGAGAGCGTGTTGACGCCGACGGCCATTTTCTTTGCAATCCTTTTGTCCTTGACATTGTCCATCGGATTGTTTTTCTTCCTTCCGCTCGTTGTATCGGAGCTTCTGCAGAGTCTTTTGAAGATCGATTCGGCACTGTTTATCAGTACGGTAGAGGGCGTAGTGCGCATTTTGATCTTCGTGGCATACGTTGCGCTCATCGGATTGATGCCGGACATCCAGAGAGTGTTCCAGTATCATGGTGCGGAGCATAAGACAATCAATTGTATCGAGCACGGACTTCCGCTGACGGTGGAAAATGCACGCGCTTCCTCGAAGGAGCATAAGCGCTGCGGTACGAGCTTTATGATTCTTGTTATGGTAATCAGTATTCTTGTATTTTCGGTAGTGAACGCATTTCCGATTTATACGGGAAGCTCTAAGATTATTCGCGTGCTGGTGCGTTTCGGCGTGCGTCTGTTGCTATTGCCTGTTGTGGCGGGTATCAGCTACGAGGTGCTGAAGCTGGCCGGCCGTAAGGAAAATGTATTCATGAACATCATCAGTCGTCCCGGTATGTGGATGCAGGCCTTGACGACGAAGGAGCCCGACGATTCCATGCTCGAGGTAGCGATTGCGTCGGTGGAGGCGGTGTTCGACTGGCAGGCATTTGCCGCAGGCGAGACGGGCGATTTGTACCCGAAGCAGTTGACGGAGTCTGCACAGGAAACTGCACAGGAAACTGCGCAGGAGGATGACGCTGCACAGGAGCGGTGACGTCTGAGGACTCGGCGTGAGGATGCACGGCAATGTGCGATTTTGGACACGATGATATGGGAGAAGGGCTATGACCTACAGGGAAGCAATGGAGCAGGCTCTAAGGCGCTTGGAGGCGTCGGAGGTGCCGGAGGCCGAACTACAGGCAAAGTATCTTTTGTGGCACATCACCGGGATGAACGGAGCCGCATGGCTTATGCGACGCGAAGAGAGCATCCCCGATGAGGTGGCCGCAGAGTATGCCACGCTCGTTGAGAGACGTTGCAAGCGAGAACCGCTACAGCAGATTACGGGTGAGCAGGAGTTTATGGGCCTTTGCTTTCATGTGAATAAGGACGTGTTGATTCCGAGGCAGGATACGGAGCATTTGGTTATGCTTGCACTTGAGAAGTGCAAGGGTGCGGACGTGTTGGATGTGTGCACCGGCTCCGGCTGCATTGCCATCAGCTTGGCGAAGCTGGGAGAGCCGAAGAGCGTGACAGCGGTTGATATATCCGAGCAGGCTCTTTCGGTGGCGAAGGAAAATGCTTTGCGACTCGAGGCGGACGTGCATTTTGCTAAGAGTGATATGTTTTCCGCGGTGGAAGGAGAATTCGACGTCATAGTATCCAATCCGCCATACATTCCGCCGGAGCAGCTAAGAGAGCTGATGCCGGAGGTGCGCGAGTATGAGCCGAGACTGGCTTTGTACGGCGGCGAGGACGGGCTGGACTTTTATCGGGTTTTGGCAAAGGAGGCGCCGAAGCATTTGCGCGTAGGCGAGGGAAGCCGTGGAGCCTATTTGATGCTGGAGATCGGGTTTGATCAGGGCGAGAGCGTTGCGGGACTTTTGCGCGACGCGGGTTTTGAGAATGTAGAGGTGCATCGGGATTATGCGGGCTTGGACCGCGTGGTGACCGGGCATTTAATTGATAAGAAAGTGAGATAAGAAGATGTTTGACAAGCTAGAGGATTTGCTAAAGCGGTTTGAAGAGCTGCAGCTTGAGCTGACTGACCCGATGGTTGTTTCGGACCAGAACAGATTCCGCAAGCTGATGAAAGAGCAAAGCGACTGCGCTCCGATTGTAGAAGCGTATCGCGCGTACAAAGCCGCTAAGCAGAGCATAGAGGACAGTCTTGAGATGTTGGAGCTCGAGACCGATGAAGAGATGCGCGAGCTGGCAAAGGAAGAGCTTGCCCAGAGCAAGGAAGACGTAGAGCGTCTGGAGGGTGAGCTGAAGATTCTTTTGTTGCCGAAGGATCCGATGGACGACAAGAACGTAGTTGTCGAGATTCGTGGCGGTGCCGGCGGCGATGAGGCGGCGTTGTTTGCCGCAGAGCTGTACCGTATGTACAGCAAATATGCAGAGTCTAAGCGTTGGAAGACCGAGCTGATGAGCCTTAGCGAAAGCGGAATCGGCGGCATCAAGGAAGTTGTGTTTATGATCAACGGTCAGGGCGCTTATTCTAAGCTGAAGTTTGAAAGTGGAGTACACCGTGTGCAGAGAATTCCGGTAACGGAGTCCGGCGGTCGTATTCACACGTCTACCGCGACGGTGGCAATCATGCCCGAGGCGGAGGATGTAGACGTACAGATTGATCCAAATGACTGTAGAATCGACGTATTCCGCTCCTCCGGTAATGGTGGTCAGTGTGTCAACACGACAGACTCGGCAGTACGTCTTACGCATATTCCGACCGGTATCGTCATTTCGTGTCAGGACGAGAAGTCACAGCTTAAGAACCGCGACAAGGCATTTAAGGTATTGCGCGCAAAGCTGTACGATTTGGAGTTGGAAAAGAAGCAGAAGGAAGAGGCTGCGAACCGAAAGAATCAGGTTGGTACCGGTGATCGTTCGGAGAAGATTCGTACGTACAATTTCCCGCAGGGACGTTGCACGGACCACAGAATTCATTTTACGTCCTATCGTCTGGATGACATTATGAACGGTGACATTCAGGAGATCGTGGACAATTTGGTTGGTGCCGATCAGGCAGCGAAGCTCGCGAACATGAGCGAAGAGCAGTGATTTTGGTATAGCATCGAGGCACAGTGCGCGTTGTATGGCATTGTGGAGTAGGCATTGCATTTGACAGGAAGTGCAGGTGACGAGACGTGATTACAGCGAGAAACAATCCGCAGCTAAAGCAGGTGACTGCGCTGTTGAAGAAGCGAAAGGAACGCGAGGAGGCCGGAGCATTTGTTTGCGAGGGTCACAAGATGTTCTTTGAGATTCTAAGACAGGCGCCGGAGCGAATCGTGAAAGCGTATTGGTCGGAAAAGGGCCTTGCGGGGCTGAGCGAGGAAGAAAAGGCCGAGTTGGCCGCTTGCTCGTATGAGACGGTGTCGGATGCCGTATTCGATCAGATTGCGGAGACCGTGACACCGCAGGGTGTGCTGGCGATTGTGAGGATGCCGGAATATACGATGGAGCAGATGCTTTCGGAGGACGACGCGAGAATTCTCGTGCTTGAGAGCTTACGCGACCCGGGTAACCTCGGTACGATCGTGCGAACCGCAGAGGCAGCCGGCATGACCGGAATCGTTCTGTCGGAGGATTCGGTGGACATCTACAATCCGAAGGTAGTGCGCTCTACGATGGGTGCGATATTGCGCGTGCCGTTTGTCTACACTACCGAGTTGACGGAGAAGCTGGATGACTTAAAGGAGCGTGGGCTTACGTTGTATGCGGCGCATTTGAGCGGGTCTGTACCGTATACGGAGCCGGACTACGGCAGGAAGTATGCAATCATGATTGGTAATGAGGCAAATGGACTGACGCCCGAAGCAACCGCCAAGGCGCAGACTTGCGTTCGAATTCCGATGGAGGGGCAGGTAGAATCGTTGAATGCTGCGGTGGCAGCAGCGATATTGATGTTCCACGCAAAGACGCGATGAGCCTACAGGACGTGCCGGTTGACTGGGCCGGTAACAAAGAATACAAAGACAGTAAAAGAGCCGATATGGAGTTGTTTCCGTATCGGCTCTTATGTTTTGTTCTATTCGGGCCCGGCTTCTATTCGGGCGTTTCTTCCGGATTCTCAGGCGCCGGCGTCTCAGGCACGGGTTCCGGTGTCGGACTCGGCGTAGGAGTTACAGGCTCCGGCATAGGCGTTGTGCCTTCCGGTGGAAGTTCCGGCGTCGGTGTCGGACTCGGCGTAGGAGTTGCGGGTTCCGGCGTCGGCGTAAGCGAACCATCCGGTTCGATTTCCGGTGTCGGTGTCGGCGTTCCGTCAGGAACAAGCCCCGGAGTCGGTGTTATGGTCGGTGTCGGTGTCGGGGACATCGGAACCGAAGTAGTCGGTCCGGGAGTCGGAGTTGCGGTCGGGCGAGTTACCGGCTTCGTCGGGTACGGCGTAATGTCCGCACCGTTGAGAAATGCAATGTACTCCTCAAGGCAGAAGCCCATGTCGCGCATCTCCGTAGCGGCCTCTACACCAACGTAGCGGAAATGCCACTGCTCATACATAATTCCCGTGTAACGAATCTTGTCGCCGGGGTATCGCAAAATGAAACCGTAGCGGTGACAATTCTCGTGGAACCAAGCGTACTGCGAATCCGGAACCCAGATGTCAAAGCCGAGTCCCGTACGGTGCTCACTCGCATTTGCCGGAACGGTACGCGGGGGATTGTTGTACGGATCGGCTCCGTAGTTCGGATCGGACTCGATTCTGGCCTGCCAGAAATCATCCTGTGTCTTAAAGGTGCGGTAAGCACCGGTCTGAGATATCTTTACGTAAGGACAGCCTGCAGCGAGCGCGTCCTCGCTCATCTGCTTCAAGGCCTGCAAAGCGGTTTCGTTGCACATGCAGGTTTCCGGGTCCTCAATGATGTATTTGTTCGAACTCAGCACATCTTTCACATACACCAGCCCTTCCGGATTGCCGGAGTATTTGAGGCGATTGTTCCAATTGACGAGCATCAGGAAGTCGACCTCCCAGCCCTCCTTCTCAATCGGCACGGCATTCACGTCCGTCGTCGTGCTGTCGGTGTAGCCGTAAAGCGGCTCCGGTGTCGGTGTCGGCGAATCGGTCGGCGCCGGCGTAGCAGTCGGGGACGGAAGCAGTGTCTCAGTCAGTTGGCCGGTCGGCGTCGTCGAAACCTGCGACGAGCTGCTCGGCTTAGAAGCGTCATCCTTAGCGCAGCTGTAAACCAACAAAGCAATCAACAGCGCCACCACGACTAGAAAAGCAATGCACTGCGGACGACAAAGTCGCCACAAGCGCTTAATGATTCGTTTTAGCTTTCGTAAATTCATTCGAATTCTCCATATGTCATCCTATGTAATGCGTCGCTCCGGGCGACTGCGTATAGTAGTATATCACAAGCAACGCCGAAAGAATAGTGGAATTTTTTCATAAATGCACCGCGAAAATGCGGCGAAAATGTAGCTTGTTGTCGAGCGAAATCCTTTCCTTCACAGCGAAAGCATCTTTTCATCCATCCGTGTAGAAAGTATAATGATGTAAAATCATGTAAAGGAGAAAAGGACATGCTGTTGGAAGTGTTTATGGATCACAGGGTTCCCTATTTGTTCATCGTGCCGCTCGCGCTCGGTCTGTTGCCGGCCGTGGGATTGACCGGCATTTACAGAAGATATCGGATGCAATTGCTTCGTAATAAAGAAAAGAAACGTGGCTGGTGTGCCAAGCTGCAGGGGCGCTTCGAGGAATATTATCGGAAGCGCGGGGGATTGGTAGATGTGAAGCTGTTTGTACGAGGACAAATGGAGGAAAAGAGGTTTGCAGTGCTTCGCCTCAGAACGTGGGAGCAGCTGTCCGGACAAGCACCTGCACTGTGCGTGGGTCTTGGTGTGGCAGCGGCGTTGTATGCGTCGGCGCAGCATTTTCCTACGGATTATTGTCTTGAAGTAATCGGCTACGGCGTTGTGGCAGCGATTGTGTGCCGCTGCTTGCAGCAGTTGTGTGACGTATCGAACAGTCGTGAGCGAGTGGAGCTTGCGTATCGTGAGCTGTTGGAAAATGCACTTCGGCCCAAGCTCGAGAGAGCGTATCGATCTGCCAAGGCGTCGGAAAAGGCATGTCGGTCGAGCGTGACCGAGGGGGCTACCGAGGAGACAAAGGGGGTTGTCCCCGCAAATGGAACCGCTGTTGAAGAGGCCGGTGGAGCAATTGACGTCACTGCGATTGTATCCGAAGAGGATTCTGCGATAGTGACTGCGAAGGCGCAGGAGTTCGAGAAAGAGGTTGCCGTAAAGAGCGCAGAGCCGGCAGTGGCTAAGAGCAAGCAAAAAGGCGAAAAGGCTGTCCACCGCGCAGAATATGCAACCTTAGCAGAAGGCATGGTGAATAAAAAAACGGCAGAGGAGCTGAATCGTCGTACGCAGGCAGACGAGCTGAATCGTCGCGTACAGGCAGAGGAGGACCGTTTGGCAGAGCTTCGCGAGCTGCGTCTCGAGGAAATCCGCATGAGACAGGAGCGCAGACGCAAGGAGCGTGAGGAGCGCGAGGAAAGAGAGCGACGTGCGATGGAGGCAAAGGCAGAGAAGGAGCGTCAGGAGCAACGTGCAAGGCTTTCGGAAAAGCGTCGCAAGGAGGAGAAGCGCGCACGCGAAAAGCAGGCCGCATTGCAGTCGGTATACGAGGAGAAGCAAAGACGCCTGCGCGAGAAATACCTCGCCAAGCTGCAGGACGAGTATGCAGTCAGCAGAGACCGCGCCGAGCAGGAAACCGAGATTATTGAGGACGTATTGAAAGAGTATCTTACATAATGGCACGACACTGTGAAAATGCCTCGCATTTTCGAATAACCATGGTTGGACACTTGCATTGCATAAGTGGGTTTGATATAATTAGAATGTTCGGTAGTCACAGGCGTGAGGCGGCCGATATACTTTGAGAAGAGAGGACTCATTTATGGGGAATGTAACATTTGACTACTCCGGCGCGTTGAAGTTTATGAGCGAGGAGGAAGTGGCACTTGTAAAGAAGCAGGCAGAGGCTGCAAAGGCAGAGCTTTTGTCCGGTGAAGGCGCAGGCAACGATTTTTTGGGATGGGTTGACCTCCCGATTGCATATGACAAGGAAGAGCTTGCTCGTATTAAGCAGGCGGCAGCGAAGATTCAGAGCGATTCCGAGGTGTTGCTCGTAATCGGTATCGGCGGGTCCTATCTCGGAGCACGTGCGGCAATCGAATTTCTTCGCCACAGCTTTTATAACAGCGTATCGAAGGAGATTCGCAAGACTCCGGAGATTTATTATGTAGGCAACAGCATCAGCTCGACCTATATCGCACATTTGATTCAGGTAATCGGAGACCGCGATTTCTCGATCAATATGATTAGTAAGTCCGGAACGACTACGGAGCCGGCGATTGCTTTCCGTGTGTTCAAGAAGCTGTTGATTGAGAAGTACGGCAGAGAAGAGGCTAACAAGAGAATTTATGCGACGACCGATAAGGCAAGAGGAGCGCTCAAGAAGGTAGCTACCGAAGAGGGCTATGAGAGCTTTGTAGTGCCGGACGATGTCGGCGGCCGTTTCTCGGTATTGACCGCAGTAGGACTTCTTCCGATCGCAGTGAGCGGCGCAGATGTGGATGCGTTGTTGGCAGGTGCGGCAAGCATGCGTGAGCAGTGCATCAATGCTGCATTTGAGGAAAATGCTGCAGTGAAGTACGCAGCAATCCGTAATGTTCTCTATCGCAAGGGTAAGGGCATCGAGGTGCTTGCAAATTACGAGCCGTCCATGCATTTTATCAGTGAGTGGTGGAAGCAGCTCTACGGCGAGAGCGAGGGCAAGGACCAGAAGGGTATCTTCCCGGCAAGCGTAGACCTTACGACCGACCTGCATTCCATGGGTCAGTTTATTCAGGATGGCGCGCGCACGTTGTTTGAGACCGTTATGGAGCTCGAGAACAGCACGGAGCAGATTGTGCTTGAGGCTGAGGAGGTTGACCTTGACGGTATGAACTACCTCGCAGGCAAGACGGTGGATTTCGTGAATAAGAATGCAATGAAGGGTACGCAGCTCGCACACATCGACGGCGGCGTTCCGAATTTGATGATTCGCGTTCCGGACCAGAGCGAGTATTCCCTCGGTCAGCTGTTCTACTTCTTTGAGTTTGCTTGCGGTGTGAGCGGCTATATGCTCGCAGTGAATCCGTTCAACCAGCCCGGTGTAGAGAGCTACAAGAAGAACATGTTCGCGTTGCTCGGAAAGCCCGGCTACGAAGAGCTGAGAGAAGAGCTTTTGAAGAGACTGTAATCTCGCAGGACATTTTTGTCCGAATGCATAGAAAATTGAGACATTATCGAAGTCGCCCTGTACAATCGGGGCGACTTTCTTTGCAATAGGACATTGACATTGCGGGATTTCATGGTATTATTAATATGCGGATATGTGGTATCCGTGATGATATATTTTTGTACGAAAGGGAGACCTAGCATGAAAAGATGGAAGATATGTGTGATTGCTATGATGTTCGCACTCCTTCTTGTGGCTTGTAAGGAAGATAAGCCCGCAGAGAATGAGCCGACCGTTACTGCAACCCCGACCCCCGAAGAAACCCCGACCCCGAGCCCGAAGCCGACCTCGAGTCCGACTCCGACTACGGCTCCGATTGAGACTACGATTAAAGAAGTGTTTGGTGAGGCAGGCCTTAAGGCCGGTGTATGTCTTTCCGACAGAATGATTTCGAACAACTATTTTTCCGGTTTGATTAAGGAACACTTCAACAGTATTACGCTTGAGAACCACATGAAGCCCGACTATACGCTTGACCAGAACGCAAGTAAGGCAGCAGGCGAGCTTGTAGTGAATTTCAACAATATGACGAAGGAACTTCTTAAGTGGTGTAAGGAAAATGACATGGCAGTTCGTGGCCATACCTTGGTATGGTACAGCCAGACTCCGAGCTGGATTTTCTACGAAGGCTTTGATGCAAAGAACGCACTTGTAAGCCGCGATGAGATGCTTAAGAGAATGGAAAGCTACATCAAGCAGGTATTCGAAGAGCTTGAAGAGCTTGGCTACTTGGATATGATCTACGCATACGACGTAGTAAATGAGGCATGGATGGAAGACGGTAAGACGCGTGATTGCTTGTGGAAGCAGGTTATCGGTGAGGATTACCTCTGGTATGCATTCTACTATGCAGACAAGTATGCTCCCGAGCACGTTGACCTTTACTACAATGACTACAACGAGCAGTTCAAGACCGAGACTCTCTACAATTTCGTACAGACGTTGAAGGACGAGAATGGTGAGTACCTCATTGACGGTGTTGGCTTCCAGGCTCATCTCTATACCGAGGATAGCCTTGAGGACTACTTTGCAACCGTTGATAGAATCGGCTCCCTCGGCTTGAAGGTAAACCTTACCGAGCTTGACGTATGTCTCGGCTCTTGGCCGGTTATCAAGAAGCCTACCGAGGAGAACCTCAAGATTCAGGGTCAGTACTACTACAACCTGATCAACGGTCTTCTTCAGAGAGCAAAGGACGGCACGGTAAAGATGGATTCCCTTACGATTTGGGGCTTCTCCGATACACTTTCTTGGAGATCCGAGCGTAGCCCGTTGTTGTACGATTCCTTGCTGAGACCGAAGTACGCAATGTACGGTGTTCTTCAGATGAAGGAAGCTGCAGGCTTTGACGCAGAGTAATTCGATATAGTACATAAAGACAATAAAGATAGCGGCTTCCGGTCATTCGGGAGCCGCTATTATTGTGCGAACATTATTG
>JAZRJF010000087.1:0-32887 GCA_045645665.1 Lachnospiraceae bacterium | reverse complement strand
ACGATAGTATTCACGGCGCCGATCTTCTCCGCCGACGAGTCGAGCTCGTCCATATACGGGATGACGGTCTGCTTGTACGGAATGGTAACGTTCATTCCGCGAAACTCCTTCGCCTTTAAAAAGGAGCCCACTTCCTCCTCTGTCAGCTCCACCAATTCATAAGGGGCGTCTCGTAACATCTCATGTATTATCTTCGAATAGCTGTGCTCCAGCTTTTTTCCGATCAAGCCGTACTGCATCTGAACAAATCCTCTCTTGTCCGTTTCTGCAATTATCATACGTCACGCGGTTTCATTTTGCAATGCATAATTTGTCCCGCGGTTCATATATTGGGACAAGAGGTGGCGGACAAAAAGACAAGCCACAGTGCTACCACGGCAGGACGGAGAGGAGGTACGATGGGAGTACGAGAAGAAATATTGAGGGTGTTTCCGCTGAGTCTTAGAGAGAAAATGCAGCGCGCGGTCGAGGATTTTGCGCAGCTCGAGGAGGTGCGGCTTCGGGCCGGCCAACCGATCTTCCTACGCTATGCGGGCAGGGAGGCGATGCTCATGTCGGACGGCAGTCTGTATTCGCCGAGCTACGGCAAAGAGGAAAAACGCATATTGGAAAAGGGACATGCATATGTATTGAGCAAAGCACTGCTTGCGGAAATGCTTACATACCTTTGCAACTATTCCGTCTATGCCGCCGAGGAGCAGCTGAGACAGGGCTATCTCACCATCGCCGGCGGGCATCGTGTCGGCATTTGCGGGGAAATGCTCTGCGACCCGAACGGGCGACTTCGCATGCACAAGGTCGGCTCGATGAATCTGCGAGTGGCGCATGAGCGATGCGGCTGTGCCGAGGAAGTGCTCGAAAGCTTTCAGCTTCGTAACAAGCCGGGAAGCATCCTCATTCTTTCGCCGCCCGGTGCCGGCAAGACGACCTTGCTTCGTGACATGATACGCGGCCTGTCGGAGAGTGGTTACACGGTAGGCGTGGTGGACGAGCGTTCGGAGATCGGCGCCTGTCACGAGGGAGTTCCGCAAAATGCCCTTGGGCCACGCACCGATGTGCTCGATACGTGCGGAAAGGCCGAGGGGCTTCGTATCTTGCTGCGAACGATGGCACCGCATTATCTGGCGCTTGATGAGGTCAGCGGCGAGGACGTAGACGCGGTGGAGGAGGCGCTCGGGCGAGGCTGTTATATGCTGATGACGGCGCATGCCGGCAGCAAGGAGGAGCTTGTGCGACATGAGAAGTGGAGAAGACTGCTCGATATCGGGCATTTCAAAGGGATTGTAACGATCGCTAAGCAAGAGGACGGGACGCGAAGTCTGGAAATGGAGGCTTTCTATGTGGATTAGGTTGTTGGGGGCGATATTCGTCATTAGTGCGGGGGCTCTCGGCGGGTGTATGGTCGGGAGACAATTGCGCGCAAGACAGGAACGACTCACAGACGGGAAGCGTGCAATCGAGCTGCTGCAGGCAGAGATTCGAAGCACCGGCTTGTCGCTGCCCGAGGCACTGCTACAGGTAGGACGTTATGCGGCAAATGCGTACGGACATGCATTTTGCGAAATCGCGGACAACCTGCTCGAATATACCGGAGAGCCGGTGTCCGACATATGGGCACGCGTGGTAGGCGATAAGCTGAGCAGTCCGTGCATGAAGGAGCAGGACATGCGTCAATTCATAGCCATCGGCGAGCAGCTTGGGTTGGCGGACTGTCGGTTGCAGGAGACGATATTGCAGCGCTACGTAACGTATGCGGAGGGTGAACTGCAGCAGCTAAATGCGGAAGTGACGGAAAAGTGCCGTCTGTACCGAAATCTCGGCATCCTGTTCGGCGTATTTGTCACGCTCGTGCTGCTGTAGAATCGGGCATCGTAGGATGCGGAGGGAGAGTAAGAATGAGCATATATCTCATATTCAAGATAGCGGCAGTCGGCATCTTAGTGTCTATGCTGGGACAGATATTGAAGCATTCCGGCCGTGAGGACCAGGCATTTCTCACGAGCCTTGCGGGACTGATCTTAGTACTCAGCTGGGTGCTTCCGTACATAGCGGAGCTGTTTCAGACAATCGAAACGCTGTTCTCATTGGACGGCATGTAGCGTATGCGAGGAGAGAGTACATGCTGACAATCGTATTGGTCTGCTTCGTGGCGATGTTGGGCGCGGGGATGGCGAAGAAAAGCGACGCGACACTGGCGATGGCCATCTCGGTGACCGCGTGCATTTACGTGATGATGATCGCGGTGTCTAGAGTGAGTGGTATCGCGGCAACCTTGTACGGACTGTTCGAATCGCTCGAGCTGGGAAATGAGTATTTTGAGCTTCTCATGAAGATTACGGGGCTCGCTTACGTCGGCGAGCTGGGCGGAGCCCTTTGCAAGGACGCCGGACATCAGGTGCTGGCGGAGCAGATTGCGCTCGTCGCGAAGCTGACCATCTTGGGCGTGAGCATGCCGATTCTACTTCAGCTGGTGGAGGTGATCTTGCAGTTTGCGTAGGAAAATGACCGTTCTGTTTCTGTGTACCCTAATGCTTCTTCTAAGCCAAATGACAGCACGTGCAGAGGAGTCACCGACGGACAGCTATGTGGAGGGCTTCCTCGGACAGCTCGATTATTCCGAAGTTGATGAACTGTTGAGGGGACATGAGGAGACGAAAGACATTTCCTTTGGGGAAATGCTGTCCGATTTGATTCTGTCGGAGGAGGGCTTTACGCTGTCCGGACTGCTTTCAATCATCGGGAAGAAGGCGATAGAGGGCTTGTTCGGCGAGCTTTGGTTTTTCGGCCGGCTGCTGTTGATTGTGGCGGTTTCTGCGCTGCTGTCGACCTTTTCGCGGGCATTTTCGAATCCGCAGGTCGCGAAGATGGGAAGCTATGTCGCATTTCTTCTGATGTTCGGCGTGCTTGCGCAGGCGTATCTCGAGGCGGCTTCCGTTGCGGCCACGACGCTATCGTATCTCGTGTCGTTTATGAAAATGCTCGTTCCGGTCTACCTTGGCTGCATCACCTTTTGCGTTGGAATTACGTCCGTCACGGCATTTTATCAAATCTACCTGATGCTCATCACGTTGGCGCAAAATATTATGCAGGCGACGCTGCTGCCGCTGTGCAACATTTATCTGCTGCTGGCGGTGAGCAACCACCTGCCGATGGAAGGCTCGCTCAGCGGCTTTTCGAGCCTCGTGAAGCGCGTCATTGTGTGGGGACGTAAGAGCATTCTCGTGTTGACGACCGGCTTTGCCGCAATCAACAGCCTGCTGACGCCGGGCGTGGACAAGCTGAAGCAAAGCACGTTGGTAAATGCGCTGAGCGCGATTCCGGGCCTCGGGGGCCTATTCTCGGGAGCGAGTCAGACCGTGCTCGGAGCGGGCGTCGTTGTGAAAAATGCGGTGGGTGCCGCGGGCATCGTGCTGCTTGTCGTGCTGTGCGTACGGCCGCTCATCAAGCTGTTTCTCTTTCAGCTGTTGTTTCGCATTGTGGCAGCAGTGGCAAGTGTCATTGCCGACAAGGGGATGGCGTCGTGTCTGGAGGCTGCGGCGGATGCGGTGCAGCTGCTGTTCGATATCGTATGGGCGGCGGTGCTGGCATTTGCCTTGGTGCTCGTCATTGCCTGCGTTACGACCTCATAGTGGCGTAAGAATAGGAGGATGTGCATGCTACTTACCATTCAGAGGATGATCATACTCATGATATTGATAAACGTTGCGCTGCAGCTCACGGATTTGGAGCGCTACGGAAAATACCTGCGGCTCGTCACCGGATGCATGCTCGCAATCTATATTTTGACGCCCGTGGCGGGTCTTTTGGCGGAGGAAAAAAGCATTTTCACGGGAGAGGCGTGGATTGCGGAGGCGACGGAGGAGAACGCGGAGCAGGCAGACGAGACGCGCCTCGAGTATTACGTGCAAAGTGCGGAAAAGCAGCTGCTGGATGCGCTTTTGAATGCCGGTCACGACGTAAACGGAGTACACGTAGAACTGACAATTGCGGAAGGAAGTGCCACCCTGACGTCCGTAACCGTGTATTGCAAGACGAAGGACCAGGAAAATGCCGTGAAGCAGTATCTCGTAGAGGTATACCGTGTAGACGCCTCGCATATCGTGACAACAGCAGTGGAGGAATAAAGGATGGACAAGGTGATTCAAAAAATGAAGGAGCTCGGCGTCGGAAGGGTTGTCGCTTTGTTTCTTGCGGGGGTGGCCCTTTTGGCACTCACCTTTTTTGAACGGGAGGAAGGCACGGAACAGCCGCAGCTGCAAAGCGCGACAGTTCGGCATGAGGAGCCCGCAAGCGACACTCCCGAGTACTACGAGGAGAAACTGCGGGAGGTGCTCGAGCAGACCGAGGGAGTCGGCAAGGTGGAGGTGATGCTGGCACCGGATTTGTCGGGCGTATTGGTTGTCGCAGAAGGGGCCGGTAACGGAAATGTGGTTCTGGAAATCACAAATGCGGCATATGTATTATTTGCAATACCGGCACACAAAGTACGCGTATTGCAATATCATTGAAAAGAATTATGGGAGGTCAGACAGTGAAGAAAATCATAAAACGCAATCAGGTAATCATTGCAGCACTGGCGATTATGATTGTAGTGGCAGGGTACTTAAATCTTTCCGGAGATCCGATTGAGGAAAGCGTGAACGGCGGTAAGTCCGGAAAGACGAGCGTGACGCCGGTGGCAGGTCTTTCGGAAGGAACCGGTGACATATTTACGGTAGCGGACGACGGAGAATTTCCGCCGATTGAAACAAATCAGACAGAGGATCCGGCAGTAAGCCCGACCGGAGAAGCAAATGCGGAGGATACGGAGGAAACCGCCGCAACGAATGGTGAGGAGGCCTCGGCAGATGGCGCCGCAACGGGCGAGGAAGTTGCTTCCGTAGACGGTGAGGAAAATGCACAGGCAGACGGCGAGGAGGTTGCTTCCGCAAATGAAGCACAGGACGAGACACCGGGTACGGCAATTCTCGCAAGCACGCGGCTGTCTGCGGATTTCTTTACCGGTGCTAAGCTGAGCAGAGAGCAGGTCCGTGCGCAGAACAAGGAGACACTGATGAGCATTGTAAATGACCAGAGTATCAGCGAGGACTTGAAAAAGGACGCCATCTCGGCACTCGTTGCAATGACGGAAAATGCGGAGATGGAGGATGTTACGGAGTCGCTATTGGAGGCAAAGGGCTTTGATGATGTAGTCGTTCACATCGAGGAGGAATCGGTGGATGTCATCTTGAATGCCGCTTCCTTGACGGAAGCACAGACGGCGCAGATCGAGGATATCGTTATGCGAAAGACCGGCGCCGGTGCTGAGGATATTGTCATTACGCATGCTGTAATGGAAGATTAGTGTACAGTCGGAAGGCAGATTTTCGGAACTTGTGTAAGGCGGAAAAAAAGACTTCCCATTTTGCTTATCCTTTGCTATAATGGAAACGATATATATTCATATGGTGTTATACCGATGCAAAGCGGTGGTCGATGTGCGCGTATGCCCAGCACCCTTTGCAAGCAGAGGTAGAAGTGAGGAATGAGATATGAGCAAAGAAACAGAACAGGTATACGTTACCCCGACTAATCTCGGAGATTTGGGAAGCATTCATATTGCAGAGGACGTTGTGGCTTCAATCGTAAGTCTTGCGGCTACGGAAGTAGAAGGCGTTGCTTACATGTTCGGTAATGTGACCAAAGAGATTATCGGTAAGCTGGGTATTAAGAACCTTACGAAGGGCGTAGTAATCGGTATCGAGGGCAATTACGTCAGCGCAGAGCTTTCGGTGGTTATGAGATACGGTTACGGAATTCCGAAGACTGCGAAGGCAGTACAGGAGAAGGTAAGAAGTGCGGTAGAAAGTATGACCGGACTCACGGTAGAGCGCGTAAATGTGCATATCGTCGGCGTGGACATTGACAAGGCGTAAGAGAGTATTGCAGGGAGTGGTCAATTACGCGGTCACTCCCTCTTTTTTTAAAGTTTGGAGGAACAGGCAGTATGGAACAGAAGCCGAAGCAGGGAGCGGAGCTCCCGCAGGTAAAAACGAATATTCGTATGAGTGAACGGAGAGAGCATGTCTTTGCGGCATTGTTCTTGTCTGAGTTTCACGAGGCGGAAGAGAGAAGGGAGCATGTCGAGCGCTACTTCGAGGATACGCAGTATGCGGCAGACATTCGCGAGCAGCTGTATGCCCGTTATCAGGCGGTATCCGAGCTCGTCGGAGATCTCGATTCGGTAATCGAGAAGGCCTCTCTCGGATGGGATCTCAAGAGAATCGGTCGTGCGGAGCTGAACATTTTGCGTCTTGGCGTGTATGAGGTAATGTATGACGAGAGTGTTCCGAACGGTGTTGCGGCCAATGAAGCGGTAGAGCTGGCAAAGAAGTATGGCGGCAATCAGTCCTACGCATTTGTCAACGGAATTCTTTCAAAGGTGATTAAGAGTCAAGATGGAGCAGAGCTTTAAAGTTTCGAAGATAAATGCATACATCAAGAGCTTGTTTGTGAGAGATGCGCTGCTTTCCGACCTTTGGGTCGAGGGAGAGGTGTCGAATTGCAAATACCACCCGTCGGGGCACATTTACTTTACACTCAAGGATGCGGATGCGCAGCTGGCATGTGTGATGTTTGCTTCGGCTGTGCGAAGCGGTTTGCGTTTTTTGCTGAGAGAGGGCATGAGCGTTCGTGTCAAGGGCTACGTGTCCGTGTATGACCGAGATGGCAGGTATCAGTTGTATGCATCGAGAATAGAGCAAGACGGCATAGGACGTCTTTATGAGGAGTATGAGGCTCTAAAGCGGCGTTTGGCGCAGGAAGGCTTGTTTGCGCCGGAGCATAAGAAGCCGATTCCCGCATTTCCGAAGCGAGTAGGCATTGTGACCGCAAGAAGCGGAGCGGCGTTGCAGGACATTTGCAATGTTCTTCGTAGACGTAATCCGTATGTGCAGCCGATTCTTGTACCCGCGCAGGTGCAGGGTGTCGGAGCGGCAGAGTCCGTTGCAGCCGGTATCAGACGGTTGGACCGCTATGGCGTCGATGTGATTATCGTCGGTCGCGGCGGTGGCTCGATAGAGGACTTGTGGGCATTTAACGAGGAGCTGGTGGCGAGGACCGTGTACGAATGTGAGACGCCCATCATCTCCTGTGTCGGTCACGAGACGGATACGACGATTATCGATTATGTGTCGGATTTACGTGCGCCGACCCCTTCCGCAGCGGCGGAACTGGCGACTAAGGAGGCATCGGCACTCGATGGTTTTTTGGTGGATTTGCATGCGTCCTTGTATGCGGCGGTGCTGAGAAAGCTGGAAAGCTGTCGCAAGGAGCTGAACAGCCGAAAGCAGTATTTGCAGTACAATTCTCCGTCGCGTCGATTGGACCGTAAGCGTGAGCAGGTGCTAAGACATGAGGAGCTGCTTGAGCAAAGGATGTCGCGTGCGCTCGAGCGGAGCAAGCATCGTTTGGAGATGCTGGCCACGAAGCTACATGGCATGTCACCGCTTG
The DNA here is from genome assembly GCA_045645665.1 of Lachnospiraceae bacterium. GTDB lineage: Bacteria > Bacillota > Clostridia > Lachnospirales > Lachnospiraceae > ISDg. Next base: position 25,396 of record JAZRJF010000087.1, on the reverse strand, counting down.
CGAAGCTCAGTAAGGGCTATGGCTTTGTGACAGACGAGCAAGGAAGACCGTTGACCGGAGTCGGAAATACCGCGGTCGGCAATCGATTGGGGATTCATCTTGCGGACGGCGAATTGACGGCGGAGGTTGTGAGCATTTCCCGTTCCTAATGGAGGTTTGAGATGGAAGATAAGAATGTGACGTTAGAGGAGCATTTGGCTGCACTGGAGGAGCTGTTGCAGCAGCTGGAGAGCGACAGTCTGACGCTGGATGAGACATTTTCTCTCTACAAGGAGGGCATGGGCAGGATTCAGACCTGCAACAAGCTGATTGACCGTGTAGAGAAGGAGCTTGAGATATTGGAAGAGGGGAGCATGTCCGAAAATGAGTAATTGGGAGACGCGCTTAAAAGCGAGAACAGAAGAGACGCAAAGTCGCGTGCTGAGCTACCTTCCCGCTGTGGAGGGAGTGCAGATGGAGCTGCTCGAGGCGATGTGCTACAGCGTCGAGAACGGCGGTAAGCGCATTCGACCGATGTTGATTCAGGAGACGTATCGCTATCTCGGCGGAAAAGAGGAATACCTCGATACGCTCGTTGCTCCGTTTATGGCGGCGATGGAGATGATCCATTCGTACTCGCTTGTGCATGACGATTTGCCGGCAATGGACAACGACGACTACCGTCGCGGCAAGCTGACTACGCACAAAAAGTACGGACATGCGATGGGCATTCTCGCGGGAGATGCACTTTTGAATTTTGCATATGAGACGGCGCTTCGTGCGGGAACCGGCGATGCAACGCTTGATGCGGCGATTGTACCGGCACTTCGTGTGCTTGCCGGAAAGGCCGGAGCATTTGGCATGGTCGGTGGCCAGTCGGTGGATGTGATGAAAAGCGGCTCGACATTGACGGAAGCTGAGCTGAGCTACATTCATCAGAATAAGACCGGCGCATTGCTTGAGGCTTCGATGATGATCGGAGCGATTTTGGCACAGGCACCGCAGGAGACAGTGGATGCGGTAGAACGCGTGGCAGCAGGAGTCGGCCTGGCATTTCAGATTCAGGACGACATCTTAGATGTGACGAGCACGACTGAGGAGCTTGGCAAGCCCGTGCATAGCGATGAGAAAAATGCGAAGACTACTTACGTAACCCTGCATGGCTTGGAAGAATCAAGACGTGCGGTGGCGAAGCTTTCCGCCGAAGCAACTGAGCTGCTGCGTCAGTACGATGCTGCGGGCGGAGATGACTTTTTGCCGTGCCTCATTGGCTCGTTGGTGAACAGAACGATGTAGCAGACATGCTTGTCGAGGAAATGGAGGCAGACCATGAACGAATGGCTGAATCAGATAAATCAACCGAATGACATAAAGAAGCTTCCCGAGGACCAGCTGCCGAAGCTGGCGAAGGAGATTCGTAAGCTGATTCTTTCGACCGTGAGTCGAAACGGCGGACATCTGGCATCGAATCTGGGAACGGTAGAACTGACGATTGCGTTACATCGTTTCTTGAACTTTCCCGAGGATAAGCTGATTTGGGATGTCGGACATCAGGCTTACACCCACAAGATTTTGTCGGGAAGACGAGAGCAATTTTCCACCTTGAGAACGAAAGGCGGAATCAGCGGATTTCCGAAGATGTCGGAGAGTGCTTGCGATGCATTTGATACCGGACATAGCTCGACCTCGGTATCGGTCGCTGCCGGTATGGCGAAGGCCAGAGACATCAAGGGTGAAAGCAATCGAGTCGTTGCGGTAATCGGCGATGGCTCGCTTACGGGCGGTATGGCTTACGAGGCGCTCAACAACGTCGGACATTTTCGCAGCAACGTGATTATCATTCTCAACGACAACGAGATGTCGATTTCGCAAAATGTAGGAAGCATGGCGAACTATCTCGGTAAGGTGCGAATGAGCTCCGGTTATTTGGATTTTAAGAACGGAGTGGAGCACGTGCTCAATCGCTCCAATTTGGGTGAACGCTTGGCGCGAACATTGAAAAAGACGAAGGATTCCATTCGACAGATGTTGATTCCGGGAGACTTCTTTACTGAGATGGGACTGACGTATTTCGGTCCTATAGACGGACATAGTATTCCGAATATGCTGCAGGCGCTGCACGCCGCAGAGCAGGTGGACGGTGCGGTACTGCTGCACGTCGTAACGAAGAAGGGAAAGGGCTACCGTTTTGCCGAAGAAGAGCCGAGCCGTTTCCACGGCATTTCCCCGTTTCGAATTGCAACGGGAGAGGTGATAGCGTCTAAGCTTGCGAAGACGTACACGGAGGTGTTCGGTGATGAGATGCTTCGTCTGGGAGCAGAACATCCGGAGATGGTGGCGATTACGGCTGCAATGGCAAGCGGAACCGGCTTGAGTGCATTTTCCAAGACGTATCCGGAGCGATTTTTCGATGTCGGAATCGCGGAGGAGCACGCGGTAACCTTTGCCGCAGGTATGGCGGCGAGCGGCTTGCATCCCGTGTTTGCCGTATATTCTACATTCCTGCAGCGCGCATACGATCAGCTGCTGCATGACGTGTGTTTGAACCGCCTTCCGGTTGTATTCGCAATCGACCGTGCAGGCATTGTCGGTAGTGACGGAGAGACGCACCAAGGCATCTTTGATATCGCATTTTTGACGCAAATGCCCGGCATGACGGTGATGGCTCCGAGAAACGGACGGGAACTGAGCGCGATGCTTCGGTTTGCTATGGAGCATAACGGTCCGGTAGCCGTTCGTTATCCGCGAGGCTCTGCCGATTGTGAGAACAACGAGAGCGAGACCGAGCCGATTGTCTATGGAAAGGCACAGGTGCTGTGCCGTGAACAGGATGTAGCCATCGTATTTACCGGTCCGTATGAGAGTGCATTGCAAAGGGTGCGTGAGAGCTTGCATGAGGCAGGCATCGGCGTTACCTTGGTAGATGCCAGATTTTTGGCGCCGATGGATACTGACTTGATTTGTGAGCTTGCTAAAGATCACAGTCATCTGGTTACAATCGAAGAGGGCATTTCGACCGGTGGCTTCGGTCAGCAGGTTGCCGCATTTTGCACGGAGCAAAGACTGCCGATGCAGACGGTTTCGATTGCACTTCCGAAGGAATTTCTGCCACACGGAGCGTACAAGGAGCTGCTGGAAGACTATAGCTTGACAGCGGACGGAATTACGAAGCGTATTCTTGAAGAGTATCGGAGAGGATAAGGATGAAGGAACGGTTGGATATACTGCTTGTGCAACGACAGCTTTGCGGCTCGCGTGAGCGTGCAAAGGAGTGTGTTACGGCAGGCCGAGTATCTGTGAACGGGGTATGTGTAACGAAGCCCGGCTTGAAGGTAGAGGACGATTGTGAAATCACCGTAGTCGGTGACGAGATTCCATTTGTCAGCCGGGGCGGCTTGAAGCTGCATAAGGTCGTTACAAAGTACGGACTTAGTCTTGAGGGCCTCGTATGCCTCGATGTCGGCGCATCTACCGGAGGGTTTACGGATTGCATGTTGCAAAATGGTGCCCGTAAGGTGTATGCTGTGGATGTTGGAACCGATCAGCTCGCCGCAAAACTAAGAGAGGATTCGCGGGTTGTCTCCATGGAACAGACGAACATCTGTGACGTGACGAAGGAGCACATCGGAGGTCCGGTGGATTTTGCGGTGGCGGACGTGTCCTTTGTGTCCCTTACAAAGGTCCTGCCGGCGATTGCCGCACTTACGAAGGACGGCGGCTACGGAGTCTTTTTGATCAAGCCACAGTTCGAAGCGGGACGGGAATACATAGGAAAGCACGGAGTAGTGAAGGATAAGAAGATTCATGCTACCGTGATTATGAGAATTGTCGAGTTCGCGATGTCTTTGGGCTATCGACCTCTGCAGCTCGATTACTCGCCGATATGCGGACAAAACGGTAATATCGAGTATTTGCTTTACGCACAGCTAAGACCTGAGGAGGAGTGTACCGCATTTGCGATCACGAAGCAACAGGCAGAAAGGATACGAGATGAAGCATTTTTGTATCATAGCAAATAGAGAAAAGGATCCCGGCGGACGTTGCACGGAGGAGCTTGCCGCATTTTTGCGTGAGCAGCAGTGCGAAGTGTACGTGTGCAAGCCGTTTGCGACCGGCGAAGCACCGATGACGGAGAGCATCCCGGAAGAGACGGAGTGCGGAATCGTGCTCGGTGGAGACGGAACCTTTTTGCACGCGGCGAAGGCACTTAAGGAGCGCGGTCTGCCGGTGCTCGGAATCAACCTCGGCAATCTGGGCTTTTTGACTGCGGCGGACTATAAGGGCGCAAAGGCAGCACTGCAAAGAGTGATTGACGACGATTATTCCATCGAGGAGCGTTGTCTGCTCGAGGTACATCAGGACGGACAGTTGTTTCGCGAGCTGGCAATGAACGACGTTGTAGTTACGAGAAGCGGTTCCTCGCGACTGATTCACCTTCAGATTCTCGTGAATGGGGTAGAGGTCGATTCATACAAATGCGATGGCGTCATCGTATCGACACCGACCGGCTCGACCGGTTACAATCTGAGTGCCGGTGGTGTTGTGGTAGAGCCAAATGCTCATGTGCTTTTGATCACACCGATTTGTCCACACTCGCTGCATGCGAGATCGTTGGCAGTGGCGTACGATTCGGAGATTACGATACGAGTCCTGCAAAGCTCCCGTTCCATGAAGGGAGAGGCATTTGTTACATTGGATGGTGACGAGCTGATTCAGCTGGACGTAGATGAAGAGATTATGGTCCGTAGAGCGGATCGAATGGCGGAGATTGTTATGCTTCGTGACGTGACCTTCTGGGAGCGCGTACGAAGCAAGCTATAATGTATAGAGGGAAGGAGTAGAGATCGCATGAAGACCCTAAGACAGAATAAGATTCTGGAGTTGGTTGCTCAGAATACGATTGAAACACAGGAGGAGCTTGCGGAGCTTTTGAGTGAAGCCGGATTTCAAGTAACACAAGCAACGATTTCGCGAGACATTCGCGAGTTGAAGCTGACGAAGGTGCCGGAGGGTGGCAAGCAGAAGTATGTGGTTCTCGGACGAAGCACAACACAGGCAGAGTTGCAGGAGAAGTACATCCGTATTTTGCAGGATGCGTTAGTGTCCATGGACACGGCGCAGAACATTTTGGTAGTACGTACGAACAGTGGTATGGCGATGGCGGTTGCGGCTGCTATTGATGCCTTGCAGATTGATTCGATAGTCGGCTCTCTTGCGGGAGACGATACCGTATTTTGTGCGGTGAGATCGGCTACGGATGCAATGACTGCGTTGCGTGCAATCAATCAACGTTGCGGACGTTAGATGGAAAACCATTTGACAATAGATACAATACAAAGAGAGGAGACATCGTAGGTATGTCAGGACATTCTAAATTTGCAAACATTAAGCACAAGAAAGAGAAGAACGACGCGGCTAAGGGTAAGATTTTCACCCGTCTCGGTCGTGAGATTGCAGTAGCGGTAAAGGAGGGCGGTCCCGATCCGAACAACAACAGAAAGCTGAAGGACGTAATCGCTAAGGCGAAGTCGAACAACATGCCCAACGACACGATCGACCGTAGCATTAAGAAGGCGGCCGGCGATGCAAATGCCGTGAACTATGAGTTCGTATCGTACGAGGGCTATGGCCCGAAGGGCATTGCCATTATCGTAGATGCTTTGACCGACAACAAGAACCGTACCGCGGCAAATGTAAGAAGTGCATTTAACAAGGGCAACGGAACGATGGGAACGCCGGGAAGCGTGTCCTTTATGTTCGATGAGAAGGGACAGATTATTGTCGCTAAAGAGGATTGCGATATGGATCCCGATGATTTGATGATGCTTGCGCTCGACGCGGGTGCAGAGGATTTTGCGGAGGAAGAGGACTCTTATGAGATTATTACGGAGCCCGATGCATTTTCCGCAGTACGCGAGGCACTCGAAGAGGCCGGAGTCGTAATGGTTGAGGCAGAGGTGACGAAGATTCCGCAGACTTGGGTGACGCTGAGCGATGAGCAGGACGTTAAGATGATGAACCGTACGCTCGATTTGCTTGACGAGGACGATGACGTACAGCAGGTATATCACAACTGGGATGAGTAATACACAGACACAATACTGTTGAGCCCTGGAGAGAGGGAAAGGACAAGTTATGTTAGTTAGTCTGCATGTAAAGAATTTTGCGATTATCGATGAGGTATGGGTCGATTTCACGAACGGAATGAACGTGCTGACCGGTGAGACCGGTGCGGGCAAGTCCATTTTGCTCGGTTCGATTCACGTTGCACTTGGCGGAAAGGTGAGCAAGGAGCTTCTCGGAAAGAACGGAGACTATGCGTTGGCGGAGTTGATGTTTGAGGGGCTGGACGAGCGTGTGCGCGAGGTGCTCGAGCGCCATGAGCTGCCGATCGAAGAGACCCTCGTCATATCGCGTCGCATTATGGAGAGCGGAAGAAGCATCTCGAAGATCAACGGAGAAGCGGTAAATGCAAGCATTTTACGCGAGGTGTCGAGCTGTCTTATGGATATTCACGGACAGCACGAGCATCAGACGTTGCTTTCCGCTGCACGTCAGCTCGAATTGGTCGATCGCTTTTCCGGCGATGAGGGCAAGGCGCTGCTCGCGAAGGTAAAGGATGAGTATCGGACGTACCACGCGCTGTGGCAGGAGCTTTCGGAGGCGTTGACGCACAGCGAAAGTCGCCAGAGAGAGCTTTCTTTGCTTCAATACGAATACGATGAGATAGAGCAGGCGAAGCTGAAGCCGGGTGAGGATGTGACCTTGGAGGAGCGCTATCAGGTGCTTGTAAATCAAGACCGCATTCGCGAAGCAACCGGTGTAGTCGAGGAACGTCTGCGTTCGGGCAATGACAACGTTTCGGAGAGTCTCTCCAGAAGCTTACGACAGCTTGGAAAGGTGCTTTCCTACGATGAGTCTCTACAGACAATCTACGATGCCTTGCGTCTGCTGGAAGAGCAGGTGACGGACATTTCGTATCAGCTTGTAGAGTATCAGGATAGCCTCAGCGAAGAGGACGGAGAGCTGGAATACACCGAGGAGCGTCTCAATCTGATCAATCGGTTGAAGGCCAAATACGGCAATTCCATCGAGAAGATATTGGCGTATGCCAAGGAGCAGGAGGAGAAGCTGGAGCGTTTGCAAAATTACGACGAGTACATTGCATCGCTTGAGCGTCGCACCGAGACGGCTAAGGCGGCATTGCTTGTCAGCTGTAAAACACTTTCCGCTATGCGTCGTGAGGCTGCGGAGCGTTTGGCAATGCAGATACGCGAAGCCTTGACGGAGCTGAACTTCCTCAATGTTGTCTTTGAGATTCCGGTGACGGAGCTGGAAAAGCCGACCGAAAAGGGAATGGACGAGCTGGAGTTCTTGATTTCGACGAACCCCGGAGAGCCGCTTAGACCGCTTGCCAAGGTGGCGAGTGGCGGTGAGCTGTCGCGTGTTATGCTGGCGTTGAAGTCGGTATTTGCGGGACGCGATGAGATTGATACGTTGATCTTCGACGAGATTGACGTCGGTGTCAGCGGAAGAACGGCACAGCGTGTGGCTGAGAAGATGGCTCGCATCGCGATGGAGCATCAGGTCATCTGCATTACGCATTTGCCGCAGATTGCAGCGATGGCAGAGACGCATTTTCGCATAGAAAAATACGCGGTTGACGGTTCGACCAAGACGGAGATCACCCGACTTCCCGATGAAGAGATTGTCAATGAGCTTGCACGGATTCTCGGCGGTGCTCAGATTACGGAGTCCGTTTTGGAAAATGCGCGTGAGATGAAGCAGCTGGCGATGCAGCGAAAGGCAGAGCTGGCGGCGATGGTGTGACAGACCGTAAAACAGAATATTTATGGATGGCCGGTATATACTAAGACTTAGCAATGTGCCGGATATGTATTACGAAAGAAAAGTATCGCTTGGCGTGTAGCTTCGCGATACTTTTTTATTTACCAAAGAGACTGGCAGTAGGGAGTTGCCGAAAATGCGGATAAGCTCTTTGGGAGGTAAGGATGAAGACGTATCGTCGTATCTTGTGGATTATATTAGTGTTGTCGTTGTTGTCGGTAGGTGTCGTGGGGTATTTTCAGGTAATGGGGAGACTTCCGCACAACATGTGGCTTAGAGTAGGCAAGGAAGAGGTGTATGACCTAAACCTTCCGCTCAAAGTGGAGCTCGATACGGAAGACATCGTTGTGTTGAGCGGGACAGATGAGCGTGTGCCGGCAGAGGATATTTCGATTGATTTGAGCAATCCGGTTACGCTGATGGCAGAGGAGAACGGTGCGTATAAGGCGACGGTAAAGCTGTTTGGCATCATTCCGGTCGGAGAGATTTCCGTCGGGGTTATGAATGACACGACACTTCTTGCGTGCGGAACTCCGGTGGGGATGTATCTGGAGACCGACGGAGTGTTGGCGCTCGGTACAGGAGAATTTACCGTAGCGGGTGGCGGCACCGTAAACCCCGCGAAAAACATTGTACGCTCGGGTGACTACATCGTAGCGGTGAACGGAACGGAAATCAGCAGAAAAGAGCAGCTGACGGATTATCTTCAGGACAACGGAACACAGGCGGTAACGCTTACGGTTCGCAGAAATGGGAAGGAGCAGGAGCTTCGTGTCGTGCCGGCCTGTAGCTCGGACGGTAGCTACAAAATCGGCGTGTGGATTCGCGACGATTCCGCGGGCATCGGTACGTTGACCTACGTCAATACGGAGGATGGCACGTACGGGGCACTCGGGCACGGAATCAGCGACGGCGATACCGGGACACTGTTTCAAGTGGCCGGAGGAAATCTGTATCGCGCAGAGGTGCTTTCGGTTGTGAAGGGACAAAGGGGGACTCCCGGTGAATTGGTCGGAAGCATGTGCAGGTCGGAGGAGACGTGTCTTGGGTCAATTACCTACAACAGTCGGCAGGGCATTTTCGGCGGAGGAGCAAGCGACAAGCTACTTGAGTATGTCGGCGAGTATGCAGGTCAGACGCAGGAATATCCGATTGGGCTGCGTCAAGAAATCAAAAAGGGCAGCGCCTATATTCTCAATGGCTTCAGCGGGACAATCGAGCAGTATTCCATCGAAATCGAAGAGATTCGTCTCGGTTCGGATAACAACAAGGGACTTGTCATTCATGTGACGGACGAGCGGCTCCTCGACGAGACGGGCGGAATCGTACAGGGGATGAGCGGCAGTCCGATCATTCAGAACGGTAAGCTGATCGGCGCGGTGACGCACGTGCTTGTCAACGATCCGACGCGTGGTTATGGGATTTTTATCGAGAACATGATAAGGCATTGAGTCCAAGCCGGCCAGGAGTAAAAAGAGGCGATGCAAGCTTGCTTGTAAGAGCCTTCTTTTTACGAGTGGAGGATTTGGCGAAAGCCAAACAGCGAGAAGTAGCGAAGCGGATTCGAGCTGGCATGGACGTGGCTTGGACGTATCATGGACGTAGCATGGCAGTAAAATGCTCGTCGGTTCATCAAGATTCGGACAATGTGAAAAACGAAAAGCAATGCCGTAAATGACGTATCGCACCACACAGTGGGAGGCGAAGAGAAAGCCGGAGCGAATCGGTTTGAAGATGGGTCGGCTTTCTCTTAGTAACGTCAATAGCCTACGATGGTAATCGTCTCAAAGGGCAAAATGCCTGCTGATGTGCCATGCCCTAACCGGCCTCGGGCGAGAGTTTTTTCGGGAAGAAAGGACTGTGTCGAAAAGAACGAAAAATAACTTATAAAATTTACCAAAAAGAGCTTGAAATATGCGACGCCGTGGTGTATATTGAACCTGCATTTATAAAATATGTAAAACAGGAGGTAACCATGGGGAAAATAACTGTGGGCATTATCGATGATAATGCAAGGATGATACACGCTATGCAAGAAGCACTAAAGGGTGATTCCAACATTGAGATTGTCGGTACGGCCGAGGATGGACTGGAAGGAATGAAGCTGATCAGAGAGAAGCGCCCGGACGTCGTGCTTTTGGATTTGATTATGCCTAAGCTGGACGGGCTTGGAGTGATGGACAAGCTGAGAAAGGCAGAAGCGGAGGACGACTCCGATGACTCCTTCAAGATGCCGAGCATCATTGTTGTCAGCGCAATCAGCCAAGAGCGTGTAATGGAAAATGCATTTGAGCTCGGAGCAAGCTACTATTTGCTGAAGCCGTTTGATGCGGACACGCTGCTCAATCAGGTTCGTCGGATTCGCGGAGAATTCACGATGCGTCCTGCGTATGTACGAAAGGAAGAGGGAGTGCATGCGCGCCGCGAGAACAGAGAATATAGCCTTGAAACGGATGTGACAAACATCATACATGAAATCGGAGTACCGGCACATATCAAAGGCTATCAGTATCTGCGTGACGCAATCATGATGTCCGTAGACGACACGGAAATGCTCAATTCCATTACAAAGCAGTTGTATCCGAGCATTGCAAAGCGTCACAAGACGACACCGAGCAGAGTAGAGCGTGCGATTCGCCATGCCATTGAGGTGGCTTGGAGCAGAGGAAAGATGGACACCATCGACGAATTGTTCGGCTATACGGTGAACGGAGGAAAAGGAAAACCGACAAATTCGGAGTTTGTTGCATTGATAGCCGACAAAATACGCCTTGAATACAAGTTTCGCATGCCGTAAAAAAATCGGGCATTTTCGCGAAAAAATAAACGTTTCCACTTTCCTAAATCGACGGAATATGATATACTGTACATGAGGTATTTTCGCAATACGATAAGAGGAGGAAGGCAATGAAAAAGGTTTTATTTGTAGCATCCGAATGTGTACCGTTTATTAAGACGGGCGGTCTTGCTGATGTAGTCGGTTCCTTGCCGAAGTACATCAATCGTGAGGAGTTTGATATTCGCGTAGTCGTTCCGAAGTATACGGCAATTCCGCAGAAGTACAGAGATCAGATGCAGTATATCACAAGCTTCCAGATTGATCTGGCGTGGAGAAATCAGTACGTTGGTATTATGTCGCTTGTACTGGACGGCATTACATTTTATTTTATCGATAACGAGTTTTATTTTTCGGGAGACCGTCCTTACGGATATATTCACGAGGACATCGAAAAATTCGCATTTTTCAGTAAAGCGGCATTGGCAATTTTGCCGGTGATCGATTTCCGTCCCGACATCATTCATTGCCACGACTGGCAGACCGGCTTGATTCCGGTTATGTTGCATGCTCAGTTTTGGGACAACCCGTTCTATCAGGGCATTAAGACAATTATGACGATTCACAATCTGAAGTTCCAGGGTGTATGGGACAAGAAGTCGGTTATGGACATTACCGGACTTTCGGACTACTATTTCACCGCGGACAAGCTGGAGGCGTATGGCGATTCCAACTACCTGAAGGGTGGCTTGGTGTATGCGGATAAGATTACGACGGTAAGTAGCACCTATGCCGAGGAGATTAAGACCTCCTTCTACGGCGAGGGCTTAGACGGATTGATCAGTGCGAGAAGCGACAGTCTTTCCGGTATCGTGAACGGAATCGATTATGCGGAATATGACCCGGCAACGGATCCGATGATTGTTGCGAATTACGATGCTTCGAACTTCCGCAAGGAGAAGATTAAGAACAAGAGAGCTCTCCAGAAGGAGCTTGGTTTAGAGGTGAACGACAAGGCATTTATGGTTGGTATCGTATCTCGTCTTACCGACCAGAAGGGTCTGGACCTTGTGGACTACGTAATGGAAGAGATTTGTGAGCCGGATTTGCAGTTTGTTGTGCTCGGCACCGGTGACTCCAAGTACGAGGATTTGTTCCGCCACTACGAGTGGAAGTACAAGGATCGCGTGTCTGCGAACATCTTTTATTCCAATGAGCGTTCACATCGTATCTATGCCTCTTGTGACGCATTTTTGATGCCGTCTTTGTTCGAGCCCTGCGGCTTGAGTCAGTTGATGAGTCTTCGTTACGGTACCGTTCCGATTGTCAGAGAGACAGGCGGACTTAAGGACACGGTAGAGCCGTACAACGAATACGAGAGCAAAGGAACCGGCTTCAGCTTCACCAATTACAATGCGCATGAGATGCTCGGTGCTATACGGTATGCAAAGGATGTATACTACAATCATAAGCGGGAATGGAACAAGATCATTGACCGCGGAATGGCGAAGGATTATTCATGGACCAATTCTGCTAAGCAGTATGAGGACCTGTATCGCAGTATGTAAGTAGGTGGTGTATCTCCGACAAAGGCGGCTTTCGGCCGCCTGGGATGCACCTGTTATATGGAGCTTTCCCACAGCATAGATATGTTGTGGGAATTTGCATTTTATTCGGTTGGCGCTTGGCGCAAGGGAGATGCCTGAGTTTCGGGCATTTGCTTTGTGTCACGGACTGCCGAAACAGTAGGAGGAAACAATGAAACTGGAACAGCTGTTAAAGGAATTGGCATATGAATGCGTGCAAGGAGATGTCGCTGTCGACGTGACGGGAGTGGCATACGATACGCGAACAATGCAAGGCGGAGAGGTGTTTGTATGCATCTCCGGCACGGTGCAGGACGGACACGGTTATATCCCGAAGGCACTCGAGCAAGGGGCAAATGCTCTGGTTGTGACGCGAGAGGTAGAGGTACCGGATGGTGTTACGGTCATTAAGGTGGAAAATGACCGCGAGGCGCTTGCCGCGCTCAGCTGTGCATGGTTTGATTATCCGGCGAAGAAGCTACTGACCATCGGAATTACCGGTACGAAGGGAAAGACGACGGTCGCATTTATGGCGCACAAGATGCTAAATGATGCCGGCATTTCGTGTGGTCTCATCGGAACGGTGGCGTATATGCTCGGCAACGGCGAAACGCTTCCCTCAACCCATTCGACACCGGAGTCCTATCTGGTACAAAAATATATGGCCCGCATGGTGGAGAACGGCTGCAAGGCGGTTGTGATGGAGGTTTCCTCTCAGGCGATGAAGATGAGTCGTGTATCGGGCGTTACATACGATTATGCATTGTTTACGAATCTGGGCTCGGATCACATCGGCCCCGGAGAGCACGAAAGCTTTGAGGAGTATGCGGAGTGTAAGGGCAGACTGTTCCGCCAGTGCAAGAAGGGCTTGTTCTATGCGGATTCTCCGTACGCACAGCAGATGATAGACGGAGCGACCTGTGAGATTGTGCGATTCGGCAGTGGCGAGAATTGCGATTACATCGTATCGGATGCTCGTCTTAGTAACCGTGCGGGTGTGCTCGGCAATGAATATCGCGTAAGCGGTCGTGCGGAGCTTGAGGTAACGGTGAATATACCGGGAAGCTTCAATGTGGCCAATAGCTTGGCGGCGATTAGCATTTGCAAAGAAATCGGAGTATCGGATGAGGTGATTTTGGAGTCGCTTCGCACCGCGTGTGTGCGCGGACGTGTGGAGCCGATTGCCGTGTCGGACGACTTTACGGTTATGCTCGATTATGCGCACAACGGTATGTCGCTCAGAAGCTTGCTCGGAACGTTGCGAGAATATGAGCCGGGAAGACTCGTGTGTATGTTTGGCTGTGGCGGCAACCGCTCGAGAGACCGCCGTTTTGATATGGGTGAGATTTCGTCGCGCATGGCCGATTTGACGATTGTAACGTCGGACAATCCGCGATTTGAAGAGCCGCAGGCAATTATTGATGACATTCTGACCGGAGTAAAGAAGGCAGACGGAGAATATGTCGCTATCATCGACCGAAGAGAGGCGATACGCTATGCGCTTTCGAATGCGAAGCCGGGCGATTGCATCGTCATTGCGGGCAAAGGACATGAAGATTATCAGGAAATCCGCGGAGTGAAGTATCCGATGGATGACCGCACGATGATATTGGAGGAGGCGAAGGAGCTTGGCTTGAGCGCTTCGCAGGGAGGCTTGAGATGAGAGAATATACTGTAGGTGAGCTGGCGCAAAGAATGGGTGCCACGCTGTTGTGCGGAGATTCGCAGAGAAAAGTGAGTGCATTTTCCTTCTCCTCGAAGGAGGGCGGTGAAGATACCGTGTTCTTGCCGATTGTAGGCGAACGCGTGGATGCACACAATTTCATCGCGGACGCTTACGCGAATGGAATGCGTGTGACACTTACCGAGCGCGGGGAAATCGTGGGCGGAACGGAGCAGATGTGCTACCTGGCAGTGGAAAAGACGCTCGACGCATGGCAAATGCTCGGTGCAAGTCTCAGAAACGAGCATGAGAACATTCCGATGGTCAGCATCACGGGTAGCGTCGGAAAGACGACTACGAAGGAGCTTGTGGCAACGGCTCTTACGCCGGGAGGCGAGGTGCTGAAGACGGTCGGAAATCAGAACGGACAGCTCGGCGTACCTCGTATGATGCAGATGCTCGACGACGAGCCGGCACTTGCCGTAATCGAGATGGGAATGAGCTTGTTCGGAGAGATGGCGAGAATTGCGGCTGTTGCGATGCCGAACTATGCGATCATTACGAACATCGGAGTATCCCACATCGGAAACCTGCACACCAAGGAGAACATCCGGAAGGAAAAGCTGTGTATCATCAACCGGATGCACAAGCCCGCCATTGTGCTTGTCAACGGAGACGATCCGTTGCTCGCGGCTCTGTGTCCGAGCGCGCCTGACTTTGCAGGCTATGATGAGATAGACCTTTACGAGGAGACGAGAGCGGCGCTTGACGGAGTGACCGTGCAGGCTTACGGCCAAGCAGACTGGTGCGATTATCGATGCGAGGACGTGGTGCTCGGAGAAGAATGCGTCGGCTTTACATTTTGCCATGAGGAGCTGAGCATCTCCGTAGAGCTGCCTGTTCCGGGAATTCATAATGTATCCAACGCGGTGGCGGCATTGGCGGTGGCTCATTTGCTCGGACTCGATACGAAGGCTTCCGCAGAGGCGCTTCGCGCATATCGTCCGATGGCGATGAGAGGTATGCCGGAGAAGCTCGGCGGAGAGCTATGCCTCATTGACGACACGTACAATGCGAGTCCGGATTCCATGCGAAGCGGCCTGGACATTCTTGCGGGCGTGGAGGCGAAGAGACGAATTGCCGTCCTTGCGGACATTTTAGAGCTGGGAGAGCAAAGCGCGGCGTGTCATCGCCTGGTCGGTGAATACGTTGCGGAACGACCGATTGACATATTGGTTACGGTAGGACCGATGGCGAAGGAAATCGCCGCCGGAGCAATCGAAAAGAGAGAATTGACGGTGCATTCCTTTGACACAAAGGAGGAGGCCGCGGAATACATATTGCCGCTGTTAAAGAGCGGAGATGCGATTCTTCTAAAGGGCTCGCGAGGAATGAAGCTGGATGTGTTGGCATCCGCGATTCGCAGATTAACCGAGGAAGCATAGACGATAACGAACGGAAAGCACGAAAGGAGGGCGGACACGACATGGCATGCTATGCGGATGTAATTATCGATATTACGGCACCGACATTGGATAAGTCATTTCAGTACCGGATTCCGCCCGAATTCGAGGAAAAGGCCGTTCCGGGCGCGCCGGTGCGCATCCTATTCGGCAATGGAAAGACGCCACGAAAGGGCTACATCGTCGGAGTCGGTGACGTACCGAAGCTGGAGCCGGAGAAGATACGCCCTATCCTTGAGGTGTGCGACAAGGAGCTGACAATCGAGGATTCGCTAGTGCGTTTGGCGTATTGGATGAAGGAGCATTACGGCGGAAGCCTGTACGATTCGCTTCGCACGGTCATCCCGACGAGACAGAAGGTAAAACAGCTTCCGAAGAGAGTGGTACGCCGTGCCAAAAGCGAGACGGTAACGAAGGCCGCTTGGCAGCAGGCAACATACAAAAGCCACAAGGCAAAGGCGAGACTTTTGCAGGCTTTGCTTTCCGAGGAGCAGCTCCCGTATGAGCTGGTAAGCGGTAAGCTTCAGATTAGCCGTGCCACGATGGAATCGCTCGAGGCGGAAGGGTTGATCCGGATTTGTGAGGTGGAGCCGGAATCCGATATGGGCGCGGGACCGCTTGTACAGCTAAATGCCGAACAAAAGGCGGCAGCGGATGCGGTCATCGAATCACTCGGTAGACAAGAACTCTTTTTGTTGCACGGCATCACCGGCAGCGGAAAGACGGAGGTATATATTCAAGTCATCTCGGAGGTCATTGCAAGAGGTCAACAGGCCATTGTATTGATTCCGGAGATTGCACTCACGTATCAGACGGTACTGCGTTTTTATCGTTGCTTCGGAGACCGTGTTGCATTTGTCCACTCACGTATGGCAGCGGGAGAGCGCTACATTCAAAGTGAGCGGGCAAAGAAGGGCGAGCTTTCGGTTATGATCGGACCTCGCTCCGCACTGTTTACCCCATTTCCGCAGCTTGGTTTGATTGTTGTGGATGAAGAGCATGAGACATCGTACAAAAGCGAGTCGACCCCTCGCTATCATGCGGTGGATACCGCAATACAGCGCGCATCGATGTGTGGCGCTACGGTGCTGCTCGGTTCGGCAACGCCGTCCGTAGACACTTTTTACCGCGTGCAAAAGGGCGAAATCAGACTGCTTGAGCTTCACAAGCGTGCGAAGGAGCACGCGGAGCTACCGAGTGTGTCCGTTGTAGACATGAGACAGGAGCTGAAAAGCGGTAATCGCTCCATCTTCAGCCGTGAGCTGTACGAAAGTATGCAGGGATGTCTCGAGCGAGGCGAGCAAATGCTCTTATTCCTAAACCGACGCGGCTATACGGGCTTTGTCTCCTGCAGAAGCTGCGGTACGGTTATTCACTGTCCGCACTGTGATGTTTCGTTGACGGCGCACCGAGGAGGCACGCTGCGTTGCCATTATTGCGGACATGTACAGCCGGGAATTACGGCTTGTCCGACCTGTGGCTCGAAATACATCGGCGGCTTCGGTACGGGAACGCAGAAGATAGAGGAGCTCGTGAAGAAGGCATTTCCAAACGCCACGGTGCTTCGAATGGACGCGGATACGACTAAAGGAAAGAACGGTCACGAGGAGATACTCACCGCATTTTCGGAAGCAAAAGCGGACATACTGATCGGTACGCAGATGATTGTCAAGGGACACGATTTTCCGGGAGTTACGCTGATGGGCGTGCTGGCGGCGGATTTGTCGCTCGGAGCAGAGGACTATCGCAGCGCCGAGAGAACCTTTTGTTTGCTCGCACAGGCGGCAGGACGTGCGGGAAGAGACCGACTTCCGGGCAAGGTCGTGATTCAGACCTATCAGCCGGAGCACTACGCGGTGACGTCGGCAGCCGCACAGGATTATCATGCATTTTACGAGCAGGAGATGCGATATCGTAAGCTGCTGGCATATCCGCCGGTACGCAACCTGCTTCAGATACAGATGGGTCATAAAAATGACGAGCGAGTCACTGCGGAAAGCCTTAAGATTGCGCAGATTGTAAAGGACGCGCTCGAGGCATTTCCGGGCGGGAAGGTGCTCGGCCCCGCGGATGCAACGCTGCATAAGGCAAATGACGTGTATCGCCGTATGATGTACGTAAAGCACGAGAATTACGATGCGCTGGTGAACGTCAAGAACAGCATCGAGAGTTGGCTGAGAGAGCAGACGAGAAGCGGACTCGGGGTACAATTTGACTTTAATCCTTAAATGAGGTAAACTATAGGGTAGGCATTATGAGAAAGAAGAGAGGTACGCATACATGGCACTGAGAAAGATTCGAACAAAGGGAGACCGTGTACTTGGAAAAGTAGCCAAGGAGATTACGGAGCCGTCGGAGCGCTTGAATGAGCTGGCGGAGGATATGATTGAGACGATGTATGACGCGGATGGCGTCGGCCTTGCGGCACCGCAGGTCGGAATTCTTAAGCGTATTGTTGTTATTGATATTAGCCCGGAGCGTGATCAGCCGATGGTACTTGTAAACCCTGTAATCCTTGAGCAGGACGGAAGTCAGACGGGTTACGAGGGTTGCCTTAGCGTACCGGGAAAGAGCGGTGTGGTGACTCGTCCGAACTATGTGAAGGTGCGTGCGCAGGATTTGGAGCTCAACACCTTTGAATTCGAGGCGACGGAGTTTCTTGCGAGAGCGGTTTGTCACGAGCTGGATCATCTCGACGGCCATCTCTACGTGGAAAAGGTAGAGGGACGTCTGTACAACAACGAAGAGCTCGAGGCGGCGGAGGATTGAGATGCGGATTGTATATATGGGTACGCCGGATATCGCGGCGACGATTTTGAAGCGTCTGTTGGAGGGACCGGATGAGGTTGTGTTAGTAGTGACGCAACCGGACCGCCCGAAGGGACGTGGCGGTAAGCTGGCTTGTCCTCCGGTAAAAGAGGTTGCTCTCGAAGCGGGATTGCCGGTGTTCCAGCCGGAGAGATTACGAGAGCCCGGAGCATTTGAGACGATTGCGGCGGCAGAGCCGGATATGATTGTCGTAGCCGCATTTGGCCAGCTGCTTCCGAAGGCAATCTTGGAGCTTCCGAGACTCGGTTGCATCAACGTTCACGCTTCGTTGCTTCCGAAGTATCGTGGGGCGGCGCCGATTCAGTGGGCGATTTTGGACGGCGAGGAAGAGACCGGAGTTACGATTATGTACATGAATGAGGGATTGGATACCGGAGATATCTTGCTTCAGAGAACGGTCCCGATTGATAGAGAAGAGACGGGTGGTTCTCTTCATGATAAGCTGGCCGTGCTCGGCGCGGATGCACTGATGGAGGCCATTCCGCAGTTGGTGGAAGGCACGCTTCCCCCGGTACCGCAGGGAGAGATGACAACGGCTTATGCAAAACAGCTGAACAAGCATATGGGACGATTGGATTTTACACAGCCCGCAGTCGTTCTGGAACGATATGTTCGTGGACTGAATCCATGGCCCTGTGCATATACTAGCATCAATGGGTTGAACGTCAAGGTGTGGAAGGCGGAAGCGCTTGATGGAGGCGCAACGTCCGAATACGTACCGGGGCAGGTAGTCGAAGTGGGAAAGGATTTCTTCGATATCTTGACCGGAGACGGAGTCTTACGAATTCTCGAGCTACAGCCCGAGGGTAAGCGACGCATGACTGCAGATGCCTATTTGCGAGGTTATGCAATGGAGGCAGGGACGAGCATCGGAGAGCAGTAAGCCCACGAGCCCACAAGTCCCATGGGTCGAACGATATATTTGATTAGTTACTGGAGGTTCTATGACAGGAAGAGAGCTGGCGTATCAGATGCTTTTGCAGGTAAATGAGCACGAAGAGCTGAGCCACAACGTGATGAACAGTGCATTTGCAAAATACGAACTGTCCGACGTGGAACGCGGCTTTGCTACGCGCCTGTTTCATGGAACTTTGGAACGACAGCTGACGATAGATTGGATATTGGAGCATCAGGCACATCGGCCGATGTGCAAGGTGAAGCCGAAGGTTCGTAATATTCTCAGAATGTCGGCTTATCAGCTCTTGTTTTTACAGCAGGTTCCGCCCTCGGCGGTATGCAACGAGGCGGTGAAGCTGACGAAGAAGGTCGGCATGAGTGGCTTGTCGGGCTTTGTGAACGGAGTGCTTCGTAGTCTGTCGAGAGAGATTCAGCAGGCCGGCGGACAGCAGGAATATTTGCAGGGCTTCGCACAGGATATGACCGAAACTGAGAAACTGTGCTTTCTCCATTCGATGCCGGTATGGCTCGTTTCCTATTGGCGTGGCAAGCTGTCGGAAGAGAGACTGGAGTCTATGCTCCCTGCATTTTTAGAAGAGGGAGATGTTACGATTCGCTGGAATCGCAGCAAGGGAAGTTTACAGGAGTTAAAGGCTTCTCTCCGTGAGGAGGGAGTGGAATATAGAGAGGGTGCGCTTCCGAACACACTTCACGTTCAGTTGAATCAACGCTTGACGGAGCTGCGAGCTTTTCGCGAGGGCCTATTCTGTGTGCAGGATGAGAGCTCGGCATTTGCGGGAAATGTACTGCCGCTCGAGGCGGGAATGAAAGTACTGGATGTCTGTGCGGCACCCGGAGGAAAGGCGATTCACGCCGCGGATGAGCTTTTGTCTCTCGGTGGTGGTGAGGTAGAAGCGAGAGATTTACGAGACAACAAGGCGGAGAAGATTCGGGAGAATCTCAGACATTTGCATATCGACAATGTGACTTGTGTCGTAAAGGACGCGACCGTGATGGATGAGTCGAAGAGGGAATGGGCGGATATCGTAATTGCCGATCTTCCGTGCTCGGGACTCGGAGTCATAGGGCGCAAGCCGGATATCAAGTGGAAGACCTCGTACGAGGACATCTTATCGCTTGCTTCCATCCAGAGAAAGATATTGAGACATGCGATAACGTATGTGAAGCCGGGTGGCTATCTGTGTTATTCCACCTGCACGATTACGCATTTCGAGAACGAAGAGATGTGCGAATACATTCGGGCATTGGGACTTCGGCAAGTCTCCTTGGCGGAGCAGCTGCCGGACGCTCTTGACGCAGACCTGACGCCGTCCGGAGCAATTCAGATATTCCCGGGTAAGGCGAGAGCCGACGGGTTCTTTGTGGCTTTGTTTCGCAAGGGATAAGAGATAAAGTGAGTGAAGGTATGAACGCGATTGATATAAAAAATCTAACGTTAGATGAGCTGACCAAGTTGTTGACCGGCATGGGTGAGAAGGCATTTCGCGCTAAGCAGCTGTACCAGTGGATGCATGAGAAGCTGGCTGTCGGCTACGAAGAGATGACGAATCTGCCGAGTAGCCTTAGGGAGCGGCTGCGAGAGGAGTGTTCCTACACGACGCTTGAGAAGGTTGTTGTGCTTCAGTCGGAGCACGACGGAACGCGAAAATATTTGTTTCGCTTATCGGACGGAAATGTAATCGAGAGCGTACTGATGCGATATCATCACGGAAATTCGGTGTGCATTTCTTCGCAGGTCGGATGCCGTATGGGCTGCAGCTTCTGCGCATCGACACTTGGCGGACTTGTGAGAAATCTTACGGCAGCCGAGATGCTCGAGCAGATTTATGCAATATCGCGAGACATCGAAGAACGTGTGTCGAACGTCGTTGTCATGGGAACCGGCGAACCGCTGGACAATTACGAGGAGCTTGTTCGCTTCGTACACATGCTTTGCGACGAAGGCGGATTGCACATCAGTCAGCGAAATGTAACGATATCGACGTGTGGCCTTGTAGATGGGCTGAGGCGTCTGGCAGAGGAAGGACTTGCGATTACGCCGGCCATTTCGCTTCACGCACCGAACGATGAGCTGCGACGTAGCTTGATGCCGATTGCCTACAAGCACTCGATTGAAGAGCTAATGGCAGCAGCCGATTATTACTTTGGTAAGACCGGAAGACGTATGAGCTTTGAGTACAGCTTGATTCACGGAGTCAACGATTCACCGGAGCATGCAGATGAGCTGTGTCGGCTTCTGGCGGGCCGAAATTGTCACGTGAATTTGATTCCGATCAATCCGGTAAAGGAGCGCAAATACGAGCGCTCACATATTACAAATGTGTTAAGATTTCAAAAACGACTTGAAAATGCCGGAGTTAATGCTACTATAAGGAGAGAAATGGGCTCCGACATTGACGCCGCATGCGGTCAGCTGAGACGGCATTATCAGGAACAGTCGGAGAGTACGATTCAATAAATGATGTGAGGGAGGCGGACAATGAAGAGCTATGCGGCAACGGACATCGGTTCCAAGCGAACGATGAACCAGGATTATTTTTATTGCAGTGACGAGCCCGTCGGAAAGCTGCCGAACTTATACATAGTAGCAGACGGCATGGGTGGTCACAATGCCGGTGATTATGCATCGCGCTTCTGCGTCGAACGTTTTATTTCCCTGGTGCAGAATAGTAAGGAGCGTACGCGCATTCAAGCCATTGAAGCGGCGCTGAAGACGACGAACGAGGAGTTGATTGCCAAGGCGAAGGGTCAAAAGGACCTGGAGGGTATGGGCACGACCTTTGTTATGGCGACACTGCAGGAGGATGGATATCTGCTCGTGGCGAACATCGGAGACAGCAGACTGTATCTGATCAACGACGGCATCCGTCAGATTACGCAGGACCACTCGCTCGTAGCGGAGATGGTAAGGAACGGCGACATCCGTAAGGAGGAAGCGAGATTCCACCCGAATAAGAATGTCGTGCTTCGCGCATTGAGTACACAGAACGTTGTCAGCCCGGATTTCTACAAGGTGAAGGTGAGACCGGGAGATTACGTATTGCTGTGCTCGGACGGACTTTCCGATATGCTTGACGAAGCGGAATTGCTCAAGCTGGTCAGTGAGTATGATGAGGTACAGGATATTGCAGAAAAGATGGTGATTCTTGCGAATGAGAACGGTGGCAAGGACAATATCACATTAGTGCTGATCAAAATATAACAGTATGGCAGAGATGCCGGAAAGGTTAGGTAACACAGATGAGTATGATTAGACCCGGATTGTTTATCGGCGATCGTTATGAGATTATCGAGAAGATCGGTTCCGGTGGTATGGCTGATGTATATAAGGCAAAATGCCATCGCTTGAATCGTTTCGTGGCGATCAAGATTTTGAAGCCGGAGTATTCCAGTGACAAGAACTTCGTAACGAAGTTCCGTGGCGAGGCACAGTCCTGCGCCGGCTTGACCCACCCGAACATCGTGGGCGTATTTGACGTAGGTGACGACGGTGAGCTTCACTACATCGTAATGGAGCTGATTGAAGGAATTACGTTGAAGCGCTTTATCGAGCGTAAGGGACAGCTGGACGTAAAGGAAGCGGTAGGCATTGCTATCCAGATCGCTCAGGGTCTTGACGTGGCACATCAGCATCACGTAATTCACAGAGATATCAAGCCGCAGAATATCATCATTTCCAGAGAGGGAAAGGTAAAGGTAGCGGACTTCGGTATTGCTAAGGCCGCAACGTCCAACACGGTGAACCAGAGTGCCATCGGTTCGGTGCACTATTTGTCGCCCGAGCAGGCAAGAGGCGGTTACAGCGATGAGAGAAGCGACATTTACTCACTCGGTATTACGATGTACGAGATGCTCGCAGGTGAGGTTCCGTTCTCCGGTGATAATTCCGTATCGGTAGCGCTTTTGCACATTCAGGCAGAGGCAACGCCGCTTAGCGAGAGAAACCCGGGCGTGACGCAGAGCGTTGAGAAGATCGTTCAAAAATGTATGCAGAAGAAGCCGGAGCGTCGTTATATGTCCGCTGCCGAGCTGATTCAGGATCTTAAGGCCGCAATTGTGAATCCGAGCGGTGACTTTGTGCGTGTAGCTCCCGTAATCGTAAGCGATTCCCCGACGCGTAACATGACGCAGGAGGAGATTCAGCAGATTAAGAGCGCGGCAAAGAGCAATCGTTATTTTGACGATGAAGAGGAAGAATATCGTGCACCCGAGCGTCGCGTTCGCAGAGACGAATTCGACGAAGAGGACGATTTGGATTCCATCAATTCGAAGTGGGAGAAGGCTCTCTTGGCGGGAAGTATTGTATTGCTTCTTTTGTTGGCGGGCGGCATCATTTGGCTTGTGCTGAACTTCTTCGATGTATTCGGAAAAGGACCGGCTGAGAATATTACGAACAATTCCCCGACACCGACTCCGACGTTAGTGGTTACGTTGCCTCCGAGAGTAGAGGGCATGCTTAACCTCATCGGCCAGGATTATGAGGTGGCAATTCAGAAGCTGGAAGCGCTCGATTTGAATCTCGACATTCGATATGAGGATGCTACGGAGCATTCGGATGATTATCCGGTCGGTACCGTAATCAACCAGACGCCGACTTACGGTGCGGAGCTGGCGGTAGGAGATACCGTTATTCTGTATATCAGTATCGGCAAGGAAGAAGTCAAGATTGATGATTATAAGGGCTATACGAAGGCTCAGCTGGAAAATGTTTTGGGCAAAAACCTTACAATCAAGTATAAGTACGAGCAGAGTGAGGACGTAGACGCAGAGTGCGTTATTCGTACGGAGCCCGGAAAGGGCGCGACGGTTCCTTCGGGAAGTACGATTACCGTATACTTGAATCTCGGTGGAAATGAGGCTGTTGAGGTTCCGAACCTTCTTGGATATACGGAGACGGACGCGAAGGCGGCATTGCTCGAACTCAATTTGAATTATAAGATTACGTCCGGTTACAGCAATGAAACCGCGGCAGGTCTTGTTATGCAACAGACTCCCGCAGAAGGAGAGCTGGAGGCGGGTAGCACGGTAGAACTCGTGATTAGCTTGGGACCGGAGCTTGTGACTCCTACGCCGGAGCCTGCGACTCCTACGCCGGAACCCGCAACACCCACTCCGGAGCCCCCGACACCTACGCCGACGGTAGAGCCTGATCAGCCGGCTGGTCCGGCAGGTCCCGGAGGCGATGAAGGCACGGAAGGTCTTGAAGGCCCCGGTGCTCCTGAAGGCCCGGCAGCGTAATGGCGATGGCAAACGATATGTTGGCCGGCAAGATTATAAAGGGAGTAGGCGGTCTCTATGAAGTCTATACCGAGGAACTCGGCGTTGTAACGTGCAGTGCCAAGGGCATTTTGCGATACAACAAGGTCAAACCCTTGATAGGCGATGACGTAGAACTGCAGCTGTCCGAACCGGAACAGAAACGTGGAAATATTGTAGCAGTGAAGGAGCGACGCAATGCGTTGCTTCGACCTGCTGTGGCAAATGTTGACCAAGCGATGATCGTATTTGCGATGAAGGATCCCGAGCCGCATTTGAACTTGTTGGATCGGTTTTTGATCTTGATGCAGCAACAGGATGTCCCGGTCATCATTTGCTTTAATAAGAGTGACCGTGCGGAAGACGGACAAGAGGAAGAACTGCGACGTATTTACGAAGGATGCGGAGCGGAGCTTCATTTTGTCGAGGCACGTGCGGAGGGCTCGCTCGAAGAGGTCATGCAATGTCTTCGCGGAAAGACAACCGTATTGGCCGGACCGTCGGGCGTCGGAAAGTCAACCATTATGAATGTGGTACAGCCGGAGGCTCGCATGGAGACCGGAAGTATCAGTGAGAAGATCCGAAGAGGCAAGCATACTACGCGACATTCGCAACTTGTGTTTGTGGACAAGGATACGTATCTTTTGGATACGCCGGGCTTTAGCTCGTTGTACTTGTTTGATCTGGAGCCGGAGGACTTGACCGATTATTATCCGGAGTTTGCTACGAGCTTGGGAGCTTGTCGTTTCCCGAACTGTCAGCATCTAAAGGAGCCGGATTGTGCCGTGAAGGAAAAGGTTGAGAACGGAGCGATTTCAAGAGAACGCTACGACAGCTATGTGCTGTTGCACGAGGAGCTGTCCCAGAAAAAGCGCAGATAAAAGCGACATCAAGCATACGCTGTAGCGTGGCGTGTCGTTTGCGACAAAAGCTATATAGCACTACAAAGCACAAGAGGATGCGACATGGGCCGCATGGAAAAGAGGTTATTATGAATTGGCTATCTCCATCAATTTTAGCAGCGGATTTTAATGTGCTCGGACAGCAGATTGCGCAAGTACGCGATGCGGGAGCCGAT
>JAZRJF010000086.1:0-4656 GCA_045645665.1 Lachnospiraceae bacterium | reverse complement strand
GGCCGAAGTTTGTGTACGAGGACTTTTTATTGGCCTACGGGACGAAGGACGAAGAAGCGATGGAGGTGGCGGGGCGAATTGATGAGCAAATTCGCACAGGAAAGACGCCATTTGCCTCATTTCAAGACTTTACAAAAGCGTTGCACCGCTATGGGACGGATGCGGAACGCTTTTACATCGAAATCAATGGCGAGATATGCGACTTACGCGATTACATCGCCGAACCGAGTGAAATCCGCTCCGGCTGGCGCAGTCTTACGGAGGAGGAAAAGGCGGAGCTGATAAAGAACGAGAGCGAATGGCTGTGACTGAAAATGAGTTAAGAAAAAGGACTTGATTAATTACGATGTTCCTTTTATGATTTTGATAGTAGCATTACGATTAAGGAGGCAATTAGCATGTCCATTCTAGTAGTTTGGTCGAGCCCGAACACCGACGGGCTGACGGCGGCTGCGGCGAATCAGGTTGTACAGGGGATTCGCGATGCCGGCAAGGAAGCGGAAGTGATTCATTTGAACAGAAAGAAGATCGGCGCTTGCAACATTTGCGGTGATGGCTGGGGAACCTGTCGTACGAAGGGTGAGTGCGTGTTGAAGGACGATTTTGCGGAGGTGTATGAGGCATTTTGCCGCGCGGAAGCGATCGTGCTTGTGACGCCGGTATATTGGTCGGACATGTCCGAGAATTTGAAGTCGCTTTTGGACCGTATGCGTCGTTGTGAGCCGCTACAGAATCGCTATTTGAACGGCAAGCAGTGCATGCTGGTGGCTTGTGCGGGAGGCTCGGGCAACGGAACCATTCAATGCTTGCAGCACATGGAGGTCACGATGGGGCACATGGGAGTGCGAGCGCTTGAGCGCATCCCCGTGACGAGATTTAGCAGAGAGTACATGCTCGAGGCGTTGAAAAAGGCTGGAGAGCGACTCGCGCAGATATGACGTGTTTGAGCGGGAGAGCGACTCGCACAGATATGACGTGTTTGTCGACCTCGGTGCGAATTTTGTTGCAAGGGGTTTGAAAAATGCACGAAGATAGGTTAAGATGATGTAAGAACTATTTTTGTAGGAGGGCTTTATTTATGGCAATGATGGAAAGACCGGTTGTCAGCACATTGGCTGACGGCGGTAAGTGTTGGGAGTATGAATTCGAGAAGTTCTATCTCAAGACATACGTACCCGCAAATGACGTGGACGGCCAGGCGAATAACTATTCGTTCCGCGCTCCGCTTTTGTTGGTGTTCGAAGAGAACAGACAGAGCATGGAGGAAGCGATTGCATTCGCAAATGCGAATGGATTGGCGGACATCGCGTCGGCAGTGGATTCGAGTGTCTTGTTCGTATATCCGACCAATGAAGGTGGTTGGAAGAACGCAACCGAGGAGCTGTACGCTTCTGTGATTGCGGAGGTGAAGATGAATCCCTATTATTCTGACGGAATTGTCGGAATCACGGACTTTTTCACACGTCAGTTTAAGGGCTATTACGTAAGAGGCGCGATTTTCAGAGCTGACATCTACAGCTACGGCGAGTCTGCGGATTACGTTGCAAAGAATCTGTTGAAGACGCTTCACGGCGAGTATCTTTGGGGCCCCGGCGAGATTACGCCTGCTATGTGCTCCATGGAGAGACTGAGTGTTGTGCCTGCGCCGGAGCGCAAGGACATCGGTATCCTGAGTGTCGGCAACTCCGATGAGGTAAATGCTGCATTGCAGGGCTGTGAGAATCTCTTGGTGAAGGCAGAGGCTGACTACCGTGCGGATTTCAAGGCATTTGTCCGCAAGTTCAAGATGTGGTGCGGCAACATGGAGATTGAGCCTGATTTTGAAGCTATGGATATGACGGAAGAGGCCGGCACCGTTGTAGTGAAGACTTCTCCGGATAACAGAGGTATCTTCAAGGATTCCGAAGAGCATAAGGTTGGCTATTTCGCATATTACAACAACGATGCATTTGCCAATGGACCGGCTCCTTTGTTGATGGGCTTCCACGGTGGCGGCGATTCCTCTATGTTCTTGACATTTGTGTCCGGCTGGTATGCCGTTGCGCACAAGTACGGATTTTTGTACGTTGCCATTGACAATCACCAGGACGTAACGGCTACTGAGGCCATTGAGGTGATTGAGGAGCTGAAGAAGCGTTACAATATTGATGAGCGTCGTATCTACGCAACCGGATTTTCCATGGGAAGCGGCAAGACGTGGAATATGTTTGAGGAGTATCCTTCTGTCTTCGCAGGACTTGCGCCTGCAAGTGCATTGTTCCCTATCCGCAACAATCCTTTGAGTCAGTCCGGCAATGGCGAATTGAACATGACGGTTCCCGTTCCGATGTTCTATTCCGGCGGAATGAAGTCTCATGTGCCCGAGTTGCCTTTCCAGGCTGAGTCCGGTCTTGAGAGAATTCAGTATGCGGCGGAAGTGAATCGTCTGAAGGCGAAGTTCGACGTGAAGTTTGAAGACAAGGACAACTGGGAGGATCCTGTTTGGGGCATTTCCGGCGATCGTGTGGAGACGCTTCATGACGATGGCAGAAACGACGACCTGACCATTCACTACTTTGACAGCGAGGACGGCGTGTGCCGCACGGCATTTGCAAGCGTCAAGGATCAGGTACATGAGTGCAGACAGCATACGAACGAGCAGGCATGGAAGTTCATCTCGCAGTTTACGAGATAAGCTTGGCGTGATAGACCTTGCATGATATTAAATATAGCACCCTTCGGTCGATGAGTCCGGAGGGTGCTTTTATGTTTGTCATACTTTGAATAACATTAAGATTATAATTCGTCGGCTTTATAGGTGGTATAGCCTTCGTAATAGTAGCTGTGGTCGATTCCTTTCATGAAGACCTCACGGCTATGGATGTCGTCGGTTAGTGCAGCTTTTAGGATGTGCTTAATCTCGATGTCTCGAATGGGGCTGCGCTCCATGGCAAGCAAATAATCTTCTTTTTCAATCTTGCTCCAGTCGACAACCTTGTGAAGCTCAGCCTTGAACATCAGATCAAGCCAAATGCGAGCACTCCGTCCATTGCCCTCGCGGAATGGATGGGCGATATTCATCTCGACATATTTTTCGACAATCTCATCGAACGTAGATTGAGGCATCTTATCGATGTTTTCAAGCGCTGCTTCGAGATACATCACGGGAGCAAAACGAAAGTTGCCTTTCGAAATATTCACTGTTCGAAGTGTGCCGGCAAAGTCATAGATCTCATCGAAAAGTTGCTTATGAATTGTTTTCAGGGCAGAAAAGGTTCCCGGGACAAGCTGATCAAGCATGCCGGTCTCGAAAAGCGCAATGGCATGTTTCTTGCTAATGCGTTCTTCTTCGCGAGCAAGGTCGGCGGAATTGGTAAGACCTAATTTGTTTTCAAGTGCCATACTGCCCTCCTAAATCAAATTTACTACATTAATTATACCACAATTCCGGTGAAAAACCAAGGATTAATACGCAGTGCCTTGCCCCGTTGCGAAAGCGCTTCGGATGTGTTACAATGGACAAAATATTACGATAGGAAGTACATAATTTATGCGTGAAAAATGGTCATCTCGTTCTACATTTATCTTGGCGGCAATCGGATCCGCCGTTGGTTTGGGAAATGCATGGCGCTTCCCCGGTTTAGCTGCTAAGCACGGTGGCGGAGCATTTTTGTTTGTGTATTTGCTCGCTATGGTAATCATCGGCCTTCCGATGCTGATGATGGAGATTGCAATCGGTCGTCGTACCCGTCAGGGAACGCCCGGTGCTATGCGTACCATCAATAAGAAGGCTGAGCCGATTGGTTGGATTGCAACGGCAAATGGCTTTTTCATTTCTGTTTATTATGCGGTTGTATTTGCATGGGTAATTCTCATGTTCTTATGCAGCCACAAGTTTGCAGCATTTACAGGCGACACAGAGTCTGCGAAGAATCTGTGGATGAATTTGATTAAGACAACCGGAACGACCTCCGGCTACGGCACGATTGCATGGTCCGTACTGGGCTGTCTTTTGATTGCTTGGATTGCATGCTACCTTTGCATTCGTAAAGGAACTACCAGTGTTGGCAAGGTTGTAAAGTACACGGTTGCGTTGCCGCTCGTCTGCCTTGTGATTCTGGCAATCCGCGGTTTCACAATGGACGGAGCACTTGACGGCTTGGCTAGATTGTTCGTTCCGGACTGGGGCGCACTGAAGGACTCTACTCTGTGGGTTGATGCGATCGGTCAGGTGTTCTATTCCCTGTCTGTTGCTATGGCAATCATGGTGGCGTACGGTTCGTTCTTGGATCGTAAGTCCAACATTGCGGTAGACAGTATTATCATTGCGGTAGCGGATATGTTGATTAGTGTCATCGCAGGCGTGGTTATGTTTACGACGATGGCCGGCGTTGGCATGCTCGATAACATGAGTACGTCCGGAATCAGTACGGCATTTATCATCTACCCGCAGGCAATTGTCAAGCTGTCGTCGCTTCCTTGGCTAAATGCTCTGTTTGCTTACGTCTTCTATTTCTGCTTGATCACACTTGCAATCGATTCGCTTTTCTCGATTGTAGAGGGCGTGTCCACGGCAATTTCGGATAAGTTCAAGCTGAACAAGGGGAAGACTACATTGTCACTGTGTGTGATTGAGATCTTCCTTGGACTCATTTTCGTTACGGGAGCGGGTCTTGC
>JAZRJF010000085.1:0-20424 GCA_045645665.1 Lachnospiraceae bacterium | reverse complement strand
TAATCATCTACGGAGAAGTACAGGAATACTTCTGCACCAAGGAGCTCGTATACACGAACGGTTGCTGCGAAAGAAGACTCCGGATGAGCAACGATGAAGTCAGCGTCATCCTTAATATCCTCAGGACGGATACCAAGAATAACTTCCTTCTCCTCGTAACCACCATCGATAAGCTTCTTAGCTCTTGCTTCCGGAACCTTAATCTTGTTGGAACCGAATACAAGGTATACATCGCTACCGTTAACTTCAACAACAGACTCGATAAAGTTCATCTGAGGAGATCCCATGAAGCCTGCTACGAAAAGGTTGTTCGGCTTGTCGTAGAGATTCTGAGGAGTATCTACCTGCTGGATAACACCGTCCTTCATAACTACGATTCTCGTACCGAGAGTCATAGCCTCTGTCTGGTCATGTGTTACGTAAATGATGGTAGCCTCAAGTCTCTGATGAATCTTGGAGATCTCGATACGCATCTGAACACGGAGCTTAGCATCCAAGTTGGAAAGCGGCTCGTCCATAAGGAATACCTTAGGATTACGAACGATTGCACGACCCATGGCAACACGCTGTCTCTGACCACCGGAGAGAGCCTTCGGCTTACGATCAAGCAACTGCTCGATACCAAGAATTCTAGCTGCCTCGTTAACGAGCTTCTCGATCTGATCCTTCGGAACCTTTCTCAGCTTAAGACCGAATGCCATGTTATCATAAACAGACATATGCGGATACAAAGCGTAGTTCTGGAATACCATCGCGATATCTCTATCCTTCGGCTCAACGTCATTCATCAACTTGTCGCCGATGTAAAGTTCACCACCGGTAATCTCCTCAAGACCTGCGATCATACGAAGAGTCGTAGACTTACCACATCCGGAAGGTCCTACGAAGATGATGAATTCCTTGTCCTTAATATCAAGGTTGAAGTTCTTAACTGCAACAAACCCATTAGGATATGTCTTGTTAATGTTGACTAGTTTCAAACTTGCCATAATAATGCCTCCTGCTTTCTTGTCACTTTTTGCAAAAGAGATGTATCACACAACACATCTCGACACGATGCTATCATACAACACTTCAAGCGAAAATACTATGTCGCAAATGTACAAATTCACTTTTCTACTTTTGTCTAATTTGTATAGGCGAGCTCGCGAAATATATTCTTTCGTACGTTTTGCCCAAAATACAGCTCATTTACTGGTCAATTTGAATAAAACCTTTTCCCATAGCTTTACTGGAGTTTTGAATCATCACAAACGCCTCGCTATCGTTATCCGTAATAACCTCCTGCAGCTTTCCGAGCTCTCGTTTGGCCACAACGCACATCAACAGCGTCTTCTCCGTGCCGGTATACATTCCTTGCACCTTCCATGCGGATACGCCTCGCTGCACCTGAGACAATACCGCCTGCGAAATCTTCTCGGGCTTGTCCGTTACGATAAACACCGTCTTCGCAAAACAGAAGCCTTCCAAAACACGATCCGATACTTGCGTAATAACAAACACCGCCAAGACCGCGTACAGCGCACGGTTGATACCGAACACGATGCAACCGATTGCAACAATCGCGCCGTCAATCCACATTAATATCTCCGGTGCCGCATTTGGCCGACGCTTTGCGAGCAATGCGCTGAGCAAGTCACTACCGCCGGTCGACCCTCCTGCGCGAAATACATAGCCGACTCCGAGTCCACCCACCGCTCCGCCGACAATTGCGGACAACAGATAGTCCTCATCCAGGATGGCTTTCTCCGGGATCAACCACAAAAACAATGTGTGAAAGCCTACTCCTACAAGCGTCTTTCCGACAAACGAGAGGCCTTTGCTTCTCCATGCCCAAATCAACAGTGGCACGTTGAGCACTAAGTTGTACACCCAAATCGGAAACTCTCGAAACTCTATCTGCGACAACACACGATTGGCCGTAATACCAAGACCCGTCACGCCGCCTACTACCATCTGCATAGGAGCAAAAATGCAATTCACAGCTGCTGCCATAAGCGCCGCACCGATCATAAGTCGAACCAAATTGACCGCTTTCTTCATGAATGGACCTCCAAATACTAAGCATCCTCATTATTATACCCACTTTTCTCTTTCAAATCAACTTCGACGCAACCTTGCATTTGGCTCGCGCATCTGCTACACTGTAGCATATGTAAGAAAATCAATCATTTCGGATTGGAGAAGCACATGAAACACGTATCGATCATTACCGGTGCCAGTGGTGACATCGGCGCAGGCATCTCTTTGCGACTTGCAAAGGAAGGCCATTCTCTCGTTCTACTCGGCAATCGCGGCGCCGATCGCCTGCAAGCCGTTGCAGAGCAGTGTACCGCACTCGGTGCGGATTGCATTACCTTTTTGGGCAATTTGAGTGACGAAGCATTTGTCGACAATATGATCAGCGAAGCCATTCGCACATTCGGACGCATCGATTACCTTGTGCATGCCGCCGGCTGTTCCGAGGTCGGTCTTCTCTCCGACTTAACTTATGCACAGTGGACTCACCTTGTCGACAGCAATGTGACCTCTGCCTACTTATGTGCCAAGCATCTCACGCCTCACCTCGTGCACAACAAGAGCGGACACATCCTGTTCGTCTCCTCCGTATGGGGCACACGTGGCGCTTCCTGCGAGGCGGCCTACTCCGCAACAAAGGGTGCTATCGACTCTCTGACGAAGGCCCTTGCAAAGGAGCTGGCGCCCAGCGGCATTGCGGTAAATGCAGTGGCTCCCGGCATGGTTAACACGCGGATGAATGCAGCATTTTCCGAAGAGGACATTGCTGCAATATGCGAAGACATTCCCGCAGGTCGGATGACGACACCCGAGGAGCTTGCGGATTTGGTAGCACTGCTACTGAAGGCTCCGAGCTACCTGACAGGTCAGATAATAGGATTTAACGGAGGCTGGTACTAAGACCGAGCCTCCGTTATCTTTTTGTTCTTATTCGCAATAGTTAAATAGATATTCTGCAATTCCCTTAGCCTCAGCCTCAGCCAAACGCTGCAATGCTGCATCGTCCTTCATGAACGGGATGTCCGTTGCGTGGTCCATATAGCAGCCTTCCACGATGATGGCGGGCAAGTCATTGTTGGCACCATGTCGATTCACGGCATAGTAATCCACCGTCTCACCCTTATCGTCGTACGTATCGGTGCTGTTACGCTTGTACGGTCCGTTGTTCTTAAGACCCAAGGTCTCCAAACGATTCAAGATACAATTCGCGAGCAGCTCCGAGGCCTCCGTTACGTTCGGTTGCTTCGAGATACACACCATGGCACCATGCGTGTCATGCTCTACCGAGCTGTTAAAATGCACGCTGACATAGATGTCGGCTCCCGCCTCCTTCGCACGCTCTACGCGAAGCTTCAAATCCTCCGCCAAATCACTCGAATGCGTCGTATCATCCTCACGCGTCATGTATACCGTGATGTTCTCATAGTTGCTCTCGAGCTCCTCTTTCAGAAGCTTTGCGAGTTTGAGGTTTTCCTTCTTCTCTACGCGACCATCGTACTCCGCACCGGGCCATGCACCACCATGTCCCGCATCGATTGCAACGATGTAAGTGCGCGACGGAATCTCCGGAGTCGGTGTAGGCGAAGAATCCGAATTGCCCGGCATGATAACTCCGACATCTTCAAGATCCTCGATTCCGGCAAAGCCATCGCCCGGAATGACCGTATTGTCCTTTTCCGGGTATTCGCCGACCTTGTTGTATTCCTCTCCCTTATCGCTACATCCGCACAAGGCAAGCACCAACAACAAAAGCATGATCACTCGTAGCTTCATAAACCCCATCCTTTCTTTCGTATCTCTTCGGCATCAAGCCATATTGTATCGTTTCTTTATTGCCATCATAGCACGATTCAGCGGCTCGTACAACACCAACATCAGCACCACATTTGCCAC
Organism: Lachnospiraceae bacterium; assembly: GCA_045645665.1. Lineage (GTDB taxonomy): Bacteria > Bacillota > Clostridia > Lachnospirales > Lachnospiraceae > ISDg. The sequence continues at coordinate 16,512 of JAZRJF010000085.1, read as the reverse complement.
GCAGTGCGTGATGTCCCACGGAATCCCCTGAATCCACCACGCCACCGCAGTTTCCACACCACTTGTGACGATATACGGTATGCTGCAAAATGCTCCGAAGCACAAGCCAAATGCTCCGGATATCACCGCATACGTGATGACAGTTCGCCTCTTTCGAAACAGTAGCGCCAGCGCAACCAAAAGCGGCCATATATAGATATACATGACAGTCCATATGCCAAAGGAATACCTCAAGCATTCTACAAGTACAAACACAATGGCTGCCCAGAAGGCTTTTGCTCCAAACCATGCCGCGAACAGCATCAGAAACAGGCTAACGACCTCGATGTTCGGCAGAAATTCCATTGCAACCTTTCCTGCCTCCAGCATCGCCACCATAACTCCGATCAATGCTATGTTCTCAATTCTCTTATTTGTCGACATCGCTTCGCACCTCTTACGCAGGCGTATATACAAATGCGAAGACATCTCCGTCAGCGACCGGCTGTTCATCGATTCCGTGCATTCCGTACTCACCGTTCACTTCGATGGACCAGTATGCACCGTCCTTCTCATAAATAGCGGTAATTCCGTTGATTGTTTCAATCATCAGGCCGTACATCGATTCCTGTCCGGTAATCGTAAGGCCTTCGATTTCTTCTGACGCTTTTCTCAGATAGTCCTGATCGGTAAAATGCACGTATTCCGTCACGTTGCCGTCCTTGTCCACAACCTTCACCGTAATCTGCTTACTTCCGGCCGGCTGCGGGGTAGGTGTCGGCGAATCAACCGCATCGGTAGGCTTTCCGTCCGTCTGATTATCGCCCGAATTCGGTGCTCCGTCCGAGCCGTCTACGCCGCCCGGCGTCTCCGCTACGGTAATTGTGGGAGTCGGACTCGCCTTCTCCCCGTCGTCCGGTTTGTCGGACAATTTAGTGTACAGTACACTTAGTACTGCGATTGCTACAATGAGCGCGACTAATCCAATTAGTCCTTTTTTGTTTTTCTGAATGAATTCCTTCATCTCTTGCTCCTCCAAGTCCTCGTGGTTTTGCATGCTCACAAACAGGCAGGTCTTCTGACTCAAGTATCAACGCACAACATCCCCTTCCCGGTTTCCCAGTGGTGCCTTTCGGCTGATGTCTGCTCCTCTCACACAGCGACGAGATCGTACGGGATTTTCACCCGTTTCCCTTTTCACCCTGACCAAGGGCATTGCTCGCAGGTTGCTTTGCAAGTCAATTACCCTTTCAGGACACCTGAATGCGTATTCTATTGTTACAAATTGCACCTGTCGACCGCGCCTCTCGGTACAACAAAATGCAGTGCCATCATACCACGACAGCACTGCATTTTTCAAGCAAGAATTCTTGCCAAGCTTCTTTTCTTCTTCACAAACCGATTGCTACAGCAAACGTTTGCCTTACAATGACGAGCTCATCATCGACACGAGATTACAGCCATGCATTTACCAATTCGTCGTACAACGAAGGAAGCTCATGTCCTCAGGCTCATAACCGAGTTCTTTGCCGTTAGCGGAAGCGATAGCAAAGTAGAAGTCTGTAGTCTCAAAATGACCGCGTCCCGTCAAAGTCTCCGAACCGATTCCGGTTACCTTTGCACCTTCTACGCGATAATTAAACAGCGACTCGCAGATTCGAACATCGGCTCTTCCGTATCGACAACCAACCGCAGCACAAGTCTTCGCTTTCTGCTCAATCTGAAGATCACAGTCGTCAATGACAATCTTCGTATCGTTATCCATCAGCGTTCCGATTGCCGTCTGACCATCACCCGACGACACATTCGAGAACTTTGTCTGCTTCATCGTGACAAAGGAACGACCGGAAACGGAACCGATTCCGATTCCTCTCTGCGAATTGATTTCAATCTTTACACGTGCCTCGGAGATGCTCACCCTAGAATCACTGAAACAAGTTCCGATTCCAACCGCCATCTCTCCGGTCATGTAGACGTACAAATTCTTGCACTTGTCAATTTGAACGTCGAGATTCTTGCCGGCATAGCCTCCACCGATGCCGATACAATCCGCTCCGTCCAACGTCAGTCGCATCTCGCCATCCATGTTAACGGCAATACGGCCAAATGTCTGAGAGCTATCTCCACCGATTGCGTAAGAATGGTCACCATCCGCTTCGACAACGAGCTTACCATCACCTTCGATTGTAAGCGAAGAGCTCTCGGGAACTCGAATTCCCATCTTCTCAAGCTGTACCACACCGTCAATCACAAGCGTTACATTACAGCTGTTACCGATCTCGATACACGGTCTGCCCTTGAACGGGGTCAAGCGCACCTTACGGAGGTTAATGCGACAGGTTGTATTATCCGGAACATGTAGCACGATATCCGCCTGCATCTTCGGATTGCCGACAAGCGTCATCTCCGGATGGGATGCCATAATCTCCGTATAGCCTTCCATCACAAGCGTCATCAGCATAACTTCCGCTTCGGATTCTACCTGGTAGACCTTACGCTGACGAACCTCAAGGTTCTTCAAGTTCAGGGCGATAATCTCGTCACGCACATCGGAATCGATGGCATCAATGAGTCTCGGCTGCGGCTTAGCCAGATAATAACCCTGCAACAAGTCCACGCCAAGTCGAATTACCGTATTCAACTCGCCTCTTGTCTCAACGCCCTCTGCCAAAGCGAAAATGCCGTTCTCATGTGCGAACTCGATAATATTCGTTACAAAGTACTGTTTCTTTTGATCATCCTCGATGCCGGAGACCAGACTACGGTCAATCTTTACGTAATCGGGCATGTATGTAAGGAGATTCGAAACATTTGAATAACCGGAGCCGTAATCATCAATTGCCATACGGAAGCCGACACGACGGCTACGTTCCTTAATCTGCTCAATCTGCTTCTTGTTCGCCTCGGTCTGCTCCGTGAACTCTACTACCATATTGTTCATGAGCGATCCATAGCGAAGCACAAGCTTATCAAAATCCTTTTCCGTCAGCGGAAGCTTCGGAATACTATTAATAAAGAGCTTACGCGTATGGAACATCTGCTCGCGTTCCTTCATCTTCTGCATTACGTTGAAGAACGTCAGCTTCTCCACGTCATACAGACGTCCCACTGCCTCTGCATGTTTAATAATCGCAAGCGGTGAAATCTTTCTCTCTGTTCCGGAACGCATCAACGCCTCATAAGAGTAGATGTCACCGGTCTTTGCACTGACAATCGGCTGCATATGATATTCGAGCAAATTGTCATCCAGCATGCGAAGAACCTCTCTACGCTCTGCTTCATCGTAATCATCTTCGGCCAACTCCGCGTCATACTTCTTCTGCTTAATATTTCTCTTCAATCCCGATGCTTCGCTCAGAACCGCCGTAATTTCGCTTGGATCCTTGATTGTTTCGATTTCCTTAGCGTATACGATATCCAGCGAAACTCCCGCCTCATTGGACACATTGTATTCGCGCAGAAGCTTATGCACCTCGGTCATAAAGTTGCCAACATCACTGTCGTCTTCATAGAAGCCTGCGATAAGGAATTCGTCATTGCCGACACGAGCGCATATATCCTGTTCATTTGAAGCCTCGCTCAAAATATTGCTCATTGCAACCAGCACATCGTTACCGACCTCACGACCGAATTCATCATTCAATTCAGAAAAATGCGTAATGTCCAACGAAATCGCGCGTAGCATAATTTCCTTGTCCACATACTGCTCGTACTGCTCCTTCAACGCTCCCACACAGCCCATGTAGTTGTACAGGCCCGTTACGGAATCCCTGTTCTTCGTCTCAATAGCTGCATCCTGGAAGATCAACATACGTCTTTGAACCTCAAGTGCAGTAGCAAGCTTTCTCAACCATGCGCCGAAATGCTTTTCATATCTGCGTGAGGAATTGCCGTAAGTAAGCACCGCATAACCAAAAACACGCTCAACAAAATGCACGCTTGCAACATAGAACACGCGCGGATATTCGCTCGGCGCAGACAATGCGGGAATGATCAATCTGCGGTTAAAGAAACGTGTAGGCGACACTTCACTTCCGCGACTTCCCTCATTTCGCAGTGCAACGATCATGTTGTCGGAAAGATGCGTTACCATCTCCTTTTGATGCATGACGGTTTCATTCAAGCACAGATAGAAAGCCTCGAAATCACCCAAAAACTTTGTATAATAGTTCAACGTCCAAAGACAGTCGAACATATCGGTCGAATTCGCCAATTCCTCCGCCATATAGTTATACGGCGAATCAAAACTGGAATAGTCGTCTATCAATCGTTCTACTCTCTTGCGCGCATATCCACCTAAGCTCAAAGACGTACAACCGCAAGTGTCACCGAGAATCAGCTCGCAGCTATCCTCATCCTCAAGCAGCTCCAGCTCCTCCATACCCTCGAGTTTATTGCAAAGCGTACGTACCGCATTTACAGCCATGACACGCGGATTACGGCGCACCGTAGTAACTACCGAATATTGATTGATTGAACCAAGATCCTCGTTATATCCAGTTACAATGACATCCGTAGGCACATGCACTCCCACCTTTTCCAGCGCTGCGACCATCGCAACCGCCAGCTCGTTGGAAATACACAAGATTGCCTCGGGGACTCCTCCCTCCTGAACCAGCATATCCTGTACGAGTGTGTCGGCATATTCAATCCAATCCACCTCATAATGAACGCTATGGTCCGTCACAGGCAATTGATACTTTTCGAGTGCATCCAAGAACAATCTCTCCAGCGTCTCGTGGTATTCACTTCTGCGCTCTCCCGCCACCGAAACAAATTCCAAGCGTTGCTTGCCGTGAACCTGAGCCAAATGCGTCACAAGCTTATCCATTCCCTGCGACTCGCTGAAGCGTACAGAGTCATATCCGGGAGCCACTCCATCGACACTCACTATCGGCTTATGAAAATGCTCCTTCAGCTTCTGCAACCACTCATTTTGCTGTTTGGGCATATTAAACGTGTTGTAGCACAAGATAATACCGTCCAGCATATCCAGATTCATCGCTTCATACACCGAGCACTCTGCCTGAGCAAAGCTCTTGTTCATTCCACCCTTGCACAGTGTTACAAAGTTCACGACATTCATGTTGAGTCGCAACAGCTCTTCTTGCATCAGCTCGACAGTCTGTCTTGCGAAATCATGATCCGGATCCGACATCATAATACCGATTACTTTTCTTTGTTTTTTCATATTCTCTCCTCCGGCAGGGCGATCCCTGACCACCTCCCGAACACGTTACCGTGCGGGATTACTCTTCCTCGTGCGTTCCAAAATAAAAGCAACAGATAAACACACTCTTATTATAGCACAAAAAATACTAAAATGCATTGGGCTGCTCAGGATTTCCCGCGCCGGTGGCTTATCTGTTACTCTATATTTTTCTGACTGATTTAATTGCATTTAGCCCAAAAACAGGCCGAATTTTATCTGTTATAATATTTGTACCCGGGCGTCGGGTCGTTCAACAGCTCGCTCACCGTTACAAACTCATAGCCCTGCGCGGCAAGTCGGTCGAGAATAATGCAAAATGCTTCGTACGAATTCTCATAAATCTCGTGCAGCAATATAATACTGCCGTCTTTTGTGGCAGACATCACATTGTTAACGATCTTATCGACATTTTCCTTTCGCTGCGACTCCGTCGTGCGTTGCTTGTAACGCCAGTCATTGGAGTCCACATTCCATAGAATGACCGCATACGGACACTCCGACACACGACTCTTCGTGATGCTTCCTCCTACCGGGCGCATCAGCGTAATCGGTTTATCTACATACTTACGGATTGCCGCGTCCGTCTTGGACAGCTCTGTGCGGTACGTTTCTTCGCTGCACTCATGGAACATGTGCTGGTGAGTATACGCATGAATCGCAACCTCATGTCCGTTTTGACTCAACGTCGTAAGCTGCGGTCCGGTCACGTCATTAATACGATTTCCGATTACAAACCAAGTTCCGTGGCCGCCGTACTCTTCAAGCTTAGCCGCAAATTTTAATGTTAACGAGCTCATCGGACCGTCATCAAAGGTAAATGCCACTCTCTTCGGCGCATTCGGATCCACAGGCTGTGCCGGCTTTTTTGTCGGCTTCGGCGTTCCACCCTCAGGCTCCTTCGTCGGCTCCGGCGTCGGTGTCTCTGTCGGCATCGGTGTCGGCGTCTCGGTCGGCATAGGCGTCGGCGTCTCCGTCGGTACAGGCGTCGGCGTTTCCGTTGGCGTCGATGTCGGTGCCTCTGTTGCGGACGGCGTAGGCACCTCACTAATCTCACCGCCTACCGGTGTTTCATTTGCATTGTCACGAAAATGCTTCACGCAAGCAAAGATCAACGTAGCAATTGCCACGAGCAATAAAATCCACAGTGCGCCCTGTATATATCGCAATATCTCTTGCTTCTTTTTTCTCTTTTTCTTCTTGTTTACGGACATTGTTCTCCCATCCTTTGTATACGCTTACACTGCTGCCACGTAACATCTCATACGTCACGAGCAGTTCAAACTATCGTTACTCTACTGCTTTTCGATTTCACGCGACTGTTCGCGCGGCTCCGCACTACTGTTTTTCCGCTTCCATAATGCGAAACGCCTCTTGAACGGAAGCAAACAAAGCCTCCTCCGTCGCACGTTTCCTGCTCTCGTCCAAAATCAACGCTCGGTCGCTCTCGTTGCTGATGTAGCAAAGCTCCGCAAGCGTTACCGGAACATCGACGTATTTGACCATAGAAAGCGTCGTTGCCGCCGCTCCGTAACCATTCTCAACCGTTCCGAGCGCATTCGTCACATTCCCCATCAATATCTCAGCAAATGCGCGCGAATTAAAGCCTGTCCAACTATCCTGTGTTTCGTTATAATACATCTCCGTACCGTGATAGCTCTTACGCTCATTGGAATTCAGATGAATGCTCAAAAAAAGATCCGCATCCACATTAGCCACCAGGTCTGTACGGAGCTCTAAGCTCTCGCTGTAGTCCGTCGAGCAATTCGCATCCGTTGTTCTCGTATAATAAAACTTAATCTCCTGCTGTTCATCAGCAAGTGCCTTGATTCCGAGGAGATAAGAAAGTGTCACACTCTTCTCATAGGTCTTACCGCCCGGCGCAACCGCTCCGAGGTCTTCACCACCGTGACCGGCATCCACTACCACAATCTTGTCGTACAGCTCCTTTGGGCGATACCAATCCAGATAGTAATAGCTCGAATCCTCCGCCACTCGGCATTCGTATACGGTCGACTCTTCAAACCATAGGATAGCTGTCTTCGTTCCGTTGTCCGCAGCTACATAGCTCACCGTACAATTCTCAAACAGCGAAGCTCCGGCAGCTGCGTTGATTGCATCAAGCCCTTCTACGTAGCTTTCACCGAACACTCCCTTAAAGCTATCCGTACTGATGCTCTCGCCGGAAAGTCCACTTATCTGAACACATACCTTTCGATGCACATAGTCGTCCTCTACAACAGAAAGTTGCATACCGCTCTGCTTTGAAAATGCCAACACACGGTTGCCAAGGTTAGCCACGACCGACTTGTCCGCATTTGCGAACTGCTGCCACGCCAATTCGCGAGGCGTCTTAGTCGGAGCCGGAGTCACAACCTGATGTTCCGCACTGAGATACTTCAAATCCTCTTCTCCGCGCGGAAGAAGCAAGATGACGATCATCACCAGCACCACGGCAATCGGAATAATAAACATCCACTGCACGCGCTGCATTCCGCCTTGCTTTTCCTTCGTCCTTTGAGCGTTTTTCGTTCTCTGAGCCATGTGCTACGTACCTCTCCTTGCCTGTATGCTTATGTATCCTTTTACAGTCCGTTGACTACGCGGATAAGCCACCTCATTATCATATCGCACTTCATCTCTTTTTACAATGTCAGAAAAGTGTAATCTCGCATTTTCCGCGACAAAAAACCCGAAAACCGTTCGGCTCTCGGGTTCATCCTTTCGAGTTATGAATATTCCTGTCGTATTCCTTGCTTTTCTGTCCTACTACGCCATCATCCGCACAGTTCACGACGCTGCAATTCGCCGAGCACTCCTGTACAACAGAGCGTGAGTTCCTTCGCATCTTTAAAGTCGCATGGCTTGTATAGAGAGCTATGCTTGACCTCTTTGATTACGCCCACCTCCTGCAACACCTCAGCGACAAACTGCGAGCAAAAGTAGCGGTCTTTTTTCTTTCTTCTGATGTGAAAAAAGCAATACAGCGTTCCGGACAAACTATACTTCATGCGATTCTCGGCAAGCATCTGACTGAAGCGTTCTTCCAAACGATCATACACCTGCTTCGATACCGTCGCACGATACAATGCAAATGGTGCATTCTCGCATCGACGAAGCATACCGGTATTCACATTCTCCTGTACAAATCCCGCGGGCAACGGCAATCTCGTATACTTACGAGCAAAGCTATATAACTCCGTACAATCCGGTCTCATTCCGATAGACGCATGCGTATATTCCGAACGCGTCACCAAATGAATTATCCGGGAAAACAGCGAATTTGTTCGTGTTAACAGGACATAAATCTCTGCCATACAACCTCCGACTGCGTCGCTTTGAATCTCAGGGCCTTCACCAAACCATTCATCTCCGCCCTAGCCACACTCGAATATTCTAGCATAGGATCCGACATATTGCAACACCTGCAGGCATGAAAAACAAGGAATCGCAACCTCTCTGCAGGACTACTGACGATTAAAATAATCCAAGCCGGCCGAGGGCAGGAAATACGTACGAATGTATCCATCCTGTGAAACCACTACAAACTCATTCGTGCTAACGAGATAGTAAATGTGATCATTGTCTTCCTTCTCCCGCTTGTACAGCGCATCCTCAGATTGAATGACTTGATTCGCCATCTTAAGATACTCCTGTGCGGAGGAAGCATTCATCTCATGACCGTGCTTTTCAAAATGGCTATCAAGCTGCGACTTCGAACGGAACTCATACCAAACATCCGGCTTTTCCGTCGGTGTATTGGTAGGCTTCTTCGTGGGCGCCTTTGTCGGCTCCTTTGTAGGCTCCTTCGTCGGTGCCTTTGTCGGCTCATCGGTCGGGTCCTTCGACGGCTCGTCGGTAGGCTGCGGCGTCGGTGTCTCATCGTCCGTAGCCGGTGTCGGCGAGAGGCTCTCGTCCTGTTGTTCCTGTTGCGTCGGGGTCGGCGAAGCTTCGCCTCCACTCTGCTGCTTATCTCTCCAGTTCGTCCAAGCCGAAAGGATCAATAAAATCGCTATCGCCACAAGTACTCGTACCCAAGGCTTCTTCATCCACTGTGAAATCTTCTCCATTACAAATCTCCGTTTCGTTGCATTTTATTTTTGATACAAGGACTTGAGCATCGCCTGGATGCTGTCGAACGCAGGCTTCGGCCGGAAGCCTCCGTCGAACAATCTCGAGTTCGTCGTATCGTCTGTGTAGAACACATAGTCATCCATTAGACCGAACAGCGTTACCGAAGTAATGTTTGCCGGGCCGCCACCCTCGGTGTCCAATCCCTGAAGGGTAAAGAATATCATCGCATAACGTCTCGCCTGGTCCTCAAAGCCATCCGGAGTTTCCTCGTCCGCATTGATGGACATCTCCGTGATATGCAACTCCAATCCAAGCTTAGCAAATGTCTTAATCGTCGACTCGATTGCCGACAGTGCCGGGTAGCCGATCCCCCAATAACCCTGCATACCGATACCGTCGATTAGGCCTTTTTCCGCCAAATGCTCGCACAGGTTATAGATGTACATTCTCTTAGACGACTCGTACGTATTAAAGTCGTTGTAGAACAGCTTCACACCCTCTGCCGCATAGCGTCTGGCCGAAGTAAATGCCTGCTCTACATAATCATCCCCGACGGTTACATACCACGGGTTGGGCTGTCCGTCGTTCTGCGTTCTACATCTGTAGAAACTATTCGGATCGCCCATTGTCGGGTCTACCGCCTCGTTCACAACATCCCAGCAATAGATGACTCCGGGATAGTTCTCCTGACAATATGTCAACACCTGTTTGATATAGCTATCCAAGCGAGCAATCATCGTCTCACGGTCCACGTATGCACCATTTGCCTGATAGCCCTCACGGAAAAACCAATCCGGTGTCTGTGTGTGCCATACAAGGGTATGTCCGCGCATCGAAACACCATTTTCCATGCACCATGCAAGTGTTGCATCCACTGCGCCGAAGGTAACCGCGGGCATTCCGTCCTCGGTCTTTGCACTTGCAGCCTGATCGAGCAGATACGTCGGCTTCATCAGATTCGTAAGCGTCACGCTGTTAAAATGCTTCTTCGTAACGGCCATGTATTCCTTCGAGCGAACTGCCGCATTGGACGTACCGCTACCGGTCAAGCCTACACCGAGCATAAAATAATCTTCACACAAGCTCTTAAGACTTTCCGTCGTCAGTGCTTCCGTCAAATCATAACGTCCGCCCTCAAACTCCTTGAGTACTTCCTGCCAGTACAAATCCTCCTCCGAAGGTGCTTCCGTCGGCGTAGCCTCGGGAGTCGGTGTAGCCTCAGGCGTCTGCGTAGCTCCGGGAGTCTGGGTAACTGTCGTTTCGCCGTTCTGAGTCTCCTCTCCGCCAGCCGGCTTGTCCTTCGCACATCCGAGCAACTGAATGCCGAGCAAAACGCAAAGCACAGCCAACAGCAAGCTCTTGGCAATTCTTCCTTCTCGATGCGCTGCGATCGTTCTCCTATTCATACTATGTTCCGCCTTTCTCGCCGCGTCAGCCATCAGCCTCGCAGCAAATCCTCTTCTATATAGCGCTTTACCTCAAGCAATGAGCGCAGCACGCACTCTGCCAAAGCTCTCATCTCATCGTCCGGCTCCTTCATGTCCGGCACCATAATGGTTCGCAACCCCGCACAGGTAGCCGACCGAACTCCGTTAAAGGAATCCTCTACCGCAAACGCCTCCGCAGGCTCCACGCCGAGCTCCTCACAGGCCTTAAGGAAACTGTCAGGCGCAGGCTTACTGTTTGCTACCATATCGCCACACACCACCGCATCGAAGTACGGTAAAATGCCCGCATCGCGCAAATCCGGCATGACACTGGCACTTCGCGTAGACGTCGCAAGTGCAATCTGCATCCCACTTTCCTTAAGCCAACTCAGCAGCTCTACGACACCCGGCTTCATCGGCAGCCGACCTCCGTCATACCTCGCATGAAACAGCTTAGAAGCCTCGACCCGAAACTCATCGTACGGAAAATCCTCCCCGTAATACGCCAGCATAACCTCTCTCGTCTTCTCTCGATTGAGGCCGAGGCACTTAGGGAACACCTCGTTGATTCCTTCGAAGCCATTGTTGTTCGCAATCTCCTCCCAGCACTCCAGCACTCGTCGTTCCGAGTCGAAGATTACGCCATCCATATCAAATACAACTGCCTTCATAATACTCCTCTCCCCACGCTCATCGCGCATTTTCTCTAGACAGTATACAATAAAATGGCTGCTTAATAAAGCACAATTTTATCTTGACATCGGACCGCTCTTGGCTTATACTTTATTTCATTAATTAACATTTTTAGTTTTGTCATTTGCTCGAGCGCACCCTTCCACTATATACTGTATGGGTGCGTATGATATTTGGCACAACCAAGGAGGGTACCCTATGAATTTAATTAAAACTGACAGTTACGAAGCTATGAGTAAAGAAGCCGCAAAGCTGATTGCCGCGCAGATGACTGCAAAGCCCAACAGCATTCTCGGCTTGGCTACCGGCTCGTCACCGATCGGAACCTACAAGGAACTGATTCGCATGAACGAGGCCGGAGAAATTGATTTTTCCGATATTACTACCGTTAATCTTGACGAATACGTTGGCCTCCCTCGTGAAAACGATCAGAGCTATTACTATTTTATGAACGACAATCTGTTTAATCACGTAAATATTGATAAAGCAAGAACTCACGTTCCTTCCGGAATGGCTGCGGATGCAGAGGCAGAGTGCTCCGGTTACGAGGCGTTGATTCAGTCTCTCGGTGGCGTAGACCTTCAGCTGCTCGGTCTCGGACACAACGGACACATCGGTTTCAACGAGCCCGACGTAGACTTCAGCAAGGTTACTCACTGCGTAGACCTTCAGGAAAGCACCATTCAGGCCAACAAGCGTTTCTTCGCTTCCATTGACGATGTGCCCAGAAAGGCATATACGATGGGAATCGGCACGATTATGCGTGCAAAGAAGATCGTAATGGTTGTCAGCGGTGCAGACAAGGCCGATATCGTATGCAAGGCATTTGCAGGCCCTGTCACCCCGAGCGTTCCGGCATCGATTCTTCAGTTCCATCAGGACGTTACCATCATTTGCGATGCAGCTGCTTACGCAAAGCTCGAGGCACTGTAAGACTTCACGCCGACAACGGACGGAGTTCACGGCAGTGAACAAACAACAGACATACAAAAGGCCATGGCAGACTCTCTGCCACGGCCTTATTTTTTCGTCAAATGCCAAACGCGCTATTCTTCCTCTGCTGCAGGCTTTTCTTTGATTCGCACGATTGCCTCACCGATCTGGTGCTCCTGAATGTCCGTAACGTGAATCGACAGCTCCTCCGTCTCAACCTCGAAGGTCGTTCCGTCCTGGGGTACCGTCTCCAAAAGTCCGAATACATATCCGTTGAACGTATCCTGCTCTTCGTCCTCCAGCTTCACACCGAGCTCCTCTTCCATATCCTCGAGCATAGCACGTCCATTTACCTTCCAAGTGCTATCGTCCAGCTTCACAAGCAGTTCTTCTGCCTTGCTGTCCTTATTGTCGTCGCCCAAATCGCCTACCAACTGCTCTACCAAGTCGTTGATTGTTACGATACCGCACAATCCACCGTACTCGTCAAGAACGACCGCAAGACGATTACCGGTCTGCTTCATGTTACGGAATAAGACATCCGCCTTTACATTTTCAAATACAAAGTACGCGGGGATCACGGCATTCTCCATTACATTCTCGCGACTCTGGTCCTCAAGGCGGAAATATTCCTTCGCATCTAAGATGCCAACCACGTCGTCCGCAGAATCCTGACACACCGGATATAAGGTGTGGCGGCTTTCGTAAATAGTCTTACGCCACTCCTCTTCCGACTCCTCGAGATAAAGAGCCGTTACCTCGGTTCTATGCGTAGCGATATCACCTGCCGTAATGTCATCGAACTCGAATACATTCTGAATGAACTCACGCTCATCGTCATCAATCGTTCCCTTTTCACTACCGACGTCAACGAGCATACGAATCTCTTCCTCGCTCACCTCGTCATCCTCTTCGTCCGGGTTAATGCCCATCATACGAAGAATTAAGTTTGTAGAACCGGTCAGCAAAGATACGAGCGGTGAAAACACCTTCGCCATGAAGCCGATAAAGCCGGACATTCCGAGTGCAAGCTTCTCCGCGCGCTTCATTGCCACACGCTTCGGAACAAGCTCACCGAACACCAGCGTAAAATACGAAAGAACAATCGTAATCAACACGACAACGAGTGTATCAAGCGTTGCCTCCGGAATCGGCACCCCAACCTTTACAAGAAGCTTTACAATCGGGTCCGAAAAATTCTCCGCTGCAAATGCACTGGCCAAAAATCCGGACAGCGTAATCGCCACCTGTATCGTTGCCAAAAAACGCGACGGCTGCTCGGTCAGCTTTACAAGACGCTTTGCTCTCTTATCGCCCTCCGACGCCATCTTCGCCATCTTATTGTCATTCATCGAAATCACTGCAATCTCCGCACAGGCAAACACTGCATTTAACACAATCAGCAGCACCTGCAACAGGATCATTAACACGATCGAATCGCTCATCTTAATTTTATCCTCCTAACGACGCTTCCCCCTGGAAACGCACTCTCAATAGTCAAAAAAAGCACAAAAAAACACAACCTATACTTACTCTCGCAAGTACAAGCCATGCACTAATACCGTTTGCGCGTGATACGAAGGAGGTTTCGTATTCCCGTCTCCATCATCGCTCATGATGTATATCTGTCTCCTTTAATAACTTATGTAATGAGCTGATTGTACCAGTTTCCATATGCTTTGTCAACTCTTTTACATAGATTTAACGAGCTCTTTACCCCTTCACGATTGATTCGACGTCATTTTAGCTGATAAAATGCAATCATGGGTTTTACATTTTTCTCAAGTGATACAGCTTGGAAAGGAGTACTTATGACGATGACTTTAAGCGAATTTCTTTCGCAGTTCACTTCCAATCCCGTACTCGCCATTACGGTATTGCTTACGCTGGCCGTGGTACTTGTCAACGGATGGACCGATGCGCCGAATGCAATCGCGACCTGCGTCGCCTCGCAATCCATCTCACCGCGAGCCGCGATATTAATGGCTGCCGCATTTAACTTCCTCGGGGTGTTCGTAATGACACTGGTCAACGCAAGTGTCGCCGCAACCATCTACAATATGGTTGACTTCGGCGGCAATTCCGGCGAGGCTCTGGTCGCATTGTGCGCAGCTCTCGTCGCCATCGTACTATGGGCAACCGCCGCTTGGTGGTTCGGAATTCCCACCAGCGAAAGTCACGCTTTGATTGCCGGACTTTCCGGTGCTGCCATCGCACTTCACGGAAGCCTTTCCGGTATTAACGGCAGCGAGTGGATCAAGGTAGTCTACGGCTTAGGCTTATCTACGGTACTCGGCTTCGGTTTCGGCTGGTTCACAGTCAAATGCATCGAGCTTCTCTTCCGCAGAACGGACCGTCGAAAGTCGCAAGGCTTCTTTCGTAGCGGGCAGATTGTCGGCGGTGCAGCTATGGCATTTATGCACGGTGCGCAGGACGGACAGAAGTTCATGGGCGTATTCATGCTCGGCATTTTCCTTGCAAATGGACAGGCTAACGTTAGCACCTTCCAAATCCCGATTTGGCTAATGGTACTCTGTAGTGCCGTCATGGCCCTCGGCACTTCGATCGGAGGCTACCGCATCATCAAGTCCGTCGGAATGGACATGGTTAAGCTGGAGCGTTACCAAGGCTTTGCTGCCGACCTAGCCGGCGCAGGCTGCCTACTTCTCTCCTCCGTAACAGGCATTCCGGTCTCCACAACACACACCAAAACCGTTGCCATCATGGGCGTCGGAGCCGCCAGAAGACTTTCGAGTGTGAACTGGGGTGTCGTTCGAGAGATGGTACTCACGTGGGTGCTGACCTTCCCCGGCTGCGGAGCAATCGGTTTCCTAATGGCAAGACTGTTCATGTGGCTTTTCTAGACTCACGCTGTGGCTTTCCGTGCCACGCTGCGACCGTATCGGGCCACAACCGATGCAAACCCAATTACATATTCCACACAGAAAGGAAGAACATTTATGGCTAAGAAGACTACGAATTATTATTTCGATACATTTATCAAGGCGGTTTCCTGTGCAAATGAGGCCGCTCACTACTTAAAGTCCTGCTGCGAGAATTTCTGTCCGGACACGCTACCCACCAACCTGGAGGAGATGCACAAAATCGAGCATTCGGCCGATGTCATCAAAAACGACATGCTCATGCAGCTCGCAAAAGAGTTTCTCCCTCCGATCGAACGCGAAGATATCGTGGAGCTTGCCAACACAATCGACGTCGTAACCGACTGCATCGAGGATGTCCTGCTCCGCACTTATATGTTCAATCTTACCTCCCTGCGTGCAGATACGGGACGATTCGTCGACGTAATCGTCTCCTGCTGCAACGCCCTCTCGGCAATGCTCGAGGAATTGCCGAACTTCCGCAAATCGACCGTCCTGCGAGAGCGCATTATCGAGATCAACACGCTTGAGGAAGAGGGTGACCGCCTGTACTCCGCGGCCGTTCGTAGCCTTTACACGGAAGGCGCCGACCCGATTACAATCCTCACATGGACGACGATGTACGATTTGCTTGAAAAATGCTGTGACAGCTGCGAGCACGTAGCCGAGATGGTAGAACGAATCGTTGTGAAGAACAGCTAATCACGACAAAAGGATAGGCTCCGGGGCAATTCCCGGAGCCTTGTATTTTCCCATCATTACTGAATAGGCTGTCCATTTTCAATATAATCCTTTATAAGCAACAGCGTCTTATACTCACGCTGATTCCAAGCCTGCAAGCCTTCTTTTTCAAGCATCCTTTTGTTCTTCTCCAATGCTTCCTCCAAAGTATAGAACACTTGCTTAAAGCCGTGCTTCTTCTCATTCTCCGTATAACTGCACTCGCCCTTTGTCGGGTACACATCGCAAAAATACAACCGACTCAGCTGATGCCATATCATCGGCTCGTACACCGAAAGTCTCTTCTCCTCAATCTCACCAAATGGTACAATCGACTCCGGAATCACATCATAGCCCGTTTCTTCTTTTACCTCTCGCAGCAATGCTTCGTAATCGTCTTCGCCGTCATCCATTCCACCGCCCGGAAGCTTGGTCTCGCCGAAGTTATTCTCAATCATCAGTAGCTTTCCATCAATGAAAATGATTCCCCTTATAGCCACGCGCTTGATCTCCTCCAGATCAGGAGAATAAGTCGGAGGCCAAGCGGTCTTAGGAAGACAAATGTATGAAACAACTCCTTGGGTCACAGAACGGC
>JAZRJF010000084.1:0-2083 GCA_045645665.1 Lachnospiraceae bacterium | reverse complement strand
GATCGATTGGAGCTTCGTATTCGATATGATAGCAGTTGGTGTAATCTGCGGACTGACGTGTCTCATTATGATGGTGGCGATTGTGTGGAAGCCGCAGGCGGTAATAGGCGGAGTGCATTTTGATACGTATCCGTTCATAGCGCTGTTCGGTTGTTTGGCGCTTTTGGTAAGTGGGAAACTGCCGTTCGGGCATTTTCTAAATGGACTGATGGCGGACAGCGCCGTAAACCCGATAAAGATTCTGGTGCTATTTTTGTCCATGACCTTTTTGTCCGTATATTTGGACGAGGCGGGGTTCTTTCACTATCTGGCCGGCCTCACGCTGAATCGGGCGGGAACGGACCAGAAGAAGCTGCTGCGCTCGTTGTTCATTACCGTTTCGATATTGACTGTGTTTACATCCAACGATATCGTTGTACTGACGTTTACGCCCTTCATCGGTTATTTTTCAAAGGCGGCAAAGATCAGTCCCATTCCGTATTTGGTGGCGGAGTTTGTGGCGGCAAATACCTTCAGTATGGTGTTCATCATCGGTAATCCGACGAACATCTACCTGGCAACCGGAGCGGGAGTCGGCTTTTTGGAGTATTGCAAGGTGATGCTGCTTCCGACCATCTTTGCGGGGATTGCAGTGTATGCAATGGTGTGCCTGCTGTTTCGTAAGGCCCTGAAAAAAGAGATATCCACATCAGTAGAGTCAACAAAGATACGACATTGGCCCACCGTAGTGCTCGGTTTGGTGCATTTGGGCGTGTGCACGATTCTCTTGGTGTTCTCGTCGTACATACAATTGCCGATGTGGCTGATTGCCGCAGGAACGGCAGCGAGCTTGATTGTGTGCACCGTTATCGTCAATGCGGTACAAAAGCGCGGACCGAGACTTCTGTTTCGAAGCATTCACCGTCTGCCCTGGTTGCTCGCACCGTTTGTGTTGGCGATGTTCGGTCTCGTTCTGGCAATGGAATATTGCGGACTGACGGACAAGATAGCGGGAGTGCTTTCGAACGGACATCCGATTTGGCTGTACGGAATCTCGTCGGCGTTGGCGGCAAATGTGATTAACAACATCCCCATGAGTGTGTTGTACTCCTCGTTGTTGAATGGCGGTGGAGCGAATTTGCTTGCGATGTATGCGTCGGTCATCGGCTCGAATCTCGGGGCGTATTTGACTCCGATCGGTGCGTTGGCGGGCATCATGTGGATGGCAATACTGAAACGTTTGGATATCGCATTTTCCTTTAAGCAGTTTGTGTCGTACGGCTTGCGAATCGGAATTCCGGCGCTTTTGGCCGCTTTGTGTGGGCTTATGCTCGTGAGTGGTCTTGTGTTGTAAGAAGTGAAGCCCGGAGTGAGGATGATAAGAAATTATGATAGGAGGGGCGCGAAAGCGCGATAGAGATGAAGATTGTTTTGATGATATTGATATTTGCGTTCGCGCTTCTGGCGGTCATATTTTTTCATGGGCAGGGTGATGCGATGATATTTGCCCTTCGTCGTGTGCCGGAATCTCGTAGAGGGCGTTATAATGCTAAGACGTTGGGACGCTTTATGGGGACGGTTTCGCTACTGATTGCCTTTGGTCTTGTGCTGATCGCGCTTGGTCAGCCGACGGAGCATCCGGAGTATATCGGAGTCGGAACGGCAATTGCCGTGCTCAGTGCATTTTCCGTGTTCTTTGTGCCGATCGGATGGTTTCGCAGACGCTGATCGAATCGGCGCGAAAATCATGGTTAAGATTCGGTAAAGAAGTGCTCCGTTTCCTTGACAGAGCCCCGTTAGAGTGCTACCATCATTTTTGGTCGAAATAAGTGGTGGAGTCTGTCACCGGAGTTTTGCGCTTCGGTTTATCTCGATTTATAAGCATCTTGACAGAGCCGCGTTATGCAGCTCTTTTATTTTTGCTTTTGGGGTCATAGCCTCGCACTATTTCACCAATAAAAATTTATTGGAGGATAGTATGCCTGACATCAAATTCTTTTATGGTATTTCCATTCTGGTTGCTGCAATCGCATTTTTGTTTGCAGCATATCTGTACGCTTGGGTAAAGAAGCAACAGCAGTCTAACAAGCGTATCACTGAAGTT
>JAZRJF010000083.1:0-3257 GCA_045645665.1 Lachnospiraceae bacterium | reverse complement strand
CAGAATTCTCAGGTTCATTAGAAAGAGGCAGGGACGATACGTTTTCGTATCGTCCCTGCCTCTTTCTAATGGACCTGAGGGGAGTCGAACCCCTGTCCGAAAGCCTCGCCATTGCAGCATCTCCCATTACAGTTTACCTATGTGGTCTTGCGACCCATTCCCTCCGGCAGGCGCCGATAAACGGGCAACTGCTTTTAGTAGCTTCATAATACGCCCATACACGCAAAGCTTAGTGTATGTCGTTTCCTACATAGTCGATGCCTGGGTCCTAAAGTGTAGGTGCTCTAGGTCAGACAGCTGCCCTTAGGCAGCGATTGCAAGATTGTTATCTGCGTTTATATTTAGGTTTTCTGGTATTTACATGGTCCAGCCCATGAATGGCTTCCGCAATTTTAAAACCCCCGTCGAAACCGGTACAAGCCCGGGTACAGATGTTTCTTTGCAATGTGTATTATAGCGGATTATATGAGATTTGTCAAGTTTATGTGATTGGTACATTTTGCGTATTGCGGAAGTGTGAGTGGGTAGTACATTTTCCGCATTTTCGTGCGCTTGGGGGTTTTCTTTCGGGCGGCGATTTGGTATACTGATTTCGTATGGACTTTTCGACCGGGCATTTGGCCGGGGCGGTGTCTGAGTTGGTTTTTGAAATGATGTTTGGAACGGAGTAGTGCTATGGATGCGAATACAGGGAACGAGGGCGTTCGGATTAACAAATATATGAGTGAGGCCGGCATTTGCTCGAGGCGTGAGGCGGATCGCCTTGTGGAGGCCGGGGATGTGACGATTGACGGTGTGGTTGCTACGCCGGGTAGTAAGGTGCTGCCGGGGCAGAAGGTGCTTGTGCGCGGCAAGGATGCGAAGAAGGTGGAGGAGCAGATTCTCCTCGCATTTAACAAGCCGAAGGGCGTGGAGTGCACGTCGGATCGCAGCAATCCGGACAACATTATCGATTTCATCGGATATCCGAAGCGTATTTATACGGTCGGACGTCTGGATAAGGGGTCTTGTGGGCTCATTTTGCTGACAAATGACGGTGAGCTTGCGAACCAGATTTCGAAGGCGGGCGAGCATCACGAGAAGGAATACATCGTGAAGGTCGACAAGCCGATTACGGAGGAGTTTCTGCAGCAGATGCAGAAGGGGGTTCCGATTCTCGGGAAGATGACGGCGCCGTGTCGTATCGTTCGTATGGGCGAGAGGATGTTCCGCATCGTGCTCATTCAGGGTATGAATCGCCAGATTCGTCGTATGTGCGAGTATCTCGGTTTTCGCGTGGTGTACCTGAAGAGAATTCGCGTGATGAACATCTTGCTTTCGGATTTGCCGGATGGCAAGTATCGCGATGTGACCAAATACGAACGCGAGGAGTTGTACCGACTCCTTCGCAAATAGCTTTCCTTGGAGGTTTCTATGGACAAGATGCAGCGAATGCGCGAGCTGGTGGAGCTTTTGGACCGCGCTGCTTATGTATATGAACAGGAAGACCGTGAGCTGATGAGCAATTTCGAGTACGATCGTCTGTACGACGAGCTGCTTTTGCTCGAGCAGGAGCTCGGTCAGGTGCTTCCGAACAGTCCGACGCTTCGGCCGGGCTATGAGGTGCAGTCGGAGCTTGTGAAGGAGCGTCACGAGGAGCCGATGCTTTCGCTCGATAAGACGAAGGACGTCGACGCGCTTGCTTCGTGGCTTGGTGACAAGCAGGGCGTGCTCTCTTGGAAGATGGACGGTCTGACGATCGTGCTGACGTATCGCGGCGGCGAGCTTGTTAAGGCGGTTACGCGCGGCAATGGTGAGGTCGGCGAGGTCATTACGGCAAATGTCCGTCAGTTCAAGAACGTCCCTCTTCGCATTGCGTTTTCGGGCGAGTTGATCTTGCGCGGTGAGGCGATCATTCACTACAGTGATTTCGATGAGATCAATCGCAGAATCGAGAAGGAAGAGGACCGTTATAAGAACCCGCGCAACCTTTGCAGCGGTACGGTGCGTCAGCTGGACAGCTCGATTGTGGCGAAGAGAAGTGTGTACTTATATGCATTTGCCTTGATTCGCATGGACGGTGCGGACGGCTTTGCGACGAGAACGGAGCAGTTTGCCTTTTTGCGCGAGCAGGGCTTTGATGTCGTGGAGACGTGTGCGGTCGATTCGCGCAGCATTCACGAGGCAGTGGCTGCATTTGCCGCGAAGGTCGGCGACAACGACTTCCCGTCCGACGGTTTGGTGCTTGTGCTCGACGACATCGCGTATGGCAAGAGCCTCGGTCGTACCTCGAAATTTCCGAGGGATGCGATTGCGTTCAAATGGCGCGATGAGGTGCGCACGACGCGCCTTTTGGAGATTGAATGGAGCCCGTCCAGAACGGGATTGATTAACCCGGTTGCTATCTTTGAGCCGGTTGAGCTGGAGGGCACGACCGTGAGCCGTGCGAGCGTTCATAATCTGAGCATTATGGAGGAGCTTGAGCTCGGCATCGGCGATGAAATCGGAGTATACAAAGCGAATATGATCATTCCGCAGATCGCAGAAAATCACACGCGCAGCGGTAAGCTCGTGATTCCGTCCGAGTGTCCGGTGTGCGGCGGTGCTACCGAGGTGCGTTCGGTCAATGCGGCGAAGACGCTGTTTTGTACGAACCCCGAGTGTATGGCGAAGAAGATTAAGCTGTACGCGCATTTTGTCAGCCGCGATGCGATGAACATCGAGGGACTTTCGGAGGCGACGCTTGAGAAGCTGATCGGTCAGGGCATGATTAAGGAGCTCGACGACATCTTTCATCTTGAGCAGTACCGCGAGCGATTTGTCATGATGGACGGCTTTGGTGAGCGCTCCTTTGACAACCTGCAGGCGTCGATTGAAAAGGCGAGAGAGGTGGCGATGCCGAACTTCCTCTACAGCCTCGGAATCTTGAACATCGGCTTGGCAAATGCGAAGCTGATCTGTCGGGCATTTTCCTACGATTTCGATGCGATTTGCAAGGCGAAGGAAGAGGAGCTGTTGACGATTGACGGCATCGGCGGTGTCATTGCGGGCACCTTTGTGGCGTATATGAATGAGGAGCACAACCGCGAGGTCATCGGTCGACTTCTGGCGGAGGTGCATTTTACCGCGGTGGAGGTGGTGAGCGAATCGCCGATTAGCGGAAAGACGTTCGTCATTACCGGTTCGGTTGAGCATTTTGACAACCGCGAGCAGCTCAAGGCGTACATCGAGTCCTTGGGTGGCAAGGTGACCGGCTCGGTGACGAAGAAGACCGATTA
>JAZRJF010000082.1:0-19645 GCA_045645665.1 Lachnospiraceae bacterium | reverse complement strand
CTTGCAAAACGTAAGGTAATCAGTCAACTCACAGAGATACCATGCAATACTACAAATGCGCGCAGATTCCCCAAGATAGTGC
This sequence comes from Lachnospiraceae bacterium, assembly GCA_045645665.1. Classification (GTDB taxonomy): domain Bacteria; phylum Bacillota; class Clostridia; order Lachnospirales; family Lachnospiraceae; genus ISDg. Next base: position 19,563 of record JAZRJF010000082.1, on the reverse strand, counting down.
ATGATGTCAAGGTTGCAATGCTGTGTGACGTATTATAAAATGTTGATAGACGTAATGGTACTGTGCGAATAAGGTACAGACAGAAACGATAGTTTTAGGAGGGTTACACAATGAAGATCTATGTCAATGCAAATGCGGGACGTGACGGTAACGGTACGAAGGAGATGCCGTTTCGCCGCATCAACGAGGCTGCAAAGGTAGCTCAGCCGGGCGACGAGGTGCTCGTATATCCGGGCATTTACCGCGAGTACGTAAATCCAATCAATGCGGGAACCGAGGATGCGAGAATTACTTATCGCAGTGTGGAGCCGCTTGGTGCGGTGATTACCGGCGCGGAGCAGGTAAAGGGCTGGGAGCAGTACGAGGGCGACGTGTGGGTAAGTCGCGTGAAGAACAGCATTTTCGGCGATTACAATCCGTATACGACGTATGTGTATGGTGACTGGTATTTTGCTAAGGCGAACAAGCATACCGGCTGCGTATATCTCAACGACAAGGCGCTCTATGAGGCGGAAAGTCTGGAGGAGTGTATTCGGGCTGAGGTTTATGAGTACAGCTGGGTTCCGGAGGACTCCGTGTTCAAATGGTACACCGAGCAGGACACCGAGAACGACGAGACCGTGCTCTATGCGAACTTCCGCGGTGCGAACCCGAACGAGGAAAATGTCGAGATTAACGTGAGACGTATGTGCTTCTTCCCGGAGAAGACGGGCGTGAGCTACATTACGGTGAGCGGCTTCAACATCAATAAGGCGGCTACTACGTGGGCACCTCCGGCGGCATTTCAGGATGGTATGATCGGACCGCACTGGAGTAAGGGCTGGATCATCGAGGATTGTGACATCTCGAACAGCAAATGCTCCGGTATTTCCTTGGGCAAGTATTTGGATCCCGACAACAATCATTATTTCACGTATAAGTACGTAAAGAGTCCTACGCAGATGGAGCGTGACGCCGTATGCCGTGGTCAGTATCACGGTTGGTTGAAGGAGAAGGTCGGTAGCCACATCATTCGCAGAAACAACATCCATCACTGCGAGCAGGGCGGTATCATCGGCCGTATGGGCGGTGTGTTCAGCATCATCGAGGACAATCACATTCACCATATCAACAACATGATGGAGCTCGGCGGCGCGGAGATTTCGGGTATTAAGATGCACGCTGCAATCGACGTTGTTATGCGTCGTAATCATATCCATCATTGTACGATGGGCATTTGGTGTGACTGGGAGGCTCAGGGCACCAGATTGACGCAAAACCTGTTGCATGACAATCAGAGACCGGAGTTCGCAAAGGCATTGCCGGGCGGTATGATGTCTCAGGACATTTTCATCGAGGTAAGCCACGGCCCGACGCTCATCGATCACAACATTATGCTTTCCGAAGCGGCAGTGCGTTTTGCAACGCAGGGTGTGGCGATGGTACATAACTTGATCTGTGGCGCGCTTACGGACGTAGGCGGCGGTACGACGTGGAGATATACTCCGTACCACATTCCGCACCGCACGGAGGTTATGGGCTTCATGACCTTCCTTCATGGTGACGACCGCTTCTATAACAACATTTTCGTTCAGAAATGGCAGGACAAGAACGTTATGGTTCGCCACGATTCCAACGACGGCTATTCTTCGGAAAATCGCCTCGTAGGTACGTGGACCTTCGACGAATATCCTACCTTCGCAGAGTGGAGCTCGCAGTTTGATTTCAGCAAGCCTGCGAATATGAGCGCTTTGGAGTCTGCCCACTTCGGACATCTTCCTGTATGGTCTGAGGGCAATCTGTACCTCGGCGGCGCACAGGCTTGGAAGAAGGAAGTGAACGGATTGACCGTGGAGACGAAGCCGGAGGATATCAAGGTTGAGCTGGTAGAAGAGGACGGCAAGTATTATCTCAATACGAACGTATACGACTTCTTGGGCGATTTCACGAGCAGAATGATTCATACTGAGATTCTCGGCAAGGCATTTGAGCCGGAGCAGTATTTTGAAAATGCGGACGGAACGTTCATTCAGTTCGATTCCGACTATTTCGGAGAGCATCGCGGCGTGGATGTCATTCCGGGACCGTTTGCGGGCATTGACGTATGGAAAAAGCGTGAGCTTTGATTCGCGTGCCGATGAAGAGGATGCATTTGCCGAAGCTTAAGGAAAATGCGCAGTAATAAACACCTTGTCATAGAGCTGTCTTCGGGACGGTCTGTGGCAGGGTGTTTTTTTGTGCGGAGGTTTTTCGTGTCTGTACTACAAGAATCTGCTATAATAGAAGCATCGTAGAACGGAAGGAGAAATACTATGATTGCAATATGTCCGAACTGTGCGAACCACGAGTGGGATAAGGAGGTCAGTGGGGATGAAATCGTTTGTCCGAAGTGTGGAGCGCATTGGGGTTATAACAAAATGCCGGTATACATTTTAACCGGTTGTAGCGGTGTTGGGAAGACAACGACCGGCATGGCATTGCAGAAGTTGACTACCGATTATGTAGTACTAGACGCTGATATGTTTTACAATATCATGCCTCATAGTACCGAGGAGGATGATTATGCGCGGCTTGAGCAGGTGTTTAGTCTGTCAAAGAACATAATGCAGTCCGGGAAACCGGTTGTTTGGATGATGGCGGGCAATATCGATAAGCTTCCGCATACTTATAACAAACGGTTTTTCTCTTCGATTCGAGTACTGGCGCTCACCTGTAGCGAGGTGGAGCTTCGCCGCCGTATGACAGAAGGAAGGGGAATCGATAACGAAGATTGGATTGAGGGGTCGGTGGGCTACAATGAGTATTTCCGTACGCACAATGCAATCGGTGAAACCGCGTTCGACACACTAGATACAGATGGAAGGTCTGTGGTAGAAGTGGCGACGGAGGTGCTTCGGTGGCTGAAAGAGCAATGAGAGAATGAGTAACCGGGAATAATCGCGGTTGCTACGTGGGAGGAAGAACAGCATGAGAACATTTGAACAAATAGTACTTGTGAACTACTGCCATCCGGATTGTGTGCCGATGAAAAACATCATGCGCTTGCCGAAGTCTGAGGCATTTGCATTGGCACGTCAGATGGCAGAGGCACATCCGGAGACAATGGCCTTTTATCGGTTTGCGGATTTTGAGAACTATTATGCGCTTCGTTTGGCGCAAGATGAGTATTTGCATGCGCGATTTGTCGAGCTGGGTGGAGAGCCGGAGGAGACGCACCCGCTTTCGTTTGTAGTGGAGAGTAGCGACTACCTTCGGGAATGGTTCGGAATCGGCTTTGAGACGAAGCTGGCGCTTGGCGAGGTGTCTCCGAGCCATATCAGCTTTACGATTGGCGACAGCGGCTCCGGATATCAGCGGGACCCCAATCTGGAAGTGCTTTCGCTGAGTGAACTGAAGCGTCGTATTGATGAGTGCGGAGGAGATGTAGAAGCCTTTCTTCGCGCGACCGGGCGTGGCTACGTGGAGGCGCAGCTTTGGTCCGATCGGTATTTGGACGCGGCTTCCTGCGACACATCGCCCTCTACACAAAAAGCAGAATAATATATGTGGTTTCGATTCGTAACCGGCACTGTTGCAATGGCAGTGCCGGTTTTGTATAATCAAGTCATCAGAGTCGACGCTGGTAAGGAGTGAGGTTTATGGACAAGACAGACGAGATGATTATCGATTTACTGCAGGGAAATGCGCGCATGAGCTATCAAGACCTGGGCGATGCCATCGGTATGTCGCGAGTTGCGGCAAAGAAACGAGTGCTGAAGCTGGAGCGCGAGGGAATCATTCGCGGGTACAATACCTACATATGCCGACCGAATGAAACAACGCTGTTGATTGATATTGTGACTGTGCCGGGTAGGTTTGAAGCAGTGCTGAACTACATTGCTACGCGGACGGCCTACCTTCGGCAAATGTTCCGTACGGCAAAGGAGAACCATTTGCACATCGTTGCGGTGTCTGATTCGGTCGAGAACCTTGCGTATTTGATAAGGATGATTCAAAAGGCGTGTGGAGAAGACATCGTAGAGCTTCATTGCCATGCTGTCAAGGAAGTCATCAAGGATGTATACGGAGGAATCGAATATGAACAAAGAACAGGGTCGAACGCTGAAGGAAATTCTCGAGACAATGGATGAAGTGACGGTTAGGGAGCGACGAGGCTGCAAACTGCGCTTTCGTATGTACCTGACTCGCACGATGGAGGAGACGTCAATCGAGGCACTGGAGCTCGGAGTACGAGCATTTAACAGCTTAAAACGCGCCGGATACAACACGGTTGGTGATGTGGTGGAGGCTGTCGCAAGTGGGACAGACCTAAGGAGCATTCGCAATTGTGGTAAGACTAGTGTACGGGAGATTATGGAGCAGCTGTTTGTATTTCAGTATTACGCACTGCGTCCGGAGCGCCGTCAGAGGTATCTGGCAGAAGTGGTGCTACTGAATACCGCATTTGCGGGATAGTTCAATGAAATAGGGACAAAAAATGACGGCATAGCCGGGAACAACCCGGTTATGCCGTCTATTAAGGAGAAGGTATTGTTTACTTAAATACGACCTGAGCGAAGTTGAAGAAGCCGAGATTCCATACGCGGAAATCGTGTACACCCTTCACTGTCTGCCAGGTGAAGCTCTCGCCGTCTACGACACGATCTGTTGCGCCTGCGAGGTTCTCCAAAGCTGCGGATGCACTTGCCAAAGCCATGTAGTCTTCAGTACCGCAAAGGCTGTATACATAGTGAATCTCGTCATCCGGGAACTGCGTGTTGATGATGTCTACAATCTTGTTCGTCTCATAGGACGTAGGAGCTGCCGAAAATGCACCAAAGTAGCTCATGATGTCGAGACACTCGCAAAGACCGATGTTGATCGTCTGCATACCGCCCATAGAAAGGCCTGCCATTGCGCGGTGGTCACGTGCTGCAGTCAAATCATAACCATCCTCGGAGTATTCTGCGTAGGTTGCAAAGTTTGCATCGATGTAAGGAATCAAATCGTTACGAAGCTCCTGTCCAAAGGAATAGAAGGAGTTCATATCGCCGCCGGTGTTCGCAAAATCCTTGTAGGAGCGTCCGTTCGGAGTTACAACGATGAAGGGCTCGATAATGCCGAATGCAACAAGGTTATCCATGATGCACTTAATCTTAGAAGCATCATTTGTCATGCCCCACTCGCGCTCGTTACCGCCGATACCATGCATCAGGTAAAGAACGTTGTACTGCTTGGACTCGTCATAGCCGTAAGGCAAATATACGTAAGCGGGCTTCGTAATCGGCTCCATCGTCTGATAGTAGTCGTAGGTCGGATACTCGATGGAAAGAACGGTACCGAGCTGATCTCTACGAACACCGCCGAACATGCCGGGGAATGTCTCGCTGAAGGACATATCCGGGAAAGGAGTCGGGGTGGGGCTCGGAAGAGTTTCCGTAGGAGTCGGTGTTGCTTCCTCGGTAGGGGTGACCTCAGTGGTCGGTGTAGGCTCAGTCATAGGTTCTTTCTCCTGTTCTTTAGAGTTGCAGCCTGCAAGCAAAAATACGCTAATCAGGGCAAGGAGTAAAAGCTTAGTCTTCATGTGTTCACCTCTTGATGTAATGTTGTGATCAGGTTGTCTCTTACCTGTTGAAGTTCTAAGAGCAGTCTCGACTGCTCAGCTGCTGAAAAGGTGGAAAAGCAAGCGCGCTCGGCGTCCTCGGTAATCTGTTGCACCTTGTCGGCTAAGACACGTCCTTTGTCCGAAGGGTATACGGCAAATGCCCATCTACCGCCGTCAAGCACCACTCGTTCCTTGACAATCAATCCGGCCGCCTCCATGTTGCGAAGCAGCACCGTCATCGTCGCCGGCTCTACGTGGCATTGCAGGGCAAGCTCCTTCTGCGTGAGCCCTTCATGCTTGGAAAGAATGGAGAGCACCTTCGGTTGTCCGGATGTCAGTCCGAGCGCGGAAAAGCGCCTCGTACAGTACTCCTTGTGCACACCGGATAGGCCAAGCAGGAGCTGGTAAAATTGCTGTTCCCTCATAGAACAAATCTCCCTCGTAGCAGTGAATTAGAATTCTAATTCGGATTATAACAGATACTCTGTGCAAATGCAAGCAAAATGCCACGAAAATGCCGAATTTCACGTGAAGAAATCGACCATACGAAGGGGCTCGTACAGGAGGCTTCCATAAGGGCATTTTCATGCGAAAAAATGAGGTGAATTAGTGCTTGTGTATTGACTTTGTGAAAAAAGTGTGATAATTTTGAGGTGCAGTCAGGAAAATGTGAAGCAAACCGTACGGTGTTGTGGGTTTATGACAGCTATAAAGTTTGCTTTTGTTTTAGGGAATACTTTTCCGGAACAAAGAGAACATGCCGGATGATGCGTATAAAATTTTAAAGGAGGTACTGGTTCATGACTGGTACAGTGAAGTGGTTCAACGCACAAAAGGGATATGGATTCATCAGCAATGATGAGGGTGGAGAGGATGTATTCGTACATTTTTCCGCTATCCAGGTAGATGGTTTCAAGACTCTTGAAGAGGGACAGAAGGTATCTTTCGAGACCGAGCAGGATCCTAAGGATTCCAAGAAGCTTAGAGCAATCAATGTAGTTACTCTGTAATGAATAGTTGAACAAAGAATACCCGACCGGGAGATGCCGGTCGGGTTTTTTTGTGTCTTGCGATATGTTCGTGAATTACTTAAGAAGCTTTCCGAGAAGACCGCCGAGAAGACCGTTGATGCCGGACTTTTCTTTCTCCTCTTTTTCTTCCTTCTCTTCCTTCTCCTCGTCCTTAGCGGAAGAACCGGTAAGAAGGGATACGAGGTCTACGTTGTCAAGCAAAGAACCAACCAATGCGCCGATGCCGTCAGCCTTGTTCTCATCCTCGTCTGCCTGCTGGCCGAGAAGGCTCATCATCAAAGGAGCAGCTGCAGAGAGAATCTGTCCGGTCTGCTTAGAAGATACGCCGGTTTCCTTCGCTACGGAATCCGTAACATCCGACTTGCCGGAGCCGAGCAGGTGTGTAACAATCTTCGCACCGTCTGCGATGTCTACCTTTCCGAGAAAGCTGGTCAAATTGCTCGTGTCTGCCTTTGCGTGATCCGCAAGTGCATTTGCAAAGCTCTCGGCTGTGTCATTGTCCTTTGCCTGGCTGTTCGCACCGCTCAAAAGGGAAGGGAGCGCAGAAGTAAGAACGCTTGTAACATCCTTCTTGGAAGAGCCGGTAAGGCTGCTGAGACCGCTGATGCTGTCTGAACTGAGTAGAGTGCTTGTGATTTTCTTAAGATCCATATTATCCTCCGTAAATGGTTCGATATTGCGTGCAAATCCGGCCGTAAAGAGCGACATACCGATAGCGCGCAAGGTGTAATCTGTTAGGGGCAAATGCCTCGTTAAGAACATTATGGGGCAAGAACGAAAGGAAGTCAAGAAATATAATAAATGTTGCGGAAATGCTTGCACATTTGTATGCGAATATAGTATAATCCAATTGAGGTACATATTACTATTATGCAAAGGAGAAAGTTATTATGGCAACCCCTAAGAAAAAGAAAATCGTTGCTGCAACGTCCGGTAAGGAATCAGCAGCTAAGAAGAAGGTAGAAGCAGCAGCTCCCGTTGGTAATTCCGCAGGTTTCCGTGCCGGCGCAATTGCTCTTTGGGTAGCAGCACTTGCATTTGAGGTATTGGCACTTTTGCTGTTCCTCGGCAAGATTGTATGGACGTTTATGCCGACGCTTACGTTGATCATCATTTTGCTCGTACTTGATTTGGCATGCGTTATCATCGGTTCTCAGCTTTGGAAGAAGGCGAACCACATCAACCCCGCAAGCGAGAAGAACAAGGTTCTGTTCTGGCTGTGGAACAACATGGGCTTGATTGTATGTGCAGTGGCATTCATTCCGTTCATCATCATCGTTCTTTCCAACAAGGAAGCGGACAAGAAGACGAAGGCTATCGCTACGGTTGTTGCAATCATCGCATTGTTGATCGGTGGTGTTGCAAGCTATGACTTCAACCCGGTTTCCGAGGAGCAGAAGGAAGCTGCAGAGCAGGCAATTACTTCGGATGTATACTGGTCTCCGTTCGGTAGAGTATACCACACTCACGAAGACTGCCAGTCTTTGAATCAGAGCGATACCCTTACTGTAGGTACGGTTGAGCAGGCAATTGCAGACGGACGTACTCGTCTCTGTGCATTTTGCGCTAAGAAGGATGACATTAGCGGCGTAGTTACCGATAAGAATCCGGACGACGTGGAGCTTGAAGAAGAATCCGAAGAATAGTCGTCACACAACGATTTTTCGACAGGGCGGACCGAGACGGTTCGTCCTGTTTTTTTGATAGGAATTCGATTATTGCTAGACATCTTGCCGGAATGCGTATATAATATAATTTAGCATTGAGAAGGTGCGTGTGATACTGACTTTGAATTCTTGTTTTGAAAGGATAAGGTATGTTTAATTTTAGTTCAGACATCGGTATAGATCTCGGAACGGCGAACGTTCTTGTATATATTAAGGGGAAGGGTGTTGTACTTGAGGAGCCTTCCGTAGTTGCTTATGATCGTGACACGAGCCGTATTAAGGCGATCGGCGAGGAAGCCAGACAGATGCTCGGAAGAACGCCCGGTAACATCGTGGCTGTGCGTCCGCTCAAGCAGGGTGTTATCTCGGATTATTCCGTAACGGAGCGTATGATTAAGTACTTTATCCAGAAGTCTATCGGTAAGCGTAGATTCCGTAAGCCGATGGTTAGCATCTGTGTGCCCAGTAGTGCAACGGAGGTAGAGAAGAAGGCGGTTGAGGATGCAACCTATGAAGCCGGTGCACGTTATGTGAAGATTATTGAGGAGCCGATTGCAGCGGCAATCGGTGCGAACATTGATATTAGTAAGCCGTGTGGCAATATGATCGTCGATATCGGTGGCGGTACGACGGACATTGCCGTAACATCGCTTGGCGGTGCGGTTGTCAGCAATTCGGTAAAGGTAGCCGGAGACGATTTCGACGAGGCTATCGTTCGTTACATGCGTAAGAAGCACAATCTTTTGATCGGTGAGAGAACCGCAGAGGAGATTAAGATTAAGGTCGGTGCCTGCTACGCAAGACCGGAGACTCTTTCGATGGAGGTACGTGGTCGTAACCTCGTAACCGGACTTCCGAAGACCATTTCCCTGACGTCTGAGGAGACGGAGGAGGCTCTGAAGGAAGCTACGGCGCAGATTATCGAGGCAATTCACAATGCACTCGAGATGACTCCGCCCGAGTTGGCAGCAGATATTGCGGATCGCGGTATCGTGCTTACCGGTGGAGGTGCGTTGCTGTACGGTCTTGAGGATTTGATTGAGGAGAAGACCGGCATCAATACGATGACGGCGGAGAATCCGATGCGCTGCGTTGCAGTCGGAACCGGTAAGTATGTGGAGCTGATGGGTGGCCGTGGACGTAGACGTACGCTGTAGTGTCGAAGGCTGACCTGTGATGGAAAGGATGGTAGCCATGGAGCAGCGTGAGGGATATGTAGAGAGAATAGTATATCGTAACGCGGACAACGGCTACACCGTATTTATGTTGTCGAATCCGGAGAGTGAGGAAGAGCTGACCTGTGTGGGCAGCTTTCCTTTTATCAGTGAGGGAGATTTTCTTCATGTGGAGGGCAATATGACGACCCACCAGATCTACGGCGAACAGCTACAGATTACGGGCTGGGAGGTCAGTACGCCGCAGGACAAGCTGGCGATGGAGCGGTATTTGGCTTCCGGCGCCATTAAGGGAATCGGCGCTACGATGGCTTCGAGAATCGTGCGTAGATTCGGAGACGACACGTTTCGCATTATGGAGCGCGAGCCTGAACGCTTAGCGGAGATTAAGGGCATCAGCGAGCGGATGGCGCGCGAGATTTATGCACAGTTCCATGAGAAGCAGGGAATGCGCGACGCGATGATTTACCTGCAGAAGTACGGAATCGGTATGAACCTCGCGGTGAAGATATATAAGCAGTACGGAGATCGTCTGCGGACGGTGCTTGAGAACAATCCGTATAAGATTTCGGAGGATATTCCGGGAGTCGGCTTTCGGACGGCGGATGAATTGGCGGAGAAGCTGGGCGTTCCGAGAAACTCGGAGTACCGACTTCGAGCGGGCATTTTGCATACGCTGTATCTGGCTAGTCAATCCGGACATGCGTATCTTCCGATGAGCGAGCTGAGTCGCTATGCGGTGGACATGCTCGGTGTAGAGCCGGAGATGCTGGAGCACCAGATTACAGAGCTCACGTTGGAGCGTAAGCTGATGGTGCGAGAGAGCGAGGAGGAGCCGAATCCGAAGGAACGGCTTGTGTATTTGTCGTCGTATTATTTTACCGAGTATGCGATTGCGAGAATGCTGCATGACTTGAATGTATTTTACGATGTGCCGTCGGTGCGTGTGCAGAACAACGTCAGCCGAGTGGCACGTGAGCTGGAGCTTTCGCTCGATGAGATTCAGGAGCACGCCTTGTACGAAGCGATACAAAGAGGCCTGTTCATCCTGACGGGAGGACCCGGTACCGGAAAGACGACAACCATCAATGCATTGATACGACTGTTTGAGCTGGAGGGCATGGACATCATGCTGGCCGCTCCGACCGGACGCGCGGCGAAGCGTATGACCGAAGCGACGGGAATGGAGGCGAGAACGATACATCGTCTTCTGGAGGTGTCGCATATGCCGGACGGCGAAGAGGGTGCGCATAGCATGTTCGCGCGAAATGAGGAGCATCCACTCGAAGCGGACGTAATCATTATCGATGAGATGTCAATGGTTGATATGCATTTAATGCATGCGCTGTTGAAGGCGACGCCCATCGGTTGCCGACTGATTCTCGTAGGAGACAGCAACCAGCTGCCGAGTGTCGGACCCGGCAATGTGCTGAAGGATATTATGGACAGCGGTGCATTTTCCGTTGTCAAGCTGACAAAGATCTTCCGACAGGCGGAAGAGAGCGATATCGTTGTCAATGCGCATCGAATCAACGCCGGTGAGGCGATTCGACTCGACAATAAGAGCAAGGATTTCTTCCTGCTGAAGCGCTATGATGCGGGAGTGATTCAAAATGTAATGCTGCAGCTCGTGCGCGACAAGCTGCCCGGATACGTCGCAGCGCAGCCTTACGATGTGCAGGTGCTGACGCCGATGCGAAAGGGTGAGCTCGGAGTGGAGAATCTGAATCGCATTTTGCAACGCTACCTCAATCCGCAGGATGAGGCTAAGGTAGAATACGAGGCGCATGGCATAGTATTTCGCGAGGGCGACAAGGTCATGCAGGTCCGCAACAACTATCAGCTGGAGTGGGAGGTGCGCAGTCGCTACGGAATTCCTACGGACAGCGGTATGGGCATTTACAACGGTGACATGGGCGTGATTCGCTCGATCAACCGATATGCTGAGGAGATGGAGGTCGTCTTCGATGAGAATCACGTTGTGACGTATCCGTTTTCCGAGCTTGAGGATTTGGAGCACGCTTACGCCGTTACGATTCACAAATCACAGGGTAGCGAGTACCCGGCGGTCGTGATTCCGCTTTTGACGGGGCCTCGCATGCTGATGAATCGTAATCTTCTCTATACTGCGGTGACACGTGCGAACAAATGCGTTGCAATCGTAGGTAGCGAGGACACGGTGCTTCGCATGATAGCGAATGAAAATGAGCAAAAAAGGTACACGGGACTTAGGCACCGTATACACGAGATGAGAGTACAATTATACTAGGAGGTGCTTGAAGATGAGCGCTACGTTGGTAGTTATGGCAGCCGGAATGGGAAGTCGTTTCGGTGGTGGTATTAAGCAGTTGGAGAAGATGGGCCCGGGTGGGGAGATCATCATGGATTATTCTATCTTTGATGCGATGGAGGCAGGCTTTGATAAGGTCGTATTCATCATCCGCAAGGACTTGGAGGAGGATTTCCGCGAGATTATCGGCAACAGAATTCAGAAGTATGTTGACGTAGAGTACGTATTTCAGGAGCTCGATGCGCTTCCGGAAGGTTATAGCGTCCCGGAGGGCAGAAAGAAGCCATGGGGAACCGGCCAGGCGGTGCTTAGCTGTCTCGGACACATTCACGAGCCGTTTGTCGTAATCAATGCAGATGACTATTACGGAAAAGAAGCATTTGTAGCGACCTATCAGTACCTGACGAAGCTCCCGGAAGGCAGTGAAAGTCAGTATTGTATGGCCGGCTTTGTACTCGGCAACACGTTGAGCGAGCACGGTAAGGTGACACGAGGAATCTGTGTTGTTGAGGATGGCTACCTTCGTTCCGTGGAGGAGGGCTTTGAGCTTCGCCAGGTAGGTGACGTAGTGCATGGTCAGACGCAGGACGGTACGGAGTTCACTTGCCCGTTGGATACGTCGGTGTCTATGAATATGTGGGGCTTCACTCCCGATTTCCTTGAGGCGCTGAGAGACAATTTCGCAGCCTTTCTCGATACGGATGCAAAGGCGTCGCCCGAGAAGGCAGAGTATTTGCTTCCGAAGCTCGTTGGTGAGCTTGTAGCTGCGGGATGCGCAACGGTGCGTGTGCTTCCCACGAATGACAAATGGTTTGGCGTAACCTACAAGGAGGATAAGCCGAAGTTCGTAGAGTCCATCAATGCCTTGATTGAGGCCGGTGCATATCCGAACCGCTTGTTCCAGTAAGAATCCATCGTTCTTTGCAATAGTGCTTAGAATCACGCGGCAAGGCCGAGGCGGGAAAACCGTCTCCGCCAAGCCGCTTTATCATCAGTATCTGACTGTTCTGTATTTCTAAACTCGACGTAAGTCAAAATTAAAATCAATCCGAGAATGTAACAATTGAACATGAGAATATAGCAAGTGAAACAGGTGTCGTTTGCTGCGTTATCATCGTGCCGTTTCACGGCGCTAACACCGTCGACTGAGTCCGGCTAACACTGCGCCGCCTCGCTGCGCTAACACTTTCGGTGCGACGCGCCGAATAACACTGCTCGCATCGCGAGCTATCACCGGCGAGCCTTGCTCGCCTATCACCCCTTTAACTACGGAGAACTTCACATGAAATCTTTTCTTGACTATCTGTATCCGCCGCGCTGTCCGATTTGCGACGATGTGCGTCCGGTGGGTGCCCCGGTATGCCATCCGGATTGCCGGGACAAGCTTTTGTATGTGGGCAACGTGACCTGCCTTCGGTGCGGGAAGCCGGTGTCCGATCCCGGAAGGGAGTATTGCTATGATTGCGCGGAAAAGCCGAGGGCGTTTTCGGGCGGCGTAAGCACATTTATATACGAGGATGCAATTCGTGATTCGATGATACGTTTTAAATACCATAGTCGGGCGGAATACGCCGAGTGGTACGCAGGCGAGCTGTTCCGGCAAAATGCGAACAAGCTTCAGGCGTTTTGCGCGCAGCTCATCGTTCCCGTGCCGCTTCATCGTGAGCGCTACCGAAGGCGAGGCTACAACCAAGCGGCTTTGATTGCAAATGAGCTCGGTAGGTTGCTTGGTGTTCCGGCTGAGGCGAACTACCTTGAGAGGCGAAAGCACACGACGGCTCAGAAGAAGCTGGACGATATCGAGCGTGCGCGGAATCTGCTAAAAGCATTTGACTTAACTAAGCGGGCGAAAAAAAGGATGACACCAAAGCGTGTCATCCTAGTTGATGATATTTATACGACCGGTAGCACCTTGGATGCATGCACTCGCGTGTTGCTTCGCGCGGGAGTGGAGCAGGTCATGGTAGCTACTGTCTGCATCGGCAGCGGCTATTCTTGATTGTGTTCGGCCTAATCCTGCTTCGTGAGGCGGATGCCGTCGCCGGAAATGACGATGAGGCGTGCCTGATACAAATGGCCGATTGCGCGCTTAAATGCGTTTTTGCCCATACCGAAGCGGGCACGAATCTCTTCCGGATCACTCTTGTCATGGTACGGCAGGAAGCCGCCGGCGGAGCGAAGCGCGGAAAGGATGAGGCGGGAATCGCCGTCCATCTGCACGTGAGCCTTCTCGCGGATGCTCAATGTGAGCTTGCCGTCTTCGAGCACCTTTGCAACGCGGGCTTCAATCTGCTGACCCGGAGCGAGTGGGAAGAAGAGGTCCTTCGCGGGAATCAATGCGGAGTAGCAATTGTCTACGGCAACAAATGCGCCGAAATTCTTGCTCGTCTCGTATACCTGACCGGTTACACGATCGTCCTTTTTATAAGGAGAGTCGGTGCGAAGATAAGGATACACCTTCATCGTTGCACAGAGGCGGCTGCTCTTGTCCACGTAAGGGGCAACGAGCACGGTATCGCCTTCGCCGACCGGTCTCGTCTGCTCGCGGTATGGCAGCAGTAGGTCCTTCGCAAGTCCCCAATCCAAAAATGCGCCGACGCGATTCACTTGTGTAACGGTAAGCTCGGCAACACCACCGAGCGAAACCTTCGGCAGCTGCTTTGTGGCAATGGGACGATCCTGAGAGTCCTTATAAAGAAATACCGTAACAACGTCTCCGGGCTTCTCGCCGGAAAGCTGATTCGAGGGCAGCAGGATGTGTGCCGCATCGATGACGGTATCGGCATTTTGAAAAATGTCGGGCAGAGGAGGCAAGGCTTCCTCCGTAGGAATAAGATAGGCACCGTGCGGTACGAGTTTTTCAATCTTGAGTGTCTGAATTCTTCCGAGTTCCATATGGTTTCTCCGTTCTATAGTATAGACAGCCATAGTATGGCCTGATACTTAGAGTATAACACAGCTTGGGAAAATGCAATAGCAAAGTTTAATTTTGCCGCTGCAACCTAAGGAATCGTTGACATTCAAAAACGCAAATCGTATAATAGGATGAGTAATGTGTGAAGATACTAAGGAATGCACCGGTGTGGATAGGAGGCGGCACGATGGACAAGAAACTTCGAATTCGAATTGTGAATTTGCTATACCTTGTTACCTTGCTGGCGTATTCGTACCTTGGCGGCGCACTGGTCGAGTTAGTAGAGAATGATTTGATACAGATCGTTATCGTACAGGTTGTGCTTGTCTTGCCGAGCATTTGCTATCTGCTATGGCTGAAGCAGCCGATGGGGGAAGTTCTTTCCGTGAAAGGGATGTCATTTGGCACCGGAGTGCTTGTGCTTCTGTTTACGGCACTGCTTTCACCGCTGATGACGTTTCTAAACGCCTTGTCGCTTCTGTTTACGGATTATACGGTGACGGATTCCATGATGACGATGGCGACAGAGACACCGTTCCTGCTGATGCTGATTGGCGTGGCGCTCATTCCGGCCATTCACGAGGAGGTTATCTATCGCGGTGTATTCTTTCAGGAATATCGTAAGACTTCACCGCTGATGGGTGCGCTGTTGTCGGCGCTTTTGTTCGGCCTGATGCACGGCAATCTGAATCAGTTTGTGTATACCTTCGTACTCGGTTTCTCATTTGCGATGATGGTAGAGGCGACGGGGACGCTGCTTTCGAGCATGCTGATGCATTTTGCAATCAACGGCACCTCGGTCGTATTAATCTACCTTCTGCCGAAGCTGCAGGCATTTGTGGAAAATGCGGCACCGGAGGCTATGGAGCTTGAGCAGGTGGAAGAGGTCATAACGCTTCCGATGGTGATGACATACCTTGTACCGGCGCTCATATTCACGCCACTTGCGGTAGTCGTGTATCGCGAGATAGCGAAGCGTTGCGGCCGTTATGAGCATTTGGTTGAGGGGTTGAAGGAAAAGGGTCATTTCATGAAGCTTGTGAAGCTGATAACAATTCCTCTGTTGGCAGCGATGATTTGGTTGATTGTGAATATGATTGCGCTTGAGCTTTTGGCTTGATTGTGACGTGGCTTATGACGTAGATTGTGAATGACGTCGGAGGATGTGTGACCGGCGAGAGAATCAGAATTCCGAGAGACGAGAATTCGTGAATTGCAATATATAATTTGAGAGGTGACGTAAGATGCTTGATGTAGTAATTATCGGCTCCGGCCCCGCGGGTATGGCTGCGGCCATTTATGCGGCAAGAGCTGAGCTTGATTTTGTAGTAATTGAGAAGGCGATGAGCGGCGGACAGATTCTGAATACGTCCGAGGTAGACAATTATCCGGGAATTCCGAATGCGGGCGGCTTTGAGCTTGCAGAGCGCTTCCGTCAGCACAGCGAGGCTTGTGGCGCGAAGATTGTTATGGATACGGTGCATGATTTTACCGCAATTCCGGGCGGCTTTGAGCTAAAGCTCGATAAGGACAAGACGTTGCAGACACGTACGATTGTGATTGCGACCGGTGCGAATCCGAGACAGCTTGGCTGCAAGGGAGAAGAGGAATTTGTAGGTGCGGGCGTATCGTATTGTGCAACCTGTGACGGAGCATTTTTCAAAAACCGTGAGGTGTTTGTAATCGGTGGCGGTAATACAGCTGTAGAAGATGCGATTTTTCTTGCGAGAGGCTGTAAGAAGGTAACGCTCGTTCACCGTAGGGATGCGCTTCGTGCATCGAAGAATCTTTGCACGACGTTGGAGTCGCTTCCGAACGTGACAATTGCTTATGATACAGTTGTAGAAGAGATTCGCGGAGACGGTATGGTGCAGGAGATTGTGTTGAAGAGTACCAAAACCGGCGAATGCAGCACGCAATCTGCGGATGGTGTCTTTATCGCGGTTGGAACGCTTCCGAACAATCTGGGTTGGCAGGACAAGATTCCGTGCGATCAGTCGGGATACTTTATCGCAGGCGAGAACTGTGCAACGCAGGTGCCCGGTATCTTTGCAGCCGGCGATGTACGTACGAAGCCGCTGAGACAGGTAGTAACCGCGGCAGCAGATGGAGCAAATGCGATTTATCGCGCAGAGCAGTATTTGGCGGAGTGATAGCCGGCAGAGCCGACGGTGTTAGACAGAGCCGGCGGTGGTATGCTCGGCGGTGTTAGCGCTGTAAGTGGCGACGTGGTAGATAAGGATTTTTGGGACGAGAGTGTTTCTCGTCCTTTTTTTGTTTTGGCGGTGCGTTTTTTCGACGGCATATGCCATGTGCGGATGCGTCGCCGGGAGACATACGCAACAAAGGAAGGACAGGTTGCTACAGCGTTACCAACAGAGGTACACCAAGTTTTCAACAGGAATTCCACAAAATGCTGATTGCTCGCGTTGTGGATATCCTGTGCGACATGGATATTCCGATCGCGACGTGCAGGGAATGCATTGTGCATTTATCATCGAGGAAATCAGAAAGGCGACGGGGTATGCTGGCAAGAAAATAAAACAGACAAAAAATGAAAGACGTGGTGCAAAAATGACTGGCTAGATGTCATTATTTGCATATGTAAAAAACTAAAAGTGTTCGAAAGTTCTGCAAATAAAGAAACTTCACTTTATCGCAAGATAGTGTTGACAAACACCGCATTCGTTATCTTGCACAAACGAAAACCGAAATAATCCACAAGGAATCTCACTGGTTTTTGTGGATAAAATCGACTAGAGACGAGTTATCCACAAAAATTAACCGTTGATTTTGCCTAAAATACAAGGTTATGCACAGAGTTATTCACGTTATCAACAATTCGCTTCCATTTGTGTAGTACGGTTTTTTTGTCGAAAAAACGAAAGTTTGTTTTGTTAGAACTGATAGTTTTGTCGAAAATATGGAAGCGCATTTTCATTATGTGCAATGAGGCATTGATTGAAAATGATTAAAATGGTCACGCAATTCAAAGTCACAGTAGTAATTGTGAGAAAATAATAAATTGGCGGTTTTTACGATGGGATGGCATACGGAAACACTCTGTGACGCCTCTGTATTGCGTAGAAAAACTTGCTTTCGTTCCAAAAATGTGGTACAATAAAATGAAGTATCGCTTGCATTTTGCAAGTTGAGATACGGAAGGACCGCCGGACGTGCGGAACAGAGAAGAAAGGGTTGAGATATATGGGATTGGTTGAGAAGATTTTCGGTTCTCACAGCGAGAGAGAGGTAAAGCGAATCACACCGTTGGTGGATCAGATTGAGGCACTTGAGCCGCAGTTTGAGGCGCTCTCCGATAGTGAGCTGAGATATAAGACGACGGAGTTCAAGGAGCGCTTGGCGGCAGGAGCTAATTTGGACGATTTGCTTGTGGAGGCATATGCGGTAGTGCGTGAGGCTGCAAAGCGTACGCTCGGACAGCGCGCGTATCGTGTGCAGCTGACGGGTGGTATCGTGTTGCACCAGGGACGTATCGCGGAGATGCGTACCGGTGAAGGTAAGACGCTCGTGTCTACGTTCCCGGTTTATTTGAATGCACTTCTCGGTAAGGGCGTACATGTAGTTACCGTTAACGATTACCTTGCAAAGCGAGACTCCGAGTGGATGGGTCAGGTACATGAGTTCCTCGGCTTGACTGTAGGCTGCATCTTGAACAGCATGTCAAATGACGAACGTCGCGTTGCATACGCGTGCGATATTACGTACGGAACGAACAATGAATTCGGCTTTGATTACCTGCGTGACAACATGGTAATCTACAAGGAGCGCCTTGTAATGAGAGGTCTTCCGTTTGCCGTAATCGATGAGGTTGACTCCGTATTGATTGACGAGGCCAGAACACCGCTCATCATTTCCGGACAGAGCGGTAAGTCGACAAAGCTCTACGAGGTGTGTGACATCTTGGCTCGCCAGTTGAGAAAGGGTAGCGAGAAGGAGCTTTCCAAGATGGATATGCTGATGCGCGAGGAAGCGCAGGAGGAAGGCGACTTTGTAGTTAATGAGAAGGATAAGAACGTTAACCTTACAGAGGAAGGTGTGCGCAGAGTTGAGCAGTTCTTTAAGATTGAGAACTTAGCAGATCCGGAGAATCTTGAGATTCAGCACAACATCATTCTTGCACTTCGAGCACATTATCTGTTCCAGAAGGACCACGATTATGTTGTAAAGGATGATCAGGTATTGATCGTAGACGATTTCACCGGACGTATTCTTCCGGGACGTCGTTATTCCGATGGTTTGCACCAGGCCATTGAGGCAAAGGAACACGTAAAGGTTAAGCGTGAGAGCAAGACACTTGCGACGATTACGTTCCAGAACTTCTTTAACAAGTACGAGAAGAAATGTGGTATGACCGGTACCGCGCTTACAGAGGAAAAGGAGTTCCGCGAGATTTACGGAATGGACGTTGTTGCTATTCCGACAAATCGCCCGGTTCAGCGTATCGATTATGATGATGCGGTATACCGTACAAAGCGCGAGAAGATGGCAGCCATCGTAGAGGCTGTTGCACAGGCACATGCTAAGGGACAGCCGGTTTTGGTCGGTACGATTACAATCGAAGCGTCGGAGGATTTGAGTACTGCGTTGCGTAAGCGCGGCATTCCTCATAAGGTGCTCAATGCGAAGTACCACGAAATCGAGGCGGAGATTATCGCCGATGCAGGTCAGAAGGGTGCCGTTACGATTGCTACGAATATGGCCGGTCGTGGTACCGATATTAAGCTTGGCGAGGGAGTGTTGGATATTGGTGGTCTGAAGATCATCGGTACCGAGCGTCACGAGTCCCGCCGTATCGATAACCAGCTGCGAGGCCGTGCCGGTCGTCAGGGTGACAAGGGTGAATCTCGCTTCTATATTTCCCTCGAGGACGATTTGATGCGTTTGTTCGGTTCGGAGCGT
>JAZRJF010000081.1:0-11997 GCA_045645665.1 Lachnospiraceae bacterium | reverse complement strand
AACAATCAGGTGACGTACTATTCGATGGGCGAGGATGCCTTTGACGCCATCTTTGAGGATATGAAGGTTGCGAAGCGGAACATTTTCATAAACTTTTTTATCATGGCGGAGGGGGCGCTTTTCGACCGCATGAGAGAGCTTTTGAAGCAGAAGCTCTCTGAGGGCGTTGAGGTGTTGCTTTTGTACGACGATTTCGGAACGATGTTTCGTGTGCCGAAGAATACCCTTCAGGAGCTCCGCGAGGACGGAATTCAGATTCATGTATTCAATCCGATTCACAAGTACACGGGCAAGCTGTACATGAACTATCGAAGTCATCAGAAGATCGTAGTGATTGACGGAGAGACGGCTTACACCGGCGGAATCAATTTGGCCGATGAGTATGCGAACATCGTGAATCGGTTCGGAGTATGGAAGGACAGTGCGATTCGCGTCCGCGGTGACGCGGCATGGTCATTTGGCCGTAGCTTTTTGCAAATGTGGAATGTGACCGGGACGGCGGATGGAGCAAAAACGTTCGATGCGTATATGCCGAATGCGATGTTCACCGAGAATAAGACATATTGTCAGTTCTTCACCGACGGTCCGATTTTGGAGGAACAGGCGGCACAGTATACGTACCAGCAAATATGCGAGAGTGCGGGCAGATGTCTGTACATTACGACTCCGTATCTGATTTTGGACCAGCAGATTAAGCAATCGCTTTGCTATGCAGCGAAGTCCGGCGTGGACGTTCGCATCATTACGCCGGGAATTCCGGACAAAAAGATGGTCAAGCTATTGACGAACTACAATTACGGTCCGCTGCTTCGCGCGGGGGTTCGCATTTTCGAATATACGCCCGGGTTCATTCATTCGAAGGTGATTATGAATGAGCAATGTGCCTGTGTAAGCACAATCAATATGGATTACCGAAGCTTCTTCTTGCATTACGAGGACGGCGTTGTAGTCAGCGACGGGCGTTGTGTGGAGACGATACAGGACGACTTCCTTCACACGCTGGAGGAATCCAGAGAGATTACCTACTCGGAGTGGACGAAGAGACCGATTGTTTGGCGTATGATTCAGCCGGTTTTGAATCTGTACGCAGTGCTTTTGTAGGAGAGGCCGGCGAATACAACATTACGAAAAATACACTGGATGAGGATGAGCATATGATAGCATTTGTACGAGGAGCGTTAGCGATGGTTACCGAGAGCTCGGCAGTGATTGACTGTCAGGGCGTGGGCTATGAGGTGTCGATGTCCGCGGCGGACATTTCGCGCCTGCCTTCCATCGGCTCGGATTTGTTGGTTTATACGTACTTGAATGTCAGCGAGAACAGCGGAATCGGACTGTTCGGATTTTTGACGAGAGATGATCTCGAGATGTTCCGACTGCTGATTACCGTAAGTGGCATCGGCCCGAAGGGTGCGCAGGGCATTTTGTCGGGACTGGATGCAAATGCGCTGCGGTTCGCAATTCTGGCGGAGGACATCGGTACGATTTCAAAGGCGCCGGGAATCGGCAAGAAGACGGCGAGCAAGCTTGTGCTTGAGCTGAAGGACAAGATATCCTTTGAGACGACCATTCAAAATCGCTTGGATGCGGGCGTGGCAGCAGTGGCCGGAGAGGCACTTAGTACGGCGAAGGAGGAAGCGGTGCTTGCCCTCGTTGCGCTCGGTTATTCGAAGACGGAGGCGACGCAGGCGGTATCGAAGGTGCCTGCCGATGAGAATATGACAGTGGATGAGATACTGGGACAGAGTCTGCGTTATATGTAAAGTAAGGGGATAGCTATGGCTAAGAGGATTATCACAACAGAGAAGACTGTAGAAGATGCTGTGATCGAGGGCTCGCTGAGACCGCGGTATTTGACGGAGTACATAGGCCAGGAAAAGGCGAAGAAGAACCTTTCGGTGTACATCGAGGCGGCAAGACTTCGTGAGGAGCCGTTGGACCACGTCTTGTTTTTCGGACCTCCCGGTCTCGGAAAGACGACGTTGGCAGGTATTATCGCCAATGAGATGGGAGCGAACCTGAAGCAGACGTCGGGACCGGCAATCGAGAAGCCGGGTGACATGGCGGCGATTTTGAACAACTTGCAGGAGCGCGACATTTTGTTTATCGATGAGATTCACCGTCTGAATCGTCAGGTGGAAGAGCTACTGTATTCGGCGATGGAGGATTTTGCGATCGATATCGTCATCGGTAGAGGCCCGGCGTCCAAGTCGGTGCGTCTCAATCTTCCGAAGTTTACGCTTGTCGGTGCGACTACGAGAGCGGGAATGCTTTCCGCACCGCTCAGAGACCGTTTCGGCGTAGTCAATCGCTTGGAGTTTTATACGGTGCGCGAGCTGAGCCTTATCGTGCAGCATTCGGCGAGAGTGTTGAATGTCGAGATTGACGAGGAGGGAGCCCTTGAGCTTGCAAGACGCTCGAGAGGAACTCCGCGACTTGCAAATCGCCTGTTAAAGCGTGTGCGCGACTTCGCGCAGATCAAATACGACGGTCGAATCGACGGAGAGGTTGCTAGGTATGCGCTTGACCTTTTGGAGGTAGACCGTCTCGGACTGGACAACATCGATCGTGAGATCTTGCTTACGATGATACACAAATTCGGCGGAGGACCGGTAGGAACGGCAGCAGTTGCTACGACCATCGGTGAGGATGCCGGCACGGTAGAGGATGTATATGAGCCGTATTTGGTACAGACCGGCTTGATTGTACGCACCCCGAGAGGCCGTATGGTGACGAAGGAAGCCTACGAACATCTCGGATTGCAGATGATTACCGAAGAGAAGTAAGTATGAGATACTGGAGGAATAGGATATGAACAAACGGACAGAAGCAGAAGTCATCATCATCGGAAAGCGCTATAACCTTGCCGGATACGAGAGTGAGGAGTATCTGCAGAAGGTTGCTTCGCACATCAATGCAAAGTACGCGGAATTGAAGGACCAGAAGGGCTATCGCAATCTTGAGCCCGATATGAAAAATGTGCTGATGTACATCAACCTTGCGGACGAATATTTCAAGCTGAAGCAGCAGCTGGTGGACATTACGGACGAGATGGAAGACAAGGACGAGGAGATCTTCCTCTTGAAGCACGATTTGATTGCAGAGCAAGGAAAATGCGCCGAGCGTGAGAAGGAAATCGAGAAGCTTCGCAAGGCTAACCATGAGGAACAGAAGAAGGTAGTTCGACTGGAGACGGAGTTGAATGGGTATCGTAGAAGATAGAAAAATCGAATTGTTGGCGCCTGCAGGCTCTGCACAGGGTCTGCGGGCTGTGATTGAAGCAGGCTGCGACGCGGTGTACATCGGTGGCAGCCGTTTTGGCGCCAGGGCGTATGCGGACAATCCGGGAGAGGAAGAGCTTCTGGAGGCAATCGATTACGCGCATTTGCATGGTGTAAAGGTGTATCTTACCGTCAACACGCTGTTCAAGGATACGGAGCTGGAGGAGCTTTTCACCTATCTGTTGCCGTATTACGAGCGCGGTTTGGACGCGGTTATTGTTCAGGATTACGGTGTGATGCGAGAGATCGGAAGACTGTTTCCGGGGCTGCCGATTCACATCAGCACGCAGATGACGATAACGGATTCGTTGGCGGAGGAGCTTTTGCCGGACACGGTGACTCGTATTGTGCCGGCCAGAGAGCTGTCGCTTTCGGAGATTGAGCATTTTCGCAAGCAGTCGAAGAGAGAGCTTGAGATCTTCGTTCACGGAGCTCTTTGCTACAGCTATTCGGGCCAGTGCCTGATGTCCTCTATGATCGGCGGTCGTAGCGGAAATCGAGGCCGATGTGCGCAGCCGTGTCGAAAGGAATATGGGTATTCTACGGATGTAGAACATAGAAAGAACGGGTATTGGCTCAGTCCGAAGGACCAGTGCCTGTTGCCGCGTCTCGGGGAATTGCTCGAGACGGGAATTCATTCGCTGAAGATTGAGGGTCGTATGAAGCGGCCGGAATATGCGGCGGGTGTAACGGCGATATATCGGCGCTGGGTGGACCTTTTTCAGCAGCTCGGAAAGGCAGGGTACGAACGATACGTTGCCTCTCACGAGGACGACCTGAAGGACGATATGCGACGACTTGCGGAGCTTTACAATCGAGGAGGGTTCTGCTCCGGCTATGCATTTGACGAAAAGGGACCGGCTATGATGGCGACGAGCCGGCCGAACCATACGGGAGTGCAGGTTGGTACCGCAAAGCTGACTTGGGACCGAAACCGCTTGAGTGCGCAGGTGACGTTTACAGAGAGCCTGGGCGCGGGTGATGTGCTTGAGCTTCGTGGAGCGGACGAGACGATATACAAAGAATTCACTGTGGCAAAGGACGGCGATGCTACACAATATCGACGCATTTCCGCCACACGTGCGAAGGAATGGCGTGGAACGCCACAGACGGCCAAGGTGTATCGTATGCACAACGACAGTTTGTTGGCGTCGATACGAGAGCAGTACATTGAAAATCGAAAGCCGATTGCGCTTTGCGGGGCATTTTCCGCGGAGGTGGGCGGCAATATGTCCTTGCAGGTGTACTCGGAGGATGGAGCCTGTGCGGCATATGTGACAGGCGATATTGTACAGCAGGCAGGCAATGCACCGGCGACGGACGCTACCGTGCGCAAACAGCTCATGAAGACGGGCGATTCGCTGTACGCATGGAAGGAGCTAACGATTGAGCTTGGCGACGGTTGCTTTTTGCCGGTATCTCAGCTAAATGAGCTACGTCGGCGTGCGCTTGCCGCATATCAGGAGGAAGTGCTTCGAGCATACCACAGAAGCTCGGTGAAGGTTACGGCGAATGACTCCACGGAAGAAGACGCGGACAGAACGATCGCGGCGAACAGCGTCAAGAGTCCGGCGGATGATGTCTCGATTGCATCCGACCTCCCGCAGGTGCTCATTTCCGTACTGACGGCGGAGCAGTATGCGGAGGGCAAGGCTTACGCGAACGACAACGAGAATGCTACGCTTGCAATCGATATGGACGGGGATTGCGCAGACCTTCTTTATGAAGGCTTGGAGAAGCCCGCATATGTGATGCTGCCACGAGTGAGCAAGCCGTTGACTCGCAGTGCGGTGGAAGCACTCCTGCCGAAACTCCTTAGCAGAGGCGCTGTCGGGGGAATCGTAGTGAGAACCTTAGACCAGCTCGTCTATGTGAAGCGTCTGCAGAAGGAGCTTGGCACTTCGGCTCGCGTTGTTACGGACACGACGCTGCCGGTTATGAACGAAGAGGCACTCACGTGGCTTTTGGCAAATGGTGCAACTGCGGTCACATTTTCACACGAGCTCAGACGAGAAGAGCTGGCCGCGATGGCAGCCGGCGGGTATCTTACGGTGTATGGGCGCGATGCGGTGATGGTGACGGAGCAGTGCGTACGGAAGACGGTCGAGGGCTGCGGAACGAGTGGCTTTGCGACGCTGCGCGATGCACGCAATGCCGAGTTCCCTGTTAGAAATCTGTGCCGTTATTGCTACAATATCCTTTACAATGCGCACACGACGTCGCTGCTTCCGTATATGGAGCAGGTTGAAAGCCTTTCCTGCAAAGGCTTGCGACTGGATTTCACGACCGAAACCGCTACGGAGATGCGTTCCGTGCTCGCTCGGCTGGATGCGGCGCGACAGGGAGAAAGGTCTGTGAACGAGGAAAATGGTGCATTTACCCGCGGACACTGGCGCCGCGGAGTGGAGTAGAGGCCGGAAGGTTCGAAATTTTTCGCAATTTGGTGTTGCGTATTCATCAAAATAGGGGTATACTAGATTCAATTTATAACACACCAAATGACAGGGGGTCTTGCGTATGGTTGAGGCAACGAGCTGTGGTGGTGTTGTTATTTTCAGAGGAAAGATTTTATTACTGTACAAGAACTACAAGAACAAGTACGAGGGCTGGGTATTGCCGAAAGGCACAGTGGAGGAAGGCGAAGAATTTCCCGAGACAGCACTTCGTGAGGTGAAAGAAGAGGCAGGGGTACAGGCTCATATCATGAAATACGTCGGTAAGAGCAGCTATACCTTTAACACCCCTCAGAATGCAGTAATGAAGAATGTCCATTGGTACCTGATGATGGCGGACAGCTACTATAGCAAACCACAGCGTGAGGAGTATTTTGTGGACTCAGGGTTTTATAAGTATCACGAGGCATATCATTTGCTCAAGTTCGCTAATGAGAAGCGGATTCTCGAGCAGGCATATGAAGAGTATACGGAGATGAAGAAGAACCGACTCTGGGGAAACCATAGTTATTCCTAAGAACAACAGACGAATGGGGCTGTCGCGTGTGCGGCAGCTTCATTTTTTGTCCGTTACGGGCAGTAGGAAGGATAAGAGGATAATAGGAGAACGAGATATGATACAGCTATTCAAAAAACACAAAGAAATCATTATGTACCTGATCTTCGGCGTCGCAACTACGGTTGTGAATTGGATTGTTTATGCGGTATGTACGAAGGCGGTAGGCCTTTCGGCCGAGGGCGTTCAGGGAATGCTCAGCAACGGAATCGCGTGGGTGATTGCGGTGCTTTTCGCATTTTTCACGAACAAGTGGTTTGTGTTTGAGAGCAAGACCGAGACAAAGGGTCTGATGCTTCAGGAGATGGCCAGATTCTTCGGTGCGCGCGTGTTCTCCGGAATCTTTGAGATTCTGTTGCCGCCGGCACTCATTTTTGTAGGTATCAATCAGGCGTTCTTCGGAATCGAAGGTGGCATTGCAAAGGCAATTACGAGTGTGGTGGTCATTGTGTTGAACTACGTTTTGAGCAAGCTCGTGGTATTCCGTAAGAAGCCGGAGCAGAAGTAGGCGTAAGATGCGGAAGCACTCATTGGGGAAGCAGATGTGAGTGACGCGGAGAAGGCACGCAAGTTCACGCATTTTCCTTTTTGCATACACAATTTGAACAAATATTTTTTGTATGCTAGAAACAGTGAAGTGCATTTGCAGTATTGCCAAAGTGGAGGTTTAGGATGTATTCACCTGAGGATGATTTGATGTTGGAGACAGAGTCTGCGGAAGAGGTTAAGCCCGCAGAGCCGCAGCGCGATTACGAAAAGGATCCGTGGGCGGAGGGAACGATAGAGAGCACCGAGGCAGAGGTGGTAGAAGAGCCGACGCCCGTTTACGATGAATATTTGAGCAATTTGGAGCATGTGGAAGCGGAGCCGAAAAAGAAGTCGGGTCGCTCTTTTTGGGAGCATGCAAGCCTTTTGATTGTCAGCGCTATTTTGTTCGGCGCAATTGCCGGAGGTGTTTTTGTAGGCGTTACGGCGCTCGGTCGGTATTTCAGTGACAAGAATGG
Organism: Lachnospiraceae bacterium; assembly: GCA_045645665.1. Lineage (GTDB taxonomy): Bacteria > Bacillota > Clostridia > Lachnospirales > Lachnospiraceae > ISDg. The sequence goes on along the minus strand of JAZRJF010000081.1, from coordinate 4,703 downwards.
CCCTGCTGATAAGATTGAGCTTGGTGACGTGAGTGAGAACGATAAGCCGAGCAACCGCGGTGAGGTGAAGCTCGAGAGTGTGGGCACTCCGTCCGGCGAGGGTGGAGAGGTTAGCAATCTCGTATCGGTAACGGATGTTTCCGCAGTGGTAGAGAGTGTGATGCCGGCAGTCGTAGCCATCAACTGCTATGAGACATATGTTTCGCAAGGCTGGTATGGTAGTGGCGAGGAGACTGAGGTTTTGAGTGGCTCGGGCTCCGGTATTATTGTAGGCCAGAACGACGTTGAGGTGCTGATCGTGACGAACAACCACGTAATCGACGGTGCCGAGCGTATTACGATTTCATTTTTTGATGACTCAGAGGTGGACGGAACGGTAAAGGGAACGGCGCCTTCTTCGGATTTGGCTGTCGTTGCGGTGAAGTTTGATAACCTTTCGGATGAGACCTTGTCCGAAATCCGCATTGCAAGACTCGGTAATTCCGACGAGGTCGTTGTAGGCCAGATGGCCATTGCAATCGGCAATGCTCTCGGATACGGTCAGTCGGTTACGGTTGGCTATATTAGTGCAAAGGACCGTCAGGTGACGGTAGAGAACGTGACGTATACGTTGATTCAGACCGATGCGGCAATCAATCCGGGCAACAGCGGAGGTGCGTTGTTGAACCAGTACGGAGAGGTCATCGGAATCAATTCCGTGAAGTATTCGGACAGCGCGGTAGAGGGCATGGGATTTGCGATTCCGATCAGTAACATTACGGATATCATCGCAGATTTGAGCAATCGCGAAGAGGTACCTGAGGAGGAGGCCGGATTCCTCGGCATCCAAGTCGGAAAAGAGATTACTGAGGAATACGCCAACATGCTCGGAATCCCGCAAGGTATCTATGTCAACGACGTCGTAAAGGGCTCGCCTGCGGATAAGGGCGGCATCTATGCCGGAGATATCATCGTTAAGGTTGACGATGTCAAGGTTACTACGATGAGCGATTTGCAGAACTTCCTCAGCTATACAAAGGCCGGAACGAAGGTAAAGGTAACGGTACAGCGAATTCGCAACGGCGAATACAGAGAGATGGTACTCGATATTACGCTGTCGCACAAGCCCGCCAACTAAGGGTGGTGCGAAAGTAGCGTGGGCTACTTTGAACAATACAACAAGTGAATGAGTCACATAAGAAAGACTCCCGGTATATACTGAAATGAAAGTATGTATCGGGAGCTTTTTTATGTGGAAGAGGAAAATGCTTTTTATGATCTCGGCCTTGCTGTGCATTTGGCTGTGCGTGGCATGTGAGGAGGAGAAGACAAATGAAATTGTCCTCAACGAGGTGGCACACTCTGCGTTTTACGCACCGCAGTATGTGGCATATGAGCTGGGCTACTTTGAAGAGGAGGGCATCGATGTCACAATTGTAAATGGTGGCGGCGCCGACAAGACAATGACGGCACTGTTGTCGGGAGAGGCGGACATCGGCTTTATGGGCTCGGAGCAGAGCGTCTTTGTATACAATCAGGGTATCGAGGATAAGGTCGTAAACATCGCACAGCTGACGAATCGTGCGGGAAACTTCTTGGTGGCGAGAAAAAGTCTGATTGACGATGGTACCATTCAGGCGGAAAAGGATGCGGACGGTAACTACGTATTTGACTGGGAGCAGCTAAAGGGAAGAGTCGTTGTCGGCGGAAGAGCGGGCGGCATGCCGCAGATGGTTTTTGAATATATCCTGAACGAGAAGGGCATTGCAAAGGACAGCATGGAGATGATCCAAAACATCGATTTCGGGTTGACCGGTCAGGCATTTGCCTCCGGAACGGGAGACTTTACGGTCGAATTCGAGCCGGCCGCATCCGCGCTCGAGGAGCAGGGTGTAGGAGTTGTCGTTGCATCGTGCGGCGTAGAAAGCGGTTATGTTCCGTATACGGCGTATTGTGTGCGGGAAGACTATCTTAAGGAAAATGCAGAGCAGGTTCAGAGCTTTGTAAACGCAATTCAAAAAGGCATGGACTACGTTCGCTCGCATTCCTCCGAGGAAATCGCGAAGGTGATCGCGCCGCAATTCGAAGGCTTTACGGAGGCTCAGCTGACGGAAATCGTGGAGCGGTATAAACAGCAGGATACGTGGAAAGAGAATCTTGTGTTCGAGGAAGACGCATTTGTATTGATGCAGGATATCCTTGAACTATCGGGAGAATTGAAGGCGAGAGTGCCGTATGCGGACCTCGTGAACAACGACTTTGCGAAGAAGGCGGCGGGAAAATAAGGCAAACACCACATATTGTGGCAAGAAATAAAGCAGACAACAAGGGAATGTGGCTAGACTACACTTGTGGTCTGCTTTTTTTCGAAAAAAAGATGCGAAAATGCCGTGCATTTGCTTGACACGAATATGGCACAATGTTAATATGATAGTATATTGGTAAATGACTCAGCTTCTTATGGGGTATACTCACCAATGATTTGTCCGTTAGTACTTATACTATATGATTAAGGAGGGAATACACTATGGACAAGTTCTTTAAAATTTCCGAGCGTGGCTCATCGGTAAAGACCGAGATTGTTGCCGGTCTTACCACCTTTTTCGCGATGGCTTACATTGTTGTAACCAATCCGAATCAGATTGTTAGCTTTAGTCACTTGAATGAGGGTGCAGACCCCGCTTTCCAGCAGATTTGGAATGCAGTATACATTGCTTCCATTCTCGTTGCGGTTATCGGTACCTTGTTAATGTCGTTCTATGCGAAGATGCCTTTTGCACAGGCTTGTGGAATGGGTCTTAACTCGTTCTTCTTCGTATCCTTTATCCTTCCCGTAGTAATCTCGGGTGGATCGGGAGATGCTTTGGTTGACGGTTATCAGGCCGGTCTTGTAATCATTTTGGTTTCCGGTTTGATTTTCTTGCTTCTTTCCATTACCGGTCTTCGTACGATGATCGCTAAGGCACTTCCGGATTGCTTGAAGAAGGCAATTCCCGCAGGTATCGGTTTGTTTATCGCATTCATCGGTTTCCAGAACGTTGGTATCATCCAGGCGAACCAGTACACGCTTGTACAGTTCGTGGATATTCACACGGCAATCGATGGTGATGCATTTAAGACGGTTCTTCCTGCGATTCTTGCATTGCTTGGCGTAATCATTATCGCTTTGCTTGAGCACTATAAGGTGAAGGGCTCCGTATTGTGGAGCATCGGCGGTGTTACTATTCTGTACTACCTGCTTATGTGGGAAGTTCCGAACTTTGAGCTCTCCAAGATCGGTGAGACGTTCTCCGACTTCGGAAAGATCGGTATTACCGGCGTATTCCAGGGTCAGTCTTGGGCAGATGCTTTTTCCGGCGAGATGATCGGCGGTATCTTCTCTGCATTGATTCTTATCTGTACGTTCTGTCTTGTAGATATGTTCGATACGATTGGTACTCTTTACGGTACTGCTTCTCAGGCTGATATGTTGACCGAAGAGGGTGACCCGATTAACGTTGACCAGTGTATGGCAAGCGATTCTATCGCTACCGTAGCAGGCGCTGTTCTCGGTACCTCTACTTGTACGACGTTCGTTGAGTCCGCAGCAGGTGTTGCAGCAGGCGGTAGAACCGGTCTTACAAGCTTAGTGACGGCAGCATGCTTCGCACTTTGCTTGTTCCTCAGCCCCGTTGCTTCCATCGTTCCGAGTTGTGCAACGGCTCCGGCTTTGATTTACGTTGGTGTATTGATGCTGAAGGGCTTTGGTAATGTAGATATGTCGGAAGCACGTAGTGCGGTTCCTGCATTCCTTGCATTGATCATGATGCCTCTTACCTACTCCATCTCCAATGGTATCGGTCTTGGCGCAATCGCTTACGTATTGATTACCTTGTTTGGTAAGAAGTATACGAAGAAGGATATCCCGATCACTGTTATCGCTATCCTGTTCGTATTGAAATTCTGTTTCGTTACGATGTAATGAACTAAGAAACATAAGAAGCTGTATAAAAGAATCAGCGAGCTCCGTAAGGGGCTCGCTGATTTTTGTATTGTCGTATTACATTGTATTAGCTGTAATGTCTTACTCTGCGAAAATCTCTTCCTCAGTGCTCTCAGCAGGTACTTCTTCTGCAAGATCCTCATCATCCAAGAGATCATCCTCGAACTCCTCGAGATAGTTCGGCGTGCAGTAGCGATAAACTGCGTAAGCGATGCCGGCGATAACTACGATGGCGCCAACAATAGCAAGAATCATGTACAGAGTCTTGTTACAAGACTTCTCTTCACATTCACAACAACAATTCTTCATAATAAGTCCTCCCTGATAATGAATCTAAACCTTATGTGCAGGTCACGTTACACACTATGCAAATGCAATGATTGTAACGGAGTGTCGTAAGCACATCTGCTATATAACAGTATGCCGACATCTAATAAAATTATAGCATGCTTTTATTGAGTTTCAAGTTAAAATTGATAATTCACAAAACTTTTCGAGGTCGATTCGGAATAAATCAATTAACCTTGACAAGCTTGGCGAAGGAGGCGAGCATTCGCTTCGGAGTGTCGCCGAATTGGACAGTGACTTCAAAGTCCTTTGTTCCCTTTGTGAGCTCAAGTACAGTACCGATTCCGAATTTGCTATGCGAAACACGATCGCCGACTTGATAGCCCAGCTCCGATGCATCGCGGATTCCCATGTCCTTTCCAAGCGTAATGCCGGAAGAACGGTTGCCGGCAGA
>JAZRJF010000080.1:0-14539 GCA_045645665.1 Lachnospiraceae bacterium | reverse complement strand
GTAGTCCTTATTGTACACGAGGAAGCTAAATCCACCCTCGCCCGAATCGGTACGTGCCGGCGTGCCAAATGCACCGGTTACCGTCGACTTGCTATCACCGATTGCCAGCTTCTTTCCGTTCAGGGAAATGCTCGTCAAGCTCTTCGCCGGCGTCGGGGTTGCCGTGGGCTTCACTGTCGGAGTTGCCGTGGGTTTCACCGTCGGGGTCGCCGTCGGTTTCTTTGTAGGCGTTGCCGTCGGCTTCACTGTCGGGGTTGCCGTCGGAGCCTTTGTAGGGGTTGCCGTCGGAGCCTTTGTAGGCGTTGCCGTCGGCTTCACCGTCGGGGTCGCCGTCGGAGCCTTTGTAGGCGTTGCCGTCGGCTTCACCGTCGGAGTTGCTGTCGGGGCCTTTGTAGGCTCTGCACTCGGTGTAACTGTCGGAGTTGCTGTCGGAGCCTTTGTAGGCTCTGCACTCGGTGTAACTGTCGGGGCATCTGTCGGTTTCGCCGTCGGGGTCGGAGTTCCCGTAGGAGCTTCCGTCGGCGTCTGTCCCTGTGTTACCGTCGGCTTCGCCGTAGGGGTCGGTTCCTTCTCCGGAGCTCCCGGTGTCGTCGTCACATCCGCCTCCGGAGTAACGGACGCACTCGGAGTAAGCCCATCCGTGGGATCCCCTCCCTCGGTAGGCGTCTTATTCACTTCTTCTGTAGGGCTTGGCGTCTCAGCGCCCTGTGTTACTGTCGGGCTATTTTCCTGCGATCCGGAAACATCCTTGCCCGAATCTCTACAGCCCATCAGCATCAGCGCAATCATCACGATAGCAATTATACGATAGTATCTTCTCATTCTCCACCTCCACAGACACGCACAAACGGTGTCTATTCGGATTATAACACAAATGCCTCTTCAATGCCACCCGAAAAACGTTCCATTGACATTTGGCGCAAACCTACGTATCATAGAATTCAATCAAATGCACAAAGGAGAGACGTATGAAGGACGAATGCCTCATTTGCGGTGCACCGCTGAGATACTATGAAACCGATCAACTCATGGAATGCGCAATTTGTCACAAGCAAGAGCATAGCAAGACAGCTTGCGAGGCCGGCCACTATGTTTGCAACGAGTGCCACACGCAAGGTATGGACAGCGTCTTTGGCATTTGCCTCGCCGAGACGTCCAAAGATCCGATTGTCATCGTCCGTAAGCTGATGGCCCTGCCATTTTGCCACATGCACGGACCCGAACACCACGTGCTCGTCGGCTCCGCCCTTCTGACCGCTTATAAAAATGCGGGTGGGGAGCTCGATTTGCAGAAGGCTCTTGCCGAGATGCAAGCAAGAGGCAAGCAAGTACCCGGTGGCGCCTGCGGCTTCTGGGGTGCCTGTGGCGCCGGTGTCAGCGCCGGAATGTTTGTCTCTATCGCGACGGGATCCACTCCCCTTGCAGAAAAGGCGTGGGGCCTTTCCAATCAAATGACCTCAGCTGCCCTCGGAGCAATCGGAGAGGTCGGCGGTCCGCGTTGCTGCAAACGAGACTCCTACCTTGCCATCCTTCAAGCCGTCGAATTTGCAAAGGCTCACCTCGGCGTCGAAATGGAGCTTGGCGAATTCAAGTGCATCCACTCCGCACAAAACAATCAATGCATTGAAAAGAGGTGTCCGTTCCGATGAAAAAGAAAATCGCATTTCTCTGCGTTCACAACTCCTGCCGAAGTCAGATTGCCGAGGCGCTTGGTAAGCACCTGCTTGGCGACCGATACGATTTTTATTCTGCCGGCAGCGAGACGAAGCCGCAGATCAACCAAGATGCCGTAAGACTGATGAAGCTGCTCTACGGAATCGACATGGAGAAGACGCAGTATAGCAAAACCTTTGATCGCATTCCCGCACCGGACGTTATGATTTCGATGGGCTGTGACGTAGGATGTCCGGTTGTCGGCAGAGCATTTGACGACGACTGGGGCTTGCCTGACCCGACCGGTCAAAGCGACGAGGTGTTCGAGACCGTCATTCGCGAGATTGAGAGACGCGTGCGCGGCTTACAAGCATAATATAAGAGACTACATGTGCTATGTAGTCTCTTTTTTTCTCTAGGTGAGTTGTCTTAGTATTATAGCTTAACCGCCTTTGTCGCAATCGAGGAATTGATATACCGGTCGAGCACGGTTCCGCCGATGTCTTCATAAAAGCCGACAATCGCAAAGCCTGCCGCTATCTGACCTTGTATCTGGTCTTCTAACGTATGGCTCCAGATGTAGCCGCCGCTTTCGACAATTCTTCTCGTCTCCGGATCGTCCATATGATCGATATCTGCATACGGAATCGAATTTTCCACTTCCAAAATGCCTTGTTCCAGCTTGCCGGCGTTAAAAATATATTCTATCGGATTTCCGAAGCCCGATAACAACAAGCCGTTCTTCTTCAAAACTCTTGCGCATTCTTTCCACACGGGTCTGACATCGTTAATATATCCATTTGACCACGGATGAATGATGCAATCAAAGCTTTCATCCTCAAACACAGACAGGTCCTGCATGTTGCCCTGAACGGTCTTAATCTGAAGGTTATCCCTCTCGGCTACAAGCTCATCCTTTCCCAACTGCGCTTTACTGTTATCAAACACCGTTACGTCCGCACCGGCCGCCGCCAATATAGGTCCTTGCTGTCCTCCGCCGCTTGCCAGGCATAACACCTTCTTCCCTTCGAGTGTCATGGGAAACCAATCCGCCGGAACCGGCTTTGTAGGCGTTAATACAATGCTCCAAACGCCTTCCCTCGCGCGCTTCACCATCTCGCTTGTTACGGGAATCGACCAAGTATCGTTGTTCTCCGAACGCTCGTCCCAGATTGCACTGTTCTCCTCAATATACGTCATAATTCATCCTCCATAGGCATCGGTCTACACCTTAAACCGATGATTCTGCACATTGAGCATAGTATCTTTATATCCGCCCATTACTCTTTAACAAATATAGAATTTCCGACTTCTATGTTCCTCACCCAAACAACATCATTTTCATTTGTAATACCATATAATGATCTGTCTTCCTCACTTGTTCGATTATATACTTCCATATATTCAGGTATCGGTGCAAAGGGAAATTTCATTTCAGTAATAATCCGGTCGTCTTTTATAAAACCACTATTTGAAAACAATTCATCTATTTCACTTTCTGAATAAAACTGAATGTGTCCGTCTTTCTTTACTTTCATATATTCATCTATAACTTTATTTTTATCAGCTTTATTTCTCATAGGGTCAGAAACAAGAACCTTCCCACCTTTTCTTAAAAGTTTGTTCATTTGACATATTGCCTCTTTCACATTAGGGAAGTGATGAAATGCATAGCGAGTAACGATCAAATCAAAACTTTCGTCATCAAATGGATACTTCAAGCCATCGAATGCTTGAAAGATAAGATTACTGATTCCTTTCTCTTTTACAAGCTTATTGTTTTTCTCAATAATGTTTTCTGCTATGTCTATTCCGTAAACAACCGCTGTTGAATACTCTTCGGATAACGGAAATGCGAGATAACCTGTTCCGGTGCCTATATCTAATATTTTTTGATAATTACCGCCTTTGATTAAATTCAATAAAATAGATAAATGCTTATCATCTCTGATTATACTGGCATACATCTTGTTATCTAAAATACGATTAAAACTATCTTTTGCCTGCTGTACATTTTCCAAATCTTTTCTCATGGCAGTCTTCCTATAAATTCGCCTTTTCATCAAATTCAAAACATGCTTCGACTTGTGCGGTCTGCAAGGCTTTTTATTCTTTACTCACACCTTAAACCGATATCCGACGCCCCATACCGTCTCTATGTACTGCGGCTTCGACGTATTCATCTCAATCTTTTCGCGAATCTTCTTGATGTGCACGGTTACCGTTGCGATATCGCCGAGCGACTCCATCTCCCAAATCTCGCGGAAGAGCTCGTCCTTCGTGTAGACGCGGTCCGGATTCGATGCGAGAAATGCAAGCAGGTCGAACTCCTTCGAGGTGAAAATCTTCTCCTCGTCATTTAGAAATACGCGACGCGACGTCTTGTCGATGCGGAGTCCGCGAATCTCCATCACGTCATTTTTCACTTGTGCACCGCTAACCATGCGCTCGTAGCGGCTCAAATGCAACTGCACGCGTACCACCAGCTCGCTCGGGCTAAACGGCTTCGTCATATAATCGTCCGCTCCGACGCCGAACCCACTCAGCTTGTCGAAGTCGTCTTTCTTCGCCGATACCATAATGATCGGAAGGTCCTTTACCTCGCGCACGCGACGGCACACCTCGTAGCCGTCCATTCCGGGGAGCATTAGGTCGAGAATAATCAAGTCAACGTCCTCTTCGAGCGCACGCTTCAGGCCCGAATCGCCGTCTTCCGCAAGCACAACCTCGAAGCCGGCAAGCTCCAGATAGTCTCGCTCCAGCTCCGCAATTACCGACTCATCCTCGATAATCAAAATCCTGCTCATGGCTCTAGTCCTCCTTCTCTTCCGTACTCAACTCCGGCTTCTTCGGCAAGGAGAATCGAATCGTCGTTCCCACGCCAAATGTACTGTCGGCCTGTATGCTTCCGCCGTGGTCCGTAACGATCTTCTTCACAATTGCCAAGCCAAGGCCGCTTCCGCCCTTCTTTGTGCTGCGGGCACTGTCTCCGCGATAGAATCGTTCAAATACATACGGCAAGTCCTTCTCACGAATGCCACAGCCGTTGTCCGAAATCTCTACATTTATGTAATCGCCCTCGGAAGCCACATTAATATTAATGTGACCTGCCGGCTTGTCCATGTATTTTACCGAGTTGCTGACAATGTTGTTGATCACTCGCTTAATCTGCTCCGGATCGATAATAACCTTCTCTTCCTCCGCACAGACACAAGAGAATTCCAGCTCGATTCCCACAACCTCCATGTCCAGCTGCAGCTCCTCGACGCAATCCTCCATGTATCCCAGCACACCGATTTTCTGAAAATTGTACGTCATCTTATCCTGCTCCACCTTCGAGAAAAATGCCAATTCGTCCACAAGTCGCTCCATATCACAAGCCTTTGCGTATATCGTCTTCAGATATCGCTCCTGCTTCTCCGGCGTAGCCGCTACACCGTCCATCAAGCCTTCCGCATAGCCCTTAATCGCCGTAAGCGGCGTCTTCAGGTCATGGCTGATATAGCTCACCATCTGCTTCGAGTCCTTCTCGTACTGCAGCTGCTGCTCGCTCATCGTCTTCAGGTGCACGCGCATCTCGTCAAATGCATTTTGCAGCTTGCCGATCTCGTCGTCCTCATTTCCCTGAATCACACCCTCGAGATTACCCGCTCTAATCTGGTCTGCCGCCGCACGGAGCGCCGCTATCGGCTGCATAGTGCTCTTGTACAACCAGTACACAATACCTCCCGCCATGAGGTTGAAGACTACAACAAGCGCAATCAGTACCTGAAGCGCCGTGCTCTTCCACACCGGAAGCCATAGATTGATGTCCGTTATGAGGAAAATGCTCGCCTCTTCGTCGTACTGCGTCTTAAAGTCGAGCTGGCGAACCATTGCCGGCTGCTCAGCCTCCACGTATACGGCCGCGTCACCCATCATCTCGCCTTGTCCGTATTCGGGAAGCTTCGATTCGAGCTTCGACACGAACTCCGGGTTGCCATTGTATCGTAGGTACTCGTCGATTCGAAGTACAACGTACGAGTTTCTCTCGGCGATCTCGGCATTTAGCTCCGCCAGCCACTCTCTGTCCATCAGAAGCTCCGGTGTCTCCTCAGACGCTTTCTTCAGCGTCTGATACTCATCTCGCGTGAGAATACCGAACAACCGAGGTGAGCTCTGCAGAAAGTTCGTGATATCCGTATCGATATTGTACGTGTCCGATAAGGCCCGAGCATGATAGCGCACAATTAAAGTACCTGCCAGGGCGAGCATCGCCACTGGCAGGATAAAGCAAATCGCAAAGGCTATCATCATTCGTCGACGTATACCCATTGTTATCTCTCCTTAAAGGTAAGCACGAAGCTCGTCCACCTTGTCAAGCTTCTCCCACGGCAGGTTCAAATCCTCTCTGCCGAAATGTCCGTAAGCCGCCGTCTGCTTGTAAATCGGACGACGAAGGTCAAGCATCTGGATGATGCCGGCCGGGCGCAGGTCAAAATGCTTTCTTACAATCTTCACGAGCTCTTCATTCGGAAGCTTGCCGGTGCCGAAGGAATCTACCATAACCGAGGTGGGCTCCGCAACACCGATCGCATAGGACAGCTGAATCTCCAGCTTGTCTGCCAAGCCTGCTGCCACGAGGTTCTTCGCTACATAACGAGCTGCATAGCAGGCCGAGCGGTCTACCTTCGTGCAGTCCTTACCGGAAAATGCTCCGCCGCCGTGGCGAGCGTATCCACCGTACGTATCCACGATGATCTTACGTCCGGTCAAGCCGGAGTCACCGTTCGGTCCACCGATTACGAAACGACCGGTCGGATTGATATAAATCTTCGTATTCTCATCCACGAGCTCCTGCGGAAGCACCGGGTCGAGAACGTACTTCTTAATGTCTTCATGAATCTGCTCCTGCGTCACATCGGGATCGTGCTGCGTCGAAAGCACTACCGCATTGAGGTGCATCGGCTTTCCGTCCTCGTCGTACTCAACCGTAACCTGAGACTTTCCGTCCGGACGAAGGTACTTAAGCGTACCGTTCTTTCTCACCTCTGCGAGCTTCTTCGTCAGCTTATGCGCAAGGCTGATCGGGTAGGGCATCAGCTCAGGCGTCTCGTTGCTTGCGTAACCGAACATCATACCCTGGTCACCGGCACCGATAGCAGCAATCTGACTGTCATCCAGTTCTCCCTGTCTTGCCTCAAGTGCACGATTTACACCCATTGCGATGTCCGCAGACTGCTCGTCCAATGCCACGATAACACCACACGTATCCGCATCAAAGCCGTACTTTGCGCGGTCATAGCCGATCTCGCGAACGGTGTCGCGAACGATCTTCTGAATATCCACATAGCCGGACGTCGTAATCTCACCCATGACAAGCACAAGACCGGTCGTAATCGCCGTCTCACAAGCCACGCGGCTCATCGGGTCCTGCTCCATAATCGCATCCAACACTGCGTCGGAAATCTGATCACAAATCTTATCGGGATGTCCCTCCGTTACGGACTCCGACGTAAACAAAAGCTTTTCCATGTTCTTATCTCCTTCTATTTCGCGGTCAAATGCCGCGACGTTCTATTGTTAGCTTCTTTTCTTACTATTCTTACTGTACTCTCTCTCAAAGGTAGTGTCAAGCATTTCCCTACTTTGTTTCAAAACGCTTTGCATTTTATCGCGTAGCATGACGTGCTATGTTAACTTGCGGCGCGTTCTTCACAAGTGGGCAGACGTTCGTCGGCTCGCAGCGCTTCCTCGCCGGGTGCATTCCTTACAACCTCACGCCGCGAAGCCTCAGCGCATTTGTCACGACACAGACCGAGCTGGGCGACATGGCCAGTCCGCCGATCATCGGGCTTAGCAATATGCCAAATGCGGGATACAGCACACCGGCCGCAATCGGAATTCCGATGACGTTGTAGGCAAATGCCCAAAAGAGATTTTGCTTGATGTTGCGTATCGTCTTTCGACCGAGCAATATCGCGCGCTCCACGTCCATCAAATCCGACTTCATGAGTACGACATCCGCCGAATCCATGGCGATATCGCTTCCGCTGCCGATGGCACAGCCGATGTCCGCCTGAATGAGTGACGGCGCATCGTTGATGCCGTCGCCGACCATCATGACCTTTCGACCGCCCGCTTGCAAACGCTCGACCGTATAAGCCTTTTCCTCCGGCAGCACCTCGCCGATGATTTCGTCCACACCGACCTGCTCACCGACGTAATCCGCGATTCGCTGGTAGTCGCCGGTCAGCATGACCGTATGAAGGCCCATTTGCTTCATTCGCGCGATGGCCTCCTTGCTCGTTTCCTTTAGGTGGTCCGCAATGCCGAGAATGCCGATGAGCAGACCGTCCACCGCGACGTATACAGCCGTCTCACCCTTGTCTGCCATCGGGCCGATGTGGCCTTTCGCAGGCGCGAGGTCGACCGCAAGCTCGTCCATCCATTTGCGGTTGCCGATGCAGAGTGTTCGTCCTCCTTCGTGCATTTGCACTCCGAGACCGCTTCGATATGCGAACTCCGCGTCCTCCTTCGGTGCGAGCAGCTGTTCCTCGGCTGATTCGCCGGCGCTACCGACCTCGTCCAGATAAGCGCGGATGATTGCCGCTGCGTACGGATGCACATTTCCCGCCTCCGCTCGTGCCGCCTGTAGCAAAAGCTCCTCGCGGCTCACCTCACCGAGCGTGACAACCGTCACAACGTAGGGCGTTCCCTCCGTAATCGTTCCGGTCTTGTCGAGCACGACTGTCTGTATGTTATGAAGCTGCTCAAGTGCCTCGCCGCTCTTTACAAGAATTCCGTTTGATGCCGCCACTCCGGTTCCGACCATGACCGCCGTCGGTGTCGCCAACCCGAGCGCACACGGACACGCGATTACAAGCACAGACACGAACACGGTCAGGCAGAACTCAACGTCCTTTCCGGCAAATGCCCACAGGACCGCTGCCACAATTGCTATCACGATGACCGTCGGCACGAAAATGCCCGCCACCTTGTCTGCCAGCTTCGAAATCGGCGCCTTTTTTCCCTGCGCCTCCTCCATGAGACGGATGATGCCCGAAAGCGTCGTCTGATCGCCGACTCTTCGCACCTCCATCACCATACGTCCGTCTTGATTTTGACTTCCGCCGGTCAGCTCATCGCCCGGCGTCTTATCCACGGGAAGACTTTCACCTGTCAGCATCGACTCGTTGACACTTCCCATGCCGTCTACGAGCACGCCGTCCGTCGGAATCGTCTCGCCCGCACGAACGACTAACACATCGCCGACTTTCACATCGGCAAGCGGAATCGTCTCCTCCTTGCCGTCAACCAATCTGCAAGCCGTCTTCGGCCGCAGGTCCATCAGACGACGAATTGCCTCGGTCGTCTTACGGCGACTCCTGCCCTCTAGGTATTTTCCGAGCATGACGAGCGCCACAACAACCGCCGCCGACTCGTAATACAGATGATGCACATGTGACTCGTCCCACGCAAGCGATATCGTCATGTAAATGCTATACGCCACCGCCGCCGTAGCTCCGATCGCCACGAGCGAATCCATGTTGGGATGCCGCTTGATAAGCGACGGAAAGCCCTTCAGGAAAAATCGTCTGCCACACACAAGCACAACCGCGCAAAGCACCGCTTGAAGCAATGCAAAGGTCAGCGGCGCGTGCTCCATCGAGATGGCCTTCGGCACCGGCAAATCAAATGGCAGCATATGCCCCATCGCCAGATACATCAGGCATCCTGCGCCGACCAAAGCGATAGTAAGCTCCGCAGCATTTGGCGCGGACTCCGTATGCTCGCTCTGCTTCGTCTCCTCCGGCACGTACAGCTCTGCCGAGAAACCGATGTCATCTATCTCATCGCAAATGCTCTGTCCACTGACGAGCTTCTCATCGTACGTCACGTTCATTCGCCCGACAATCAGATTCACGCTACATTCCGTCACGCCATCCATGGCTCTCACGACGCGCTCAACCGACGCACTACAGGCGGCACAGCTCATGCCGTATACGTTGTAAGTCTCTGTCCGCATCAAAATCCTCCATAACTCTCTGCCAACCGCGCAAGCCCTTGTCGCGCATAGCGGCACCGACCGGCATTTTCGGCCGGCAAATCGAAAAAGTGCACTCCCCCGAAGCGTCCGGAGGAGTGCATCGCCGAAAGTCTGCTCTATGCTCTGCGAGAGGTCGTCTTATTGCCCTCTACCGGTCGCTTGCAAATGTTCGCGCCCAGCTCACGCAGCTTTCCTTCAAAATTCTCGTAACCGCGCTCGATATACTCAATCTGCGTAATCACGCTGTTGCCCTTTGCTGCAAGTGCGGCAATCGTCAATGCTGCACCGGCACGAAGGTCCGGAGCCTCCAGGTTCGCACCCTGCACTCCGTCTACACCTTCAATCCAAGCGGTTTTGCCCTCAACCGTAATCTGAGCACCCATCTTCACAAGCTCACCGGTGTAACGGAAGCGGTTCTCGAAGATTTCCTCGTTCACCACGCTCGTACCCTGCGAAAGCATCAGCACCGCGCTCATCTGCGGTTGCATATCGGTCGGGAAACCGGGATATACGCGGGTCTTTACCTGCGTTGCGCTCAAACGCTTGTTGGCAACTACGCGGACGGAATCATCATTTTCCTGAACCTCTACGCCAATCTCCACGAGCTTCGCGGTAATGGCCTCAAGGTGCTTCGGAATGACGTTCTTCAGCAGGATGTCACCCTTCGTTGCTGCTGCCAAGCACATAAACGTACCGGCCTCAATCTGGTCGGGAATGATCGAGTACACGCTTCCGTGCAGCTGCTTCACTCCGCGGATACGAATGATATCCGTGCCGGCGCCCTTGATGTTCGCGCCCATACTATTCAGGAAGTTTGCCACGTCAACGATGTGCGGCTCCTTCGCAACATTTTCAATGATCGTCTGGCCCTCTGCCATACAAGCAGCGAGCATAATGTTGATGGTTGCACCAACGCTTACGATGTCGAGGAACATGTGCGTTCCCTTAAGCGCCGGAGACATTGCCTTGATAAATCCGTTCTCAACATCGGCATCTGCGCCAAGCGCGCGGAAGCCCTTCAAATGCTGATCGATCGGTCTCGCGCCGATTTCACAGCCGCCGGGCATTGCCACTACCGCCTTGCCGTATTTTCCAAGCAGTGCACCGAGCAGATAATAGGATGCGCGGATCTTCTGAATGTATTCCGACTCCACCTGCTGTGTGAAAATGCTTTTTCCGCTGATGCGAACTGTATGCTCATCAACGCGAATCACGGTTGCTCCAATCGATGCAATCGCTTCCAAGAGTACGTTGATATCACTTACGTTAGGAAGGTTTTCAATGGTGACAAACTCGTCTGTCATAATGGCAGCCGCAAGGATACCGAGTGCTGCATTTTTCGCACCACCGATTGTAACCTCACCGGCCAACGCCTTCCCACCTTGAATCAAATACTGGTTCATAACCGTACCTCGCAATTGTCGTTATTTCTTCTTCACCGAGTACCCGAAGGTGCCCAGCTTCTCACCCAATGTATAATACGCGCCATGCGAATAGGCAATCGGGTCTGCCTTCGCCAAATCAAATCGTCCACGCTCGTCCATGTAGCGGTCATCCGCCGACACAGACACAATCTCGGCAATGAACATATCGTGACTTCCCAGCTCCTTTACCTCGCGCACAACGCACTCGAGGCAAACCGGCGATTCCGCAATCATCGGTGCATTTACCTTCTCCGCCGGAATCGGTGTCAAGCCCGCCGCCGCGAACTTGTCAACGTCACGTCCCGAAGCCACTCCGCAGTAGTCAGTCGCGAACACAAGGTCTCTCGTCGTTAGATTCACAACGAATTCTCCGGTCTCGGAAATCAGCTTGTGCGAATATCGCTCCTTACGCACGGAAATGGACAGCATCGCGGGGTCCGAACAAATCGTTCCCGCCCACGCAACTGTGATGATATTCGGCTTGCCGTCCTTGCCGCAGCAGCTAACCATCACTACCGGCAACGGATACAGCATATTTCCGGGCTTCCACGTCATCTTGCCCATTGCAATCACTCTCCTATCAGTCGTCGCCCTGTAACAAATTATAGAGCGCGCGTTCAATGGCATTGTCGTCCTCACGAAGCACCGCATCCAGCGCTTGCTCCGTCAAATCCTTGAACACCTTCGTGTCCGCGGAATCGTCGGAAGACTCGTCGGCCTCTGCCGCTTCTTCGGACTGCGCCTCAAGTGCCTCGTCGGTCCAATCCTCCGGCTCCCACTCGAGCACCAAATCGGACTGCTCTTCGTTCCCCTGTGCCTCGTCATCCGACCACTCAGGTTCCCATTCGAGCACCAAATCCGTCGCTGCCACTTCCTCAGCCTCGTCTACGATAGCCTCCTCGACTGCTTCGGTCATTGCTTCGGCAACCTCCTCCGCATCGTCCTCAGCGAAATCGTCGAGCTCCTCCAAAAACATTTCCGTCGATTCTTCTGCGAGCTCCTCCGCAATTTCCTCAACCGATTCCTCTTCGGGCTCCTCAACGAGCGTCTCATCTGCAAAAAACTCGGTCATATTCACCGCCTGTACAGCGCTCTGTTCCTGCGGTCCTTTAATTGCTTCTTCAAATGCCTGAGACAAATGCTTGCCCCACAAATCCGAGGACATATCAATCTCCGGCTGCAAATCAAATATCATCTGCTCGAAATCGTCGGCCTCATCGGTCTCACCGGTTTCATCGATATCGTCTGCTTCCTCGACTTCGACAGCCTCGTCGGTCTCGTCGGCTTCATTCGGCTCGTCGGCTTCAACGGTCTCGTCGGCTTCGTCGACTTCGACAGTCTCCTCGACTTCATCAGCTTCTTCTGCTTCGTCAGCTTCGTCAGCCTCATCAGCTTCGTCAGCCTCATCAGCTTCGTCGGCTTCTTCGACTTCAAAGCTTTCCTCCGCGGAAGCGACCTCTTCCATGGTCATTCTTCTCGCCTCTAAGGCAGCAACCTCTTCCTCCGTGAAATACCCGCGAATGACGAATTCGTCATCATCGTCTTCGTCATCGAGGTCAGTCATATCAGACACTTCAGTCTCTTCGGACTCGTCAGCCACGTCAGACACTTCAACCTCGTCAGCCGCATCAGTCTCATCAACCTCTTCGAATTCATCGGCCACGTAAGCTTCCGCCTCATCGTCTTCAGCGCTTTCCTCAACGAAGCCTTCATCGAAACTCTCATCAATCGCTACGAGTTCCTCAGTCATTTCCTCAGCTGCTTCCTCTGCGACTTCCTCAGAAACCTCTTCAGCTACTTCCTCTGCGACTTCTTCGGAAACCTCTTCGACTGCTTCCTCTGCAACTTCCTCGGAAACCTCTTCGACTGCTTCCTCGGCCGTCTCCGCAATCTCCCCTACAACACCCGCAACAACGAGCTCATCGTCGTCATCGTCGTCATCAAAATAAATATGATCAATCTTGCCTCTGAGTGACTCCGGCAGCTCATATGTAAGCTCCAGCGCAACCTCCTCTTCGAGAGTCTCTTCCATCTCGTCCAGCAGCTGCTCGTCCGTTGCTCCCGCAAGATTCGCTTCTATAATCTCAACTTCCTCTTCTCGGTCCGACTCGTCCTCAACGAAATCGGCTTCTTCCGGCTCAAAGAAATCTGCATCTTCCGTTGCCGTTACCGCAACAAATGCATCTTCGTCGACCGCTTCAACCTCAACGGTATCTTCCGGCACGGCCTCTTCCTCGGCAGACTCCTCCGCATTTTCCTCGGCAGACGCTTCTTCTACTTCATCGACAGTCTCTTCAACCTCGTCCTCGACAACATCGTCAATTCCCGCGAGCGCCTGCTCCTTCTTCTCCGGGGAAATGGTCACATCCTCGCAAGCCTCCAAAAGCACCTGTGCCTTGGGCGCCACCTCGGAATCCGGGAACCACTGCAAAATCGCACGGCACTCAGCCGAGCACGACAAAATCTCGCCCGCCATATAGTACGCCTTCGCAAGCTCCAGCGCCCAAATGTCCGTGTACTCCTCTTCCTTCAGCTTCGAAAGGCTGCGAATCAAATACTCCGGCGACTTCTTCATCATACGGTCCACGCGATAGCGATACACCAATCTCTCGGGGTTGTCCGGCTCCATCCGACGGAACTCGCGCAAATACTGCTCCGCCTTGTACGGATCATTTGTCTTCAAGCAAAGCTCAATCAAGCCGGTCATAACCTTGTGGCTCTTGTGTCTGGAATACAGCTCCGTATATACCGCTTTCGCCTCCTCCAGCATGCCGAGCTTCAAGTAAACATCCGCAATCACAGCCAAGTCGTGCTTCGAATTCACCTTCGTCAGGTTAATCGAATTCGCGATCCCCGCTGCACTCGCATAATCCCGCGCTTTCGCGTATTTCATTACTGCATTTACCTTCGATGTAGTTGTTAGCAACATGATTAAAATGCTCCTCTTCTCTTTGCACGTCTTCCGCGGGAAATACCCCACTTTCACGTGGTTAGTCAAAACTGCACTACGTCAATTCTAGATTATCACAAACCATTTGAAAATGCAAGGATTTTATCCACGGCCAGCCCTTGCAAACAGGGCATTTGTCCACATTTTGCGCATAAAAAAACCGTGCGGTAGGCTTCGAATCGCCTTTCCGGACGTTACCGTAGCAGTTAACTCGGCTCAGGTAACCTTGCGGCACATGAGAGGTTCTGCTTAGTGCTGCTGTATTCCTACCCTGACACGGTTCACAGATTCTCATTGCGCAAGACCCAAACGTCTACATCACTTACTACGGGCAGCTCCAAATCGAACGACCCTCGGCGTACCATCACCCCTGCTATAGCGGATTGCAGGTTCAGGGCACCGCTAACTCCCCGGCTGCACGGCATTACTGAGTATAACCCATTTCCTTTGCAATGTCAATGTGCATTTTGGCAGGGCCGGCGT
>JAZRJF010000079.1:0-12029 GCA_045645665.1 Lachnospiraceae bacterium | reverse complement strand
TGATATCCCACGTCCCCAAAATGAGATTCAGGCCACAAACAATCGACGCTCCAATGCCAATCCAACATAAAATCTTCGCAAGCAACTTAATCTTGCCCCCAATGTTGTCAAACATAACACACCCTCCTGAAAAAATTATATAATTCGTGCTAATATAATCAGTTTAGCATAGCTTCGACGGCATGTAAAGTACATTTACAGCAAGGTGATGGAAATTCGCCAAGGCGGGCGAAGATATGGATTCAACTCTCATTAGAAAAATTCTCTCCGTACGAGTTATTGTTTTCGAGTATAAATGCTCTATAATAGCAGTAGGATAAGCGCTGATCCAAAATAACTTGGAGGAACAACTATGATTAGACTTGGAGAAAAAATTAAGTCTTTAAGGAAACAGAAAAACATATCTCAAGAGGTTTTTGCCAACTATCTTGGCGTGTCTTTTCAAGCCGTTTCAAAATGGGAAAACGGTAACACAATGCCTGATGTGACCATGATCCCTGCTATCGCATCCTTTTTCGGTGTTTCAACAGACGAACTCTTTGATTTTAATCTGTTTGAGATGGAAAAGCAGGTTGAGTCAATCTGTCATGAGGCATATAAATATCGTTTCACCGACGGAGCAGAAGCTGAACGCATTTTGCGCGAAGGACTGCAGAGATTCCCCGGCAATGAAATTATATTGAACAATCTGCTTTATACGTTGGATTATCAGACGAGAGCGGATGAAGTAATCGCTCTATGCAAAACACTCATCGAGTCTACCAAGGATGACTCCGTAAAATATGATGCTTGCCGAATTCTTGCATCGTGTTATAAGGAAAATGGGCGGAATGATTTGATCGCTCCTACTCTTGAGGTCATCCCTGAAATATATTTTTCTAAATTGGGGCTGAAAGCCGCTCTTTTAGATGGAGACGATAGTTATGAGGCTGCACAAAAGCAGAAGAATCTTTCCGCAGAAGATTTGATTGATATGCTGATTATTGTGGGTAAGCGTTTGAAGGAAAAAGGCGAAACCGAAAAAGCCGATTCTCAATATAGAATTGCACTAAAAATAATGGATGCGTTTGAAGAAGATTTTGTTGAGAACAAATGGTTCAAAGCTACCGTTTATGAATACACAAGCGAACAACGAAAAGAAATTGAAACGTTGCTCACAGAATAGCTTGTAAAAAGGAGTACGAACAAAATGCTCGTACTCCTTTTTTCTCTGCAAGTAAAAACTAATCTATGGCAGCCTCACGTTTGCGGGGCTCCTGATGTGATTTATGATAGCTTCAAGTTCTCAGTGTCTACTCCCCTGCGTCTTCCTTTCGTATCTGCGCTCTCTTGATCTTGCCGCCGAGCGTCTTCGGCAGCTCGTCTACGAACTCTACGATACGAGGGTATTTGTAAGGCGCAGTTGCCTTCTTTACATGGTTCTGAAGCTCCTTGATGAGCTCATCGGAAGGGGTGTAGCCCTTAGCGAGCACGATGGTTGCCTTTACAACCTGGCCGCGAATCGGGTCGGGAGCGGCCGTGATGGCACACTCAATAACGGCAGGATGCTCGATCAGCGCACTCTCTACCTCGAATGGTCCGATGCGGTAGCCGGAGCATTTGATTACGTCGTCGTGACGACCGACGAACCAGCAGTAGCCGTTGTTGTCGCGCCAAGCAACGTCCTTCAGGTTGTAGTTGCCGCCGGCAAATGCTGCGTCTGTCTGCTCCTTATCCTTATAATAGCCTACGAACAAACCGATAGGCGGGTTCTTCACAACGTCGCAAATCGTAATCTCGCCTTCCTCGCCGCTCTCGCACTCGGTTCCCTCTTCGTCCATGAGGCGAATGTCGTAGATCGGGGACGGCTTGCCCATTGCGCCGGGAATCGGCTCAAACCACTGGAAATCCGCGAAAAGTACGGTACCCTCCGTCTGTCCGAAGCCGGTGTGAATCTTGCCACCGGTCAACTCGAGCCAGCGATTGAATACCTCGGGGTTAAGCGGCTCGCCTGCCGTAGCGAAGTTCTGAATGCTGGACAGATCGTAGCTTGCTACATCCTCCTGCAACATAAAGCGATACATCGTCGGCGGAGCGCAGAAGGTCGTCAGCTTGTAGTGAGACATCTTCTCCAGCAGCTTCGTCGGAACGAATTTCATCATATCATAGGCGAAAATGGTCGCACCGCAGATCCACTGTCCGTAGATCTTGCCCCAGCCGAACTTCGCCCAGCCGGAATCGGACACGCTCATGTGAAGCTTGCCCTCCTGAACCTGCTGCCAATACTTCGCCGTTACAATGTGGCCAAGCGGATGCCAGTAGTTGTGCGTAACCATCTTCGGCATACCGGTTGTACCCGAAGTAAAGTAAATCTGCATCGTATCCGAGCCCTTGGTTGCTTCCTCTCCAACCGGACGCTCCAAGGTATCCGGGAACTTCACGAATTCACTGTTGAAGTTCACCCAACCCTCGCGCTCGACATTGTCAACAAGCGCAAGCGTCTTTACACCCGGCATATCCGGAAGCGCCAGCTCTGCCTGCTGAATAACATAGGCATCGTCTACGCAAAGGATTGCCTTCACGCCTGCAGCATTTGCACGATATACGATGTCCTTCTTCGTCAGCTGAAGGCTGCCCGGAATGACAACAACGCCGAGCTTAATGCAAGCCGTTGCGCATACCCAGTACTCCCAACGACGACGCAGGATGAGCATCACAACGTCGCCCTTCTTCAGTCCGATCGACTTAAAGTAGTTGGCTGCCTGATTCGACAGGCGGCTCATGTCCGCGAAGGTAAACACCTTCTCCTCACCCTCGTCGTTGCACCAAAGAAGTGCCTTCAGGTCGGGCTTTTCCGTAGCCCAGCCGTCTACAATATCGAAACCGAAGTTGAAATTCTCCGGTGCATTTACCTTATAATTCTTCTTAAAGTCCTCATACGAGTCAAACTCCGTACGAGGCAGATACTTCTCAAGCATAATCTAAGTCTCCAATCCTTTGTACCCGATACCCACGCTTCTGCGCTGATTCTGAGTCGCGATTACTCGGCGATCATCGTAAGGAAGGTGGCCGGCTCGTCGCCGTAGCACTTCTGTCCGTGAGGATATGTAGGGTTAAAATAAATACTGTCACCTTCCTGCAAGACGATCTCCTGACCGTCGAAAATGACGACAATACTTCCCTTGATGACTAGGTTGAACTCCTCACCGTTGTGGCACACCGGCTCCGCGGGCTTGTCGGACGGGTCCAACGTTACCAGGAACGGCTGCATAATCTTCTTCGAAAAACGGTACGCCAGGTTGTGAAAGGTATAGCCGGGATAACGGTCTGCTACCTGTCCCTCGCCGGAGCGCACTACCTGGTACGTTCTGAGCTTTGCGCTCGTACCGGTCATAATCTCGGAGAAGTCCACGCCGAACTTCTTCGCGATTGAGTAAATGACGCTAATCGGCACATCGGCTGCACTTTCCTCGTATTTTCTATACGTATCCACGTCTACGTGAATCTCTCTTGCCAACTCCTCCTGCGTATATCCGCAGACCTCGCGCAACTCACGAATTCGAGCTGCTAACGCTTTCAATTCTTCCATAACTAACCTCCCAAAATGCAACTGCCCGCGTCGCAACACCGCGCGACGTCTCATTTTCCGCTGTCGCATACGTGCTATTATAAGCACGATGCGCCGCAAAGTCAATTCCAAATGCTCATTTGACGGGCTCTCGCGACTTTCGCACACACTCTCTCGTATGTGCCGCCCCGTTGGACATGCTACAGGTTTGTAATCTTGCGGATGGTCGTAGCACCCTTCTCGAGCGAAACAATGCCGGTTCGGCAAATCTCCAAGATGTTATACTCTCTCATCAAATTGATGAAATCGTCCACACGACTGCTCTCTCCGGTCAGTCGGTACACAAGCGAATCCTTCGAATAATCCATGAGCTTCGCCTCAAATGCCTCCGCAGCCGTACGGATGTCGTCGCGGGTCGCCGGATCATTTGGCATCTTAATGAGCAAAAGCTCACAGCTGACGGACGTCTCGTTGTTCAACTCCTTGATGGAGCACACGTCCGGAAGCTTGTACAGCTGGTTGATCAGCTGCTGCTTATTTTCCTCCTCGCCGTCGAAGCGAACGGTAATACGCGAGAACTCATTTGACTCCGTCTCGCTCACCGTAAGCGCGCCGATGTTAAACTGCCTGCGGCGAAACATACTGGTTACACGGTTCAACACACCGAACTGATTTCGCACAAGCACTGCGACTGTATATCGATTCATAAGCTTAATCCACCTTTGTAATAATGTCTTTTACCGATTTGCCGGGAAGCACCAATGGAAGCACCAGCTCATCTCGGTCTACGGGGCAATCGATGACGTACGGGCCCTCGTAGGCAAATGCTCGACCGAGCGCAGCCTCCAGCTCCTCAACGGACGTTACCGCCTCTCCCTCGGCTCCGAACGCCTTCGCCACCGCCACAAAATCGGTCTTGCGGTCGAGCTCGGTGTTCGAATAATGCTTGTCGTACATCAACGTCTGCCACTGACGCACCATACCAAGCACCCCGTTATTGAATATGAGAATCGCAACCGGCACCTTGTAAGTCACCGCGGTCGCAAGCTCCGTCAAGCTCATGCCAAAGCCACCGTCACCGGTAACCAACAGGCTATGCTCCTTGCAGCCAAATGCCGCGCCGATGGCAGCGCCCATACCAAAGCCCATCGTGCCGAGACCGCCGCTCGAGAGGAACCTGCGATTGTTCGCAAACTCCAGCTGCTGCGCAGCCCACATCTGGTGCTGTCCGACGTCGGTAACAACCGGCGTGCTCTCGCTCTTGCAGCGATTGATGCATCGCATAATGTTGTGCGGCGTAAGGCCTTCTCTGTCGTCGGCCATCGCGCGCTCCTCCTCCACGAAGGACGCAATCGTCTTTTGCCACTCCGGAAGCTTCTTTTGCTTAAGTAGCGGCATCAGCTTCTGCAGGCTCAGTGCGATGTCCGCACGCAAGCCGTGAGTCGCGGACACATTTTTACTAAGCTCCGAGCCATCAATGTCTATGTGCACTACCTTCGCCTTCGTAGCGAAGTTATCTACCTTACCGGTTGCGCGGTCGTTGAAACGCACGCCGAGGCAAATGATGCAATCCGCCTCCTGCATTGCCTTCGTTGCCGCAAAATGTCCGTGCATGCCCTGCATTCCGAGGAATCTCGGCTGATTCGTCGGCAACGCGGAGATACCCATCAACGAGCATCCCATCGGCGCATCGAGCAAGTCCGCCAGCGCCAGCATCTCCTCCTGCGCCGCACCCGAAATCATTCCGCCGCCGAAGTAAATGTACGGCCGCTTCGCGGAATTGATGCACTCCGCCGCCTCCTGAATTCGAATCTCCTTCGCGGGGAAACGCTCGTCCGCTACCGCCGCGGGCTGAGGTGTATATTCGCAGGTCGCCATCTGCACATCCTTCGGCACGTCAATCAGTACCGGTCCCGGACGTCCGGATACCGCCAGGCGAAAGGCCTCTCGCACGGTGTCCGCCAGCTCCTCTACATCGCTGACAAAATAGTTGTGCTTCGTAATCGGAAGCGTAATACCCGTAATATCGATCTCCTGAAAGCTATCCGAGCCGATCTGGAACGTCGGTACATTTCCCGTGATCGCAACCATGGGAACCGAGTCCAAATGCGCCGTCGCAATGCCGGTTACGAGATTCGTCGCACCCGGTCCGGATGTGGCGATAACTACGCCGACCTTTCCCGTTGCTCTGGAATACCCGTCCGCCGCATGGGCCGCGCCCTGCTCGTGTGCCGTTAAGACGTGCTTCAGCTCATCCTCGTATTTGTACAAGGCATCGTACAGCTGCAGCACCTGGCCTCCCGGGTAACCGAAGACGACCTCACAGCCCTGCTCTATTATCGTTCTTACAACGATGTCTGCTCCGGATAGAATCATAGGACCTCCTGTTCATCCAACTCGTAAAATGCTCATCTCTTCAGCTGCGCAACGATGCGTTCTCCGCACTCCCTGCAGCCGATCTTCTTGCAACGTGCCGCCTCCTCTTCGTCGGAAGGCATAATGTCTGCCGTGCGATAGCCCTCGTCGAGCACCGCTGCAACGGCTGCCTCAATGCAGTCCGCCTCCTCCGGCATATCAAAGCTGAAACGCAGCATCATCGCTGCGGAAAGAATCGTTCCGATCGGGTTCGCCGTGTCCGTTCCCGCAATGTCCGGTGCGGAGCCGTGAATCGGCTCGTACAAGCCGCACGACGTATTTCCGAGACTCGAGGACGGAATCATGCCGATGGAGCCGGTAATCATAGACGCCTCATCGGACAGGATGTCTCCGAACATGTTCTCCGTCACGATGACATCGAATTGCGCCGGATTTTTCACAATCTGCATCGCGCAATTGTCCACCAGCATATCGGTCAACGTCACATCCGGATAGTCCGCTGCCAGCTCGTGCATCACCTTTTTCCACAAGCGACTGGAATCGAGCACATTGCTCTTCTCCACGGAGCACAGCTTCTTGCCGCGCTTTCTCGCCGTCTCAAAGCCGATGCGACCGATGCGGCGAATCTCCTCCTCGGTATAGGTCAGCACATCGATGGCCTTTTGCTCCCCATCGCACTCCTCGGTCTTATGCTCACCGAAGTAAATGCCACCGATCAACTCTCTTACAATGATAAAATCAATTCCCTGCTCCACGATGGAAGCCTTCAAGGGCGAAGCCGACGCCAGCTGCGGCCAAATCTTCGCCGGACGATTGTTGCTGTACACGCCCATTCCCGCGCGAAGTCGAAGCAAGCCCTTCTCGGGACGAAGATGCCCCGGAACGTCGTTCCATCTGTCTCCGCCTACCGCGCCGAGCAGCACACTGTCCGACGCCAAGCAACGCTTAAGCATCTCCTCCGGCAACGGGTCTCCCCACTTGTCGATTGCGCAACCGCCCATGTCTACGTCGGTATAGGAAAATGTATGACCATACAGCTCGGCAACCCGCTCGAGCACA
The DNA here is from genome assembly GCA_045645665.1 of Lachnospiraceae bacterium. Taxonomy (GTDB): domain Bacteria; phylum Bacillota; class Clostridia; order Lachnospirales; family Lachnospiraceae; genus ISDg. The sequence continues at coordinate 5,047 of JAZRJF010000079.1, read as the reverse complement.
CGCAGTGCCTCCCCGACAATCTCGGGGCCGATGCCGTCGCCGCGAATGACAGCTATGTTTTTATTCATAATACCTTCCTCCCAAACGACACATTTTCATAGCATCGCTTCTATCTGTCCTGCCCCTTTGGTGACAAGCCTGCGTCCTCCCCGACAAGCTACTCCTTCAGCGATGCGAGCAAGCCACCCGCACGAATGATGTTCTGAATGAACTCCGGGAACGGCTGTGCCTGATAGCTCTTGCCGGTCGTCAGATTCGTAATCGCACCGGTATCGAAGTTCACCTGCACCTTGTCTCCGGCCGAAATCTCGTCCGCCGCTTCCTCGCACTCCAGTATGGGAAGTCCGATGTTGATTGCATTTCGATAGAAAATGCGCGCAAAGCTCTTTGCGATTACACAGCCGACTCCACACGTCTTCAGCACGAGCGGTGCATGCTCTCTCGAGGAGCCGCAGCCGAAATTCCAGCCCGCAACCACAACGTCGCCGGTCTCTACCTGCTTCACAAACTCCTTATCGATGTCCTCCATACAATGAAGCGCCAGCTCCGCTGCATTCGGTGTATTCAGATATCTCGCCGGGATGATAACATCCGTATCTACATTGTCGCCGTAACGAAATACTTTTCCTTGTACGTCCATGGCAATCCCTCCATCTCCGAATCAAATTCCGCCCGAACAGGCTCCCTCGGGATACGTGATATATCCCGTCAACGCACTGGCTGCCGCCGTCAGCGGAGACGCCAGATACACTTCGCTGTCCACATGGCCCATACGGCCTACGAAATTGCGGTTCGTCGTCGCAATGCAACGCTCGCCTGCCGCCAAGATGCCCATGTATCCACCGAGGCACGGTCCGCACGTCGGCGTCGATACAACCGCTCCCGCATCGATAAATGCGGTCACATAGCCACGCTCCACACACTCTCTGTAGATGGCCATCGTCGCGGGAATGATGATGCAACGAACTCCGGTCGCCACCTGCTTACCGCAAAGCACGCGATACGCAGCCTCCATGTCCTCCATTCGACCATTTGTACAGCTACCGATTACGACCTGGTCGATCTTGATGTCCGAAAGCTCAGCCGCAGGTCTCGTATTTTCCGGAAGATGCGGGCAGCTGACCGTCGGTACCAGCTTCGAAAGATCGATCTCGATCGTCTGCTCGTACTCTGCGTCCTCGTCCGCTTCGTATACTACCGGCGTACGCTCGCAACGGCCGTCCATATATGCCATCGTCACCTCGTCCACCGGGAAAATGCCGTTCTTCGCGCCGGCCTCAATTGCCATATTGCAAATGCACAGACGGTCGTCCATCGACAGCGCCTTTACACCCTCGCCTACGAACTCCATGCTCTTGTACAGCGCACCGTCCACGCCGATTTGTCCGATGATCGAAAGGATGACGTCCTTGCCGCTGCAGTTGCTCGGAAGGCTTCCCTTCAGCACGAATCGAATCGCGGAAGGCACCTTAAACCAAGACATGCCCGTTGCCATGCCCGCTGCCATGTCCGTACTGCCCACGCCCGTGGCAAATGCTCCGAGCGCTCCGTAGGTACACGTATGGCTGTCCGCGCCGATGATACAATCGCCCGCGGTCACGACGCCCTGCTCCGGCAAAAGCGCATGCTCGATGCCCATCTTGCCCACGTCATAAAAATGGCTGATGCAATGCTCGCAAGCAAATTCTCTACACTGCTTCGACTGCTCTGCCGCCTTGATGTCCTTGTTCGGAACAAAATGATCCAACACAATGGCCACTCTGTCCTTATCGTAAACCTTGTCAAAGCCGGCCTTTTGAAACTCATTTACCGCAACCGGCGTCGTAATGTCGTTGCCAAGCACGATATCCAGCTTTGCACTGATCAACTGTCCTGCCACAACGCTGTCCAAGCCCGCATGCGCAGCAAGAATCTTCTGTGTCATTGTCATGCCCATAAGACTACCTCCGTATGTCCCAATTCTCCGCCATCCGAATTCGCTCTGTCCTAATTCTCACGCCTTTCGAATTCCGTCTGTCTTAATTCTCGGTTCTCTCCGCCATCTGAATTCGATGCATTCTCGCATAGATTCCGTTCTTCTGCACGAGCTCCTCGTGCGTGCCTTCCTCTGCGATCTTTCCTTCGTGAATCACGAGAATCTTATCCGCATTTCGTATCGTAGAAAGGCGATGCGCAATCGCGATGATTGTGCGCGTGCCGGCAATTCCGGCGATGGCCTTCTGAATCTGTCGTTCCGTCTCCACATCGACCGACGCCGTAGCCTCGTCCAGGATAATGATCGGGGATTTGCGCAGGATGGCACGAGCAATTGCCACTCTCTGCTTCTGTCCGCCCGACAGGCGAAGTCCACGCTCGCCAACCTGCGTCTCATAGCCCTCCGGCATCTGAAGAATATCTTCGTGTATATTTGCGGCCTTTGCCGCCTCCTGTATCTCGTCACGCGTCGCATCCGGCTTCGCATAGCCGATGTTCTCCGCAATCGTACCGTTGAACAAAAACGTATCCTGCAGCACCGGCGAAATGTTCTGTCTGAGGCTTCGAAGCGTCACCTCGCGAATGTCCTCGCCGTCAATCTTAATGCAACCTTCGTCCGGCTCGTAGAATCGGGAAATGAGCTGCGTAAGCGTCGTCTTGCCGACACCGGTCGGTCCGACAAGTGCGAGCATTTTGCCCGCCTCACACGCAAAGGAAACGTCCTTCAGAACCGGCAAATCCTGCGAATATGCAAAGCTCACATGCTCAAATGCAATGTGTCCCTGTGCGTCGCTCAGCTCCTTTGCCTCCGGTGCATCCTGAATCTCCACCGGCGCATCCAAAATCATCATAACACGCTCTGCACCTGCCATCGACTGCTGCGTATTTTCCAACAACGTAGCCAAGCCCGTAATCGGTGCGTAGAACAAGCCGAGGTACAGCATGAAGGACACGATTGCCTCCACCGACAAGCCTTCCTTCCAAGCCAAAAAACCACCGAAGCATACAACCAAAATCGTGCCGATCGAAGACACAAACTCCACCGCGGGATGGAACACCGCGCTGATCTTAAGGGCTCTCAGCATCGCGCGTACGTGGTCGAAATTCTTCTCATCCACCTGCTCGCGCTCGTAGCTTTCCTGGCCAAAGGACTGAATCTCGTGAACGCCGGACAGGTTGTCCTGCAGCTTACCATTTAACTCGCCCATCTTCTCCTGCGAAATGCGGAAAAACGGACGTACCTTCTTCGCAAAAATCACACCCGACGCCAAGATAAACGGAATCGGCGCGCACGTCACGAGCGCCAGCTTCCAATTGATCGTCAGCAGCACAAGCAACACGCCGACAAACGTCACAACGTTCGTAATCATGTCCGGAATGATATGCGCATACAAAAGCTCAAAGTCACGCGTGTCATTCACCACGCGGCTCATCAAATCACCCGTCTGCTTGTCGTGGAAAAATCCGAGCTGCAAATGCTGCAGCTTATCGTACACTCTCGTTCTCAAATCGCCCACGAGGTACCACGCCGCCTTGTGTGCGAGATAATTGCTCATAAATCGAAATGCCACACGCAACAAATACAAAGCCACCAACGCAAATGTCAGCTTCATAATCGTAGAAAATGCCGCATCGTCCACTCCGCGCTCAACCATACCGGTCATCGCAGACAGCACTCGAGGCGCCGCCAAATTCACGCCCGTCAGACACAACGTCGACAAAATCGCCACCACATAAAGCTTCCGATAACGCACCGCTTCGCGGCTCAATCTCCACAGTAATCGCATGTTCCACTCCTTGCCCCGTGTGCATCCTTACGTCATCACACACGTAATCTATTTTATTGTATCATCTTGCCCCGCAGACTTCAAGCATTTTGCTTGTTCTCGCTTGCATTTTATTACGGATTTGTATAGAATAGACGTGGTGCTACTACCGCCGTTGGCGGCTATCACTTCTTGCACGGAAAGGAAAATGACTCGCAATCGCGTGTCACGTATTGATTATGAAATTTTTTCGCGAATTAAGCTTGAAGACCATCTTGCTTTTTAATTTACTAATGGGCCTCATCACGGGCTGGTTTTTGTACCAGGCATTCCGTCTGCTGGCCGGACAGTGGGTACTGAAGGGAATCTTCTGGCGCTTCCTCGGCGTACAGTATGCATTTTTCCTGTTCATCGTCGTCTATATCGCAAACCAGACGCTTTGGAAAAAGAAACGCACCAAGCTCCCGCCCGCAAAGGACGGCTTCATAAACACAATGAAGCTCCTCGCCACCATCGCCGTATACGCGATAGGCGCAGTAGCTGTTAATCTGGTGATTGGCTTGCTCTAAACAAATGCAGCCCGGCTTCCGTATGGAAACCGGGCTTTTTGTTGTTTAATGCGAGCGGTGATTGGCGCAGCTAAAGCAACGCCGGCAATTGGCCGCCGCGCTAAACGCGGCATACCATCTGCACGTCGTCGGGCTCCTCCTCTGCGATCTCCTTGATCGGACAATCCGTCGGCACGGCGCCCATCGCCTTGTAAAATGCAATCGTTTCTTCCGACGGGCATGCGGAAATGTACAACGCATTTGCCCCGGCCTTTCGGGCCTCTTCCACGCCCAAATCAAACAGCTTCCGGCCGATTCCCTGTCGTCTGCAAGTAGCCGATACTTGCATCACATCCAAGAGCATATAGGACTCAACCGGCTCTTTTTTCAGCGCGATAAATCCGACTACCTCGGCATCCTCCAGCGCCAAATAGGTGATGAAATCGTCGCTGCTGATATCCTCTGCCACAGCACGCCGCTTTTCCAAATCCCAATCCATCGTGAAAATGCACTCCGCAAGAACGTACTCGCCGCCTTGCTTGCGATACACCCTCTTCACGTCCTGCTTTCTTTCGTAATTGTCCAGGGAATCCGGCTTAAAATTCTCTTTTGATAATAATTCAATCCGAATCAATCATGTTCTCCTTATAATCTCTAGTCTAGTCTGATGGAATTCCTTTATTATCGTCTTCATACGCAACACCTCTTTCAAAATGCGAACACACAAAACCAAATGCTCCGGTCACGGATCACCTTTGC
>JAZRJF010000078.1:0-3968 GCA_045645665.1 Lachnospiraceae bacterium | reverse complement strand
TTAGGCGCCAAGTCCGGTCGGTCGTGAAAATCATTTTCGATAATTCCGGCACCGCCGATAATCGTTCCCTCTCTGTCCACAGCGACATACCAATCGGGCACTCCGTCTTCTGTCGTCATCGCATCTCGCATGCTCTCTTCGTACGCCTCCACCGGCACGCCCCATTTCTCATGGAACCACCGAGCCGCCTCCTCTAAGCGCTCCGGAATGGTAGCGATGGGCACGATTGCGTACAGCTCCTTGCCATACGGTTTTCTAACCTCCTCAACAAACTGCTCCTCGCAAGCTCCGAACTCCGCAAAATTGCGCTGTGCACTGCGAAGACTGATGGAGTTCGCACCGCCCGCCTCGTCGGGTTCGGACGCCTGCCACGGGTCATTTTCCCAAAAGCACACCGGGCAAATGCCGTACAATCTCTCTTCTTCGTTGTCTAATGTATAGTAGCCACAGCACGGACATCTTCTTTCCATCGTATTTCCTCCGATCATTTGTCTTCTTTCTTAGAACCACACAGTTCTCCCATCGCGCAGGTGCTGCAACCGCAGCCGCACGAGGAAATGCCCTTTTTCTTGTTTCGAATCATTGACCGAATGATTGCCGCAACGATAAGAACCAAGCCGGCACATACCAGTATCGTTCCGATATTCTCTATCAACCAGTCCATTGCTTCTCTCCTTCATTCTTCTCGGCGTCCAACCGCCGCAGACTACTTTCTCTCCCTACTCGTTGCCTCTTTATACGGACGCACAAGCATGAACAGCATGAATGCCGCTACCGCCACTGCAGCCACCAGACCGAACACGTTCGGATTGCCCATTGCAAACATACCGAACTGATAAATCATCAGCGCCACAGCGTAAGCAAATACGCACTGATACGTAATCGCAAAGGCCGTCCATCTCGCACTGTTCATCTCACGGCGAATCGCGCCCATTGCCGCAAAGCAAGGTGCACAGAGCAGGTTGAACAGCAGGAACGAATAAGCCGAAAGCTTCGTCATTCCCTCAAAATCCAGTACGCCGAATACGCCGACAACCTCTTCCTTCGCCAACAGACCCATAATCGTTGCAATGGCAGCCTTGATGTTACCGAAGCCAAGCGGTGCGAAGATGAAGCAGAACGTGCTTCCGATCATTCCGAGCACACTGTCCTCGAGCGCCATATCAAGCGAGAAGCCAAATGCTCCGTCCACCGAACCGAAGCGCGAGCCGGCCCAGATGATCATCGAGCTAAGCAGAATAACCGTACCCGCCTTTTTGATAAATGAGCTGCCACGCTCCCACATACTGCGAAACAGGTTGCGAAGCGTCGGCATATGATACGCAGGAAGCTCCAACACGAACGGTGCAGGCTCACCCGCAAATAACTTCGTCTTCTTCAGCATAATTCCCGAGATAACAACCGCCGCAATTCCCGCAAAATACGCACTCGGTGCTACCCACCATGCACCGTCGAACAACGCCGCGGTAATCATCGCGATAATCGGCAGCTTTGCGCCACACGGAATGAACGTCGTTGTAATGATGGTCATGCGACGATCGCGCTCATTTTCAATCGTACGCGACGCCATAATACCGGGTACACCACAGCCCGTTCCGATCAAAAGCGGAATGAACGATTTGCCGGACAGACCGATCTTGCAGAACAGACGGTCCATAACAAATGCGATTCGAGACATATAGCCGCACGCCTCCAAAAAGGCAAGGAACAAAAACAGCACGAGCATCTGAGGCACGAAGCCGAGCACCGCACCGACACCGCCGATAATACCGTCGATAATCAAGCTGTCAAGCCAATCCGGGGTATTCAGTGCCTTCAGTGCCTTCTCGGCAAGCACGGGAACGCCCGGCACCCACACGCCGTAGGTCGAGGTATCCGGCGCCGTCTCCATCGGCACATCCACAAGCTCGCTCACATCGAAGCCATGCTCGGCAAGCACATCCGCATAAGAGCCGTAGGCTTCTTCAAATGCTCCGAAATCCTTCGCGTCTATGGCATCCAAAATGTCTGCCGCGCCGGTGACATCGGCTGCATTTGCCGCCGTCAGCTTGTCGCGAAGCGCTTCCGTCCAGATATGGCCCTCCGCATAATTCAGCATGTCGTCCTCGTATTCGGAGGAGCCGATGCCGAACAGATGCCAGCCGTCGGCGAACAGCCCGTCATTTGTCCAATCCGTCACCCACGTACCGATCGTAGACACGGATATGTAATATACCAAAAACATAATCGCCGCGAAGATAGGAAGTGCCGCGTAACGATTCGTCAATACTCGGTCAATCTTATCGGAGGTCGACAATCTACCGGAATGCTTCTTGTGGTAGCAATGCTGCAAGACGGAGGCGATGTACTCGTAGCGCTCATTTGTAATGATGCTCTCCGCGTCGTCGTCCATCTCCTTCTCGGCAATCTGAATGTCCTCCTCGATGTGAGCAAGCTTCTCAGCGGGAAGCGAAAGCTTCGATACGGTAGCCTCGTCACGCTCGAAAATCTTGATTGCATACCAACGCTGCTGCTCGTGCGGCATATCGTGCACCGCCGCCTCCTCGATATGTGCAATCGCATGCTCTACTGCACCTGAAAAGGTATGCTTCGGCACGCGCGGACCGGCCTTTGCTGCGGCAAATGCTGCTTCAATCGCCTCATTCATGCCGTCTTCCTTCAGCGCGGAGATCTCAACGACTCTGCAACCGATTCTCTTAGAAAGGTCGGCAATGTCAATCTTGTCACCACGCTTGCGAACGATGTCCATCATATTGATTGCAACGACAACCGGAATGCCGATCTCCATCAGCTGCGTCGTCAAATACAGATTACGCTCCAGATTCGTGCCGTCCACAATATTTAAGATAACATCCGGACGCTCACCGATCAAATAATTTCTCGCAACGACCTCCTCCAAGGTATACGGTGCCATGGAATAAATGCCGGGAAGGTCGGTCACAATCACATCGTCATGACCCTTCAGCTTTCCTTCCTTCTTTTCCACGGTAACACCGGGCCAGTTCCCCACGAACTGATTGGAGCCCGTCAAAACGTTAAACAACGTCGTCTTGCCCGAATTCGGATTACCTGCAAGTGCAATTCGCAATCCCATAATCGTCCTCTCTTTCTCTCGTTACTCAACCTCAATCATCTCAGCGTCTGCTTTACGAAGCGAAAGCTCGTAGCCACGCACATTCAGCTCCATCGGATCGCCGAGCGGCGCTACCTTTCTCACGTAAATCTCAACACCCTTTGTAATGCCCATATCCATAATGCGTCGACGCACTGCGCCTTCGCCGTGAACCTTCACTACCTTCGCCTTCTTACCAACTCGAATGTCCTTTAAGGTATTCATAATCCATCTCCCTGCGTTAGCCTATGCTAACTCGTTATCCTGAAAATTAGTTAGCTTCCGCTAACTCCATGCCTATTATATGCATCGCACTACCCTTTGTCAATACCCAAATTCATTGTTTTTCATATTATTTTTCACGTTCGAAACACCCCTACGCGCCACGCTCCACTCCCCAATTGCACCTTGTAATGCCCTACGGCCTGTGGTATAATTGTATGTGCAAATGCAGCGCAGCATTTGCACACTGCAGACGTTTTATTCTTTCAACGGGAGGGCCGAGTATGAAGAACATACAGGAATCCGGCGAGATGTATCTCGAGACAATCTATGTACTCTCTCAGCAGCAAAGCTTCGTTCGCTCCATCGACGTATGCGAGCATCTCGGTTATTCCAAGCCGAGCGTAAGCCGTGCCATCGGACTGCTGAAGCAAGCGGAATACGTAGTTATGGACCCCGCTGACGGTCATCTGACGCTGACGGAATCGGGACTGGCCGTTGCCAAGAAGATTTACGAGCGACACACCATCCTCACCGAGTTTCTCACGCGCATCGGCGTAGCGCAGGAAACCGCAGCCGAGGACGCATGCCGCATGGAGCACTGCATCAGCGACGAATCGTTGGAGGCACTGAA